>JAQXXU010000070.1 GCA_029226225.1 Lachnospiraceae bacterium | reverse complement strand
AGCCACACTGTCTGCTCCGAAGAGTTTACCGAGCTTCTCTGTCTGCTCCTTTTTTACACTTCCATCTTCTTCTGATGAAACTATATCGGAAGCATTCGAGCCTTTGATCTTCTCATAGATGCTCGTCGCAGCATTCGTCTCAAGTCCCATCGTCCTTGCCTTTGAGTTCAGCTTTGCCGAGACCACAAAAGTATTAAGAAGCGGAGCTGTGACTATCGCAAGTATGGTAACGGCGATGATCAGCTCCAGCAGGGAGGCGCCGCTGTCGTCGTGTAAAGCATTATGAAATTTTCTTTTTAAAGACTTAAGCATTAGCTCCTCCGTATGATCATTCAGTTCGTGTATGTGCCGAACGGATCCTTTACTCCCTTTGATACCTCAGGTACCGAATGCTGTTCTTCAGGCGCATCCTGATAGGAAAGAGTGTACTGGTTTATGACTGCAGATACGTTCAGGTCAGTTTTTTCTGCGTCGTACGTCATAGTCACCGAATCAAGTCCTGTCATCGTAGGCTCATCATAGATGTAGTCAAGGAAGTCCTTAAACTGCGTATAATCCATGTCGGCTGCCAGGGTCATCTGGTACTTGTTCGAGGTCATGTCCACCTGATCCGAATAGTTATCTATGTCATCAATCGGAGTTCCTTTGAACTGTGTCACCACGACCGGATCAGTAAACGACTCACTCGTATCGGTGATGTCTAAGTCCTCTTCCATTCTTCTGGCCAGCATTATCTGGTCTTCTGTCCAGATAGATGTAGGAAGAGATGACATGACAGACTTCATATTCTCTTTGCAGGCATTTGTGCCATCGATGTACTCCTGCTTGTGCTCATCGTATTCCCTGAGCTGCTTCAGTTCGGGCTGGAGCGTGTCGATCTGTGACTGCAGGTCCTGTGTCTGCTGATCGTAGTTTCTATAGACCACGAAGTAGGCGATGACGAGGATCAGTACACCGACCATTACTATGATCAGCTTTATATCTTTTTTCTGTAACTGCATTTTCATCTGATATCCCCTCCTTTACTGTGCATTTTCCTCTGAAGTGGTGGTAGTGCTTTCTGTAGTACTGCTGCTTTCTGAAGAAGAATCTGATGCATCGGATGATTTCTTATCAGGATTTGCTGTAGAGCCATCCGGCGCAAGCGTCGCCGTAACCGTGAAGCTCTCAGTCTTTTCACCGCTGTCTGATTCGTCAAGCGTTATCGTAGGAACAGATACATCTGTCACCTTTATCGAGTCGAACTTTCTGAAGGCACTGATCACGTTTGCCACGCTGTCCAAATCCTGGCACTGGCAGTTAAGTGTCACTGTAGCCGCGTTGCACTGGGCGTTAAGTGTCAAAAGGTCAGAAGGCATGTTTGCTTCAATCTCTTCGAAAAATTTACGGAGCTTTTTATTATTTCCCTCGGCGTCTTTTTTTATGATGTCAAGAGAATCTGAATTCTTCTGATAAGCCACATAAGCATCGTAGGCTTCCTTTGCCGGCTCAAGCTGCGCCATCTCTTTCTGTATTTCTGCCAGTTCCTGCTTTTTGCTTAGATATCCAAGCACTGACATAAGGCTTAATACTACGCCGACAGCCACCAGCACTACCGCTATGATGACAGGCACTGTGTATGAGTCGTCTCCGCCTCCGAAGGTAAAGCCTTTCTTCGCTTTGTTTGAGAGGTATGCATCTGGTGTCAGATTTATCGAATCCACGATGCAGGCTGCGCAGCTTAAGAATCTGGCCACGTCTGCGGAACCGTTTACAAGCTGTGCCGTTTCCTTTATGTTCTCGATGAAGGCTACGTCTATGCCGGACTGCTCCTGGATGGATTCTCTGAGGAAAGGCAGATGGGCACAGGTTCCTAAAAGCACAATACCATCCACCTGAAGATTTCTCGTGGTCCTCAGGTAATCAGCAGCTCTGGTGATGGAGCTTACGCAGCGGCTTAAGAGGTCTTCTGCTAAGTCTTTTTCTATGGAGCTCTTTCCCGGAGCCGTAAGTTCTGTGAAGGCTTCGAAATAGTTTTCCTCTGTCATGCCCTGTCTCTCGATGTACGGGTAGATCATCTCGTCGCCACCATAGGTAAATGACCTCTGCATCACATAGGCTCCATCCTTTAAGAACAGGCAGTCCATGCGCACGGAATCTATATCCACATACATCACGGTTCCCTTTATTTTGACAGATTTCAGAGCCTGATAGAGGGCATTCTGGGATGAGTCTATGGTTTTTATATGAAAAAGTGCTTTCTGCGAAAGTGACACATAGGAATTTAATACTTCCTTCGGTGCTGCTTCTATCAGCACCTTCTGTGTCTCTGATTTTCTGCCAGGTGCTTTATCTGAGGTCTTCTCTTTTGCAGCAGCATCCTCATCACCTATCACACAGTATGCCAGCTTGTACTGCGACATATCAACCGGGAAATAATCGTCTGCATTCGACTTTATCATCGAAGCGAGCTGTTTGTCCTTTATCTTCGGAAGCGAGACTTCACGTGTCGCGATTTTTCCCGAAGCAAGTGATACGTTTACATCAGATACGTTCTTGAGACCATGGTTGTTAAGCTCCTGGGTCAGTATCTTTGCGTATGTGTCCGGATCTGCGATCATACCGTCCGAAACGCAGCCAATCGGTGTCGCAAATACGAAATGCTCGCCAATCGCTACGCCGTTTCCACGCTTTGTCGCACGGCAGACCATAGACACTCTGTCACCTGTCTGTAGATTGATTACCTGTGCCATTTTTTTAATCCCTTCTATGATAATAGGCTGACATAAGCCCTTAATATATCGCTTCCGTAAAGTGCCATGACTCCGATCCCAATCGACAGGTACGGTGCCATCGCCAGATCTCTTCCGGCATGAAAAGCTGCCATTCTGAGCAGGTGAATGACTGCCCCGATTATGCATCCTAAGAAAAATGCCACGACAGTAAGCCGCAGTCCTAAAAACAGTCCGGCAGCCGCCATCAGCTTTACATCTCCTCCACCTATTGCCGCGCCGCCGCTTATCAGAAGTATCAGAAGAAGAACTCCTGCCACAACCACAAGCCCCAGCGCATGCGAGATAAGTATCTGCTTTATAGTGATCGTCTGTGAAAAAATATCATCGATCGGACTGTATTCGTCCAAAATCGTCTCATAGAAAAAGCTGTAAGAATTCCGGCAGTCCTCCGCCACAGCGAAAAGTTCTGATATAACCCTTATGATGCCAAGGATCAGGATGAATATATTTATCCCGACTGGGATTTCCCTGGTCCTGCCATCAATCACACTTATGACTATAAGCGCAGACAGTAGAGCCGCTGTCAGGATTCCCATCATCGAAATGCCGTACTGCTCCATCACAAGGCACCACAGAAGGCCGTTAAGCGCCTCGATGACAGGGTACTGCTTTGATAGCTTTGCCCCGCAGTATCTGCATCTTCCTCTTAGAAAAATATACGAAAACACCGGCCACATGTCGTACCAGGCAAGCTCATGTCCGCAGCTCATGCAATGACTTCTGCCTTTTACGAAACCCTCATGCTTCGGTATCCTGAAAATCAGCACATTAAGAAATGACCCGACGCACGAGCCTATGATAAAAACTATGATATAAATTAAAGCTTCCAAGAATCTATTTGAAAAAGCGGAACCGTCTCCGCTTTTAACCTTTCACTTATGAATTATTAAGAAAATATTAACACAATCTGTAACTTTTGTGAAGAAAAAATTAGATTTTTTTCATAAACATTAACGGTATTTTCACGGCTGGTATCGGTTACATACCCATATATCGCCCTTTGCGTGAAAAAAGCCAAGTTTTTCCGCCAGACGCACAGAAGCTGTGTTCTCTTCGTTTATCTGTGCAAAGATATGACTGTGCCCCTTTTCATACGCCAGTTGTAAAATCGCTTCAGTAGTTTCATAACCAATCCCCTGATGCCAGAAGTCCGGATCTATGACGTAACCTAGTTCAAGCCACGGATCATCGTCTGATACAGCCAGTCCCTCCGGAGGGTTCATATATTCCAGACCACATCTGCCTATGAGCTTTCCATTTTCTTTCAGGAATACATTCCACATGCCGAAGTCATAGAGACCATAGATATTATCGAAGTAGTCTCTCTGATAGACCCTTTCCTCCGCAAATGGATACAGCGGTTCCACAAAGTCAGTCACATGCGGCTTTTCATAGAGCTCTATCATCGGAAGGATATCAGTCTTTGGATCACACTGCCGTATCACAGTTCTTTCTGTCTTAAGTATCACCTGTGGAATTCTGTAAAAAAGATCATGGACTTTTTTCACGAAATCTCTGTCTAAAGCCCAGAGTGACCCAATGATAAAACGTCCCGATAAATGCTGTCCCTCTCTCTCATATCCTATCACTGCCATATGATGGCTCATGCACTTAAAAATCTCGTCCTGCGAATCCGTCACTTCGACATCGTGCTTCAGACCGTAGTCCGTCTCCGACTCCGCGAAGAATTCCTCATCCTCCGGAGTCTTATTTTTTAAAACAAAGCGAAGCTTACCCATCTGTCACCTTCTGCTTATCAGCACAAGCATCAGAAAAATCAGCACAATTCCGGCTATATCATACGGCGTCATCGCAGTCTTAAACACTGTAGCCGTGATAATGGCAGCAGTGATCGGCTCAGAAAATCCGTAGAGGATCCCTTTTTCAGGCCCGATGTAGGAGACACCCTTTATATATGAAGTGAAAGCGAGGACATTCCCGACCAGCACCACGAAAGCGATACCGAAAAGCCCGATGCCATTCGGCGTATACTGGATAGTCCAGCTTCTGAATACAAGCGCAAAAAATACTCCGCCTATCAGAAACGCATACGCCTGAAGCATGGCCGTCGGATATTTTGCTATAAGGGTATCAGAACAGTTATAGATCATGACGCAGACTGCGCAGATGACTCCTGAGATGATGGCAGGAAGTGATATGATCGCGTTTTCTATAGAACCGTGAGTAGCCAGAAGCGCTACTCCACAGATGGCGAGAACAACCGCCACTATCTCATTTGTCTTCGGTTTCCTGTGTCCCCTGATACAAGTGACCATCAGGATAAAAATAGGCGATAAGTCCTGGAGTATCGTCCCCATCGCCGCAGTACTCAGCTGGATGCATAGGAAGTACGTAAACTGGCTGCAGCTGACACCGCAGAGTCCGTAAACTATAAGCCTTCCGAGGTCAGCCCTGTTTGAAACCGGTCTGAACGTATCCTTTCTGTACCTGATAAGACAGTAGATAAACATGATGATACCTGCCAGTCCGAGTCTTATCGGCACCAGCCACCTCGAATCCATGCCCTGTTCCGTGAACAGATACTGTCCCATCGAGCCCGAAAGCCCCCAGCATACTCCTCCGAACACTGTAAGAAAAGCCCCCTTTACCCTCGAATCCATTGTTATATCCTTTCATAGCCGGCTTGATTTTGCCAACCGCTATATTATAATGGTAAAAAGATGTAAAGACAAGGAGATATTCATGGCATTATACGCATTGGGCGACCTGCACCTGTCCTTTTCTACACCAGAAAAGTCTCAGGAGCGCTTTGGAAAAATCTGGAAAGATCATGAATGGAAAGCCAAGAAAAATATAGAGCGGCTCGTAAAACCTGATGACACTCTTGTCCTGACCGGTGACCACTCCTGGGGCAATAACCTCGTGCAGTGCCAGAAGGACTTTGAATTCATCGAGGCTCTCCCTGGAAGAAAAATACTTCTTCGTGGAAACCACGATCACTTCTGGAAAGCCAACCAGACTGAGAAGCTGAATGAGATGTTCAAAGGGAAGCTCCTTTTTCTCCAGAATAATTTCTACACCTATAAAGACTATGCTCTGGTAGGCACCAAGGGATTCTGCTTTGAGGGGCCGTTCTTCATAGATACGAGAACTAATCTGATAACCGGCTACGACAGGGCTGCCTATGAACAGTCAGTAAAGCTCGTCGACCGCGAAAAAAAGCGGCTCATTACGGGCATTGATGCCGCCAGAGCCGCGGGTTACACTAAGTATATTATATTCCTGCACTATCCTCCGACTTCAGTCATACAGACCGATTCAGAGTTCACCCGCATAGCTGAGGAAATCGGTGCCGAACAGGTCATCTACTCCCACAGTCACGGCAAGGAGCGTTTTCACGACAGCATCCAGGGCAGATACCATGGTGTAAAGTATTCACTCGTCTCCGGCGACTACCTGAACTTCAAACCGATCCGCGTGCTCAAATAAAAAACAGACCCGATCAGGGCCTGTCTTTTTTAATTAAAGGTTCTTGAAACGCTCAAGAGCTGCCTTAGTATTCTCATGAGTTCCGAAAGCTGTCAGTCGGAAGTAGCCTTCACCTGAAGGACCGAAACCGCTTCCCGGAGTACCTACGACATTCGCATTTTCGAGGAGATAATCGAAGAATTCCCAGCTCGACATCTTATCAGGTGTCTTCATCCAGATGTATGGAGCGTCTACTCCGCCGTAGCAGGTAAAGCCTGCTGCTGTAAGACCCTCACGGATCATGCGGGCATTCTCCATGTAGTAACCGACCAGTTCATTTACTTCCTTCTGGCCTTCCTCTGTGTAGATGGCTTCTCCAGCACGCTGAACGATGTACGGAGCACCGTTGAACTTCGTGCCGTGACGACGGGCCCACATATCATGAAGTGAAGCATCGCCAGACTTGAGACTCTTCGGCACTACGGTAAATCCAAGACGAAGACCTGTAAATCCAGCGGTCTTCGAGAATGACCTTATCTCTATGCAGCAGTCCTTTGCGCCTTCACACTCATAGATAGAATGAGGAACGTCAGGAGTCGAGATATAGTGCTCATAAGCTGCGTCAAAAATGATGATCGAGCCCTTCTGGTTAGCGTAGTCGACCCACTTCTGCAGCTCATTTTTCTTAAGGGTAGTTCCTGTCGGGTTATTCGGCAGGCAGAGGTAGATGATATCAGGTGTCTCCTTCGGAAGCTCAGGAACGAAACCATTCTCAGCGGTAGAAGGCATGTAGATGACTCTGTCCCACATCTCGGTCTTCGGATCGTAGTTTCCGCAGCGTCCAGCCATGACATTTGAATCCACATAAACCGGGTAAACCGGGTCTGTGACAGCGATCCTGTTATCCTCAGAGAAAAGCTCCTGGATATTTCCCGAATCACTCTTCGCACCGTCTGATACGAAGATCTCGTCAGGAGCTATGTCGCATCCTCTTGCCTTGTAGTCATGCTCAGCTATAGCATTACGTAAAAAATCATATCCGAGATCCGGTGAATATCCCTTAAATGTCTTAGCGTCAGCCTGCTCATCGACAGCCTTGTGAAGAGCGTCGATAACGACCTTCGGCAGAGGCTGGGTCACGTCGCCGATCCCGAGTCTGATTATCTCCTTGTCAGGATTTGCCTCCTGATAAGCAGCGACTTTTTTAGCGATGGTGGAAAACAGATAGCTTCCCGGTAACTTCAGATAATTCGTATTAACCTGATACATCATTTACTCCTTACTTTTTGGTTCGTATATTTTGACATCGTCCTTCTCAAACGAATCCGGTATGTCGATATGTCCCGTGAAAACAGTGACTGCCGGTCCCTTGAGCCAGACTGTGTTATTCTCTCTGTCGTAGCGTACTATAAGGTCACCGCCGAGCAGGTGTATAGTCACCTCGTCATCCGTCAGACCGTTTACGACTGCTGCAACTCCTGTAGCGCAGGCACCTGTACCACAGGCAAGTGTCTCTCCGCTTCCTCTCTCCCAGACTCTCATCCGGATATTTTTCCGGTCGAGGATATTCGCGAACTCAGTGTTCACTCTCTGCGGGAAAGTCGGGTGGTTCTCGAAAAGCGGTCCGATATGCGGCAGGTCGAGGGTTCTCGTGTCCTCATCCGTAAATATAACGCAGTGCGGATTTCCCATCGATACACAGGTCACACGGAAGATACTTCCATCGACTTCCATCGGCTCATTTATCATCTGCTCTTTTGGAAAAATGACCGGAATCTGCGAAGCCCTAAGCTCCGGCGAGCCCATATTTACAAGGACTGAGTCTACTTTGCCGTCCTTTAAGTAAAGCTCGATGGTCTTTATTCCTGCCAGAGTCTCGATCGTGACTGTGGTCTTATCTGTAAGTCCGTTGTCATAGACGTACTTTCCGACACAGCGGATGCCGTTTCCACACATCTCGCCTTTTGAACCGTCGGCGTTATACATGTCCATTTTAAAATCGGCGACGTCTGACTTTTTTATCAGGATAAGTCCGTCTGATCCGACGCCAAAATGTCTGTCGCTTACGAATTTCGACAGCTCAGTGCCGTCTTCTATCACGTTCTTCGTGCAGTCGACATAGACATAGTCGTTACCGCAACCGTGCATTTTTGTAAAATCTATAGAGGTCATTATGATCCCTCCTGTCCTTTTAGTCCTTTTCTATTATACTTAAAATCTGCTCAAGTTCAAGGCTTCCACCAAAAATATCGAGTGCGCTGCCGATGGTCACATCTATCCTGCCATCGGTAAGGCGCTTTATCTCGCGAAGGTCCTGATAGCTTCCGACTCCTCCGGCGTATGTCACCGGAAGGCCATCGTAATCCGCTAAAATAGTAAGCAGCTGCTCGTCTGCTCCAGCCCTTTTTCCTTCGACATCGGCTGCGTGGATCAGATACTCGTCACAATATTTTTCTAATCTGCCGAGAAGCTCAGGCGAGAGCTTCTGATCGGTAAACTTCTGCCAGCGGTCGGTGACTACATAGTAGTCGCTGTCTCTCTTTTTGCACGATAAGTCTAAGACTATATGCTCTCTTCCAGCGACTTTCACAAGTCTCTCGAGCCTATCCATCTGTATCTGTCCGCCTGAGAAAATAAAGCTCGTAAAAATCCCGTGGCTTGCCCCGGCATCTAAGAACTCTGACACATTCATATCGTCTAAGCCTCCGCCGGCCATAAGCCCCTTCGGGTAGGTGTGTAGCGCCAGAAGTGCCTGCTGCTTCGAAGCTTGGTACTCTGCAATGCCTCTGGCATTAAGCATTATCACGTGGCCTCCGTCAAGCCCTTTCTGCCGATAAAGTGCAGCATAATAGCCTGCATCATGACTTGCCACGAAGTTCTCCGTCGCCGAATCTGTCCTGTCATCGAGGCTTCCGCCCACTATCTGTTTTACCCGTCCGTCATGGATGTCTATACATGGTCTGAATTTCATAACAGACATTATAGCATAAAAAAAAGCGGCGGGTCTATACCCGCCGTCGTAAAATCTGTATCAGTTCTCATCCGGTGCTGTTATGCCGTCCATTCTGTAGAGGAACTTGACTGCTCCGTTCTTGCCGTCTGCAAGACCTGAGAAGCTTTCATACTGCTCGCCGGCATCGATAGCTGCGCGAAGGTGATCTGCGAGAGGCTTGATGTCACCGTTATATGCGTTTACAAGCTCCTCGATTCCTTCTTTGTTGAACTTCACGATACCATCGTAGAGATCTCCAGCTCCATCTGAAAGCTTTGTAGCTCCTGATGAGAGTTCTGAAGTACCGCTGCTTAAAGTTCCGAGACCGTTCGTCAGAGTACCCTGACCTGTATAGAGTGTCTTTGCTCCGCTATAGAGCTTGCTTACTCCTCCAGATATCTGATCTGCGCCGCCTGTCAGCTGGCTGCTGTTTGCCACCAGGGTGCTGCTTCCTGTGTAAAGCTGATCTACGCCGCTTATCAGTTTACTGAACTGACCTGACAGGTCTGATATAGATGAGATATCAAGTCCACTCAGATCAGCTGAACCAAGTCCCGAAGAGAACTGGTTGATGCCGTCTGATAACTGCTTCTGACCTGCTGCCAGCTTTTTTACTCCGTCATTAGCCTGTGTCATACCGTCACTCACAGTCTTTGCACCCTCAGCAAGCTTTGAAGAACCATCAGCTAACTGCTTTGATCCATCTGTAAGCTGCTTTATCTGGCTTGAAACAGTCTGGCTGGTAAGCTCACTCTGAAGTGACTTTCCTGCAGTATCAAGTGCTGTCTTTGCAGCCTGAACCTGATGCAGACCGTCAAGAGCTGTGTAGTAGGTGGCAGTTGCTTTAGCAGTATCAACGCCATTTGCCTGCGCGACACCTGCAATAACCGCATTCTGTGCAGCTTCTAATTTTGTGACAACTGTATCGATATTTGAAAGAGTTATCTTCTCATCAGCTCCGAGAATTCCTGTCTGTCTTAACAGACCGATAAGAGCCGTCTGACTGTTCAGTTTTGAGTCAATCGTCTGTGTCAGCTGGGTCTGCGACTGTGTGGAGAACTGTGAACCCACTCCTGAAAGAGCACTCTGTATCTGTCCGATGCCCTTGTCCAGAGCACTGGCTCCATCAGATACCTTTGATGCGGCATCAGAAACTGACTTTGAACCAGTCGTCAGCTGATCCATGCTCTTTACGAGACCCGGATTAGTCTCTGTTCCGTCGCCATTGTAGCCGGCCAGAAGCTGATCAGAGCCGTTCTTAAGCTGTGCCACTCCGGTAGAAAGAGCTGAAAGCTGCTTTGCTAGGCTGTCGACGTTCAGATTTTTAAGAGCAGGAAGACCGCTTGACAGAGGAGCCAGTGAAGTCTTTAACTGACCGATGCCTCCGTTCAGCTGAGCAACGCCTGCCGTGTAGGTCTTGAGACCGCTTGAGAAAGTTCCAAGGCTTCCATTTAAAGTACCAAGGCCATCTCTTAACTGTTTGCTTCCACTCTGAAGCTTCTGGCTTCCGGACTGGGCACTCTTCGCTCCGTTCTCAAGCTTCTTTGCGCCATCGCTTAAAGTACCTGCGCCATCCTGAAGCTGTTTGCTTCCGTCCTTTAACTGGGCTCCGGCATCCTGAAGCTTATCCATGTCATCGCCTAAGTCCTCAGTGTCCTCTGAATTCGAAGTCAGCATATTGGAAGCGTCTACGATGGCTGTCATCTGGGTCTGAAGGTCGAAGTCCTTCACATCAGCTTCGATGTCAAGTGACTCAGGAAGAGACAGGTCCTTGTCGAAAGAACCACCTGCCCGCTCAAGTGAATCCTTGATTCCTGGAAGCGCATAGCCGATGACGATAGTCTTCGTACCGTTCTGTACGATACGGCCGTTATCTACTTTTACATTGGAAAAATCATCATTTAAGATCATTCCCGTGATAGCCGCAAATGGAACCACAGTCGATACGTCTTCACCGTTTACCTTCTCTTCGAAGTTCGTGTTATTAGTGTAGTCGTAGTGAATTTTCACATGACCGCTCTTACCTGCGAGCTCATCAGGTGTCACTTCGTTGCCATCGAGAGTATATGTGACTTTTACAGTGACAGGAGCCTCTTTTGTGGTGTGTCCCTGATAGTAGATGTCATTGCCATCAGCCTGCCATGTCAGGTCATCGCCGTTCTGTGTGAACTTCTCATCACCGTTCGTATTCGTGATGTCTGTAAGGTCAGAAGCCACATCATCGATTGTATCCTCACCGTCTTTGTTTATCAGGTGAGCTGCCACGATGGTATCTGAAACGGTTCCATCAGGCTTTGAGATCAGATAGACTGTCTCATCCTTATCTAAGTCCTTGCTTGATACTTTGACATGCTCACCATTTATGATGCTGTTTGTCGTCTGCTCAGTCTCAGAAGCCTTGTCAGCCATAGCAGTATACTGGACAGAACCGGTAGCTATAAGCCCGACAACGAGGGCACCTGCTACAACTCTTATGACATATTTTTTCTTAAAAATTTTCTTAAGTGTCTGTAACTTCATTTATTTTTCCTCCAATCAGGCTCTTACCTTTTTTGCTCTGACAGCTTCTTTCGCCTTCCCGAAACCTGCGCTTGTCCTTACTATGATGCCATCGAAGATCATGAACATCGATGGAAGCAGGAAGATAACTACTATCATACTGATGATAGCTCCTCTTGCCATCAGGTTACACAGAGATGAGATCATATCGATATCGGAGTAAAGTCCGACTCCGAATGTAGCTCCGAAGAATGTAAGTGCTGACGCTACTATAGAAGTCATAGAGCCATGAAGCGCATCGGTTATGGATTCTTTTTTATCAATGCCTGCTGCACGGTTCGACTTGTAACGGTTCGTCATCAGGATAGCGTAGTCTACGGTAGAACCCAGCTGAATGGTTCCGATGACGATGCTCGCGATGAACGGAAGCGTCGTACCTGTGTAGTAAGGAATTCCCATATTTATAAAGATAGCGAATTCTATGACTGCCACCAGGATGATAGGTATCGAGATCGACCTGAACGAAATCAGGATGATGAAGAACACGATGATTATCGATACCGCGTTTACACGGTTGAAATCAGAGTTTGTGATGTTTACGAGGTCCTTAGTACAAGGAGCCTCACCTATAAGCATCGCAGATTTATCGTACTTCTTTATGATCTTCTCGATCTGGGTACACTGCTTATTTACAGCGCTCGTGGCAGTAGCATACTTCGATGTAACTATCATCAGCTGCTTGTCGCCGTTATTTAACTCTTCTCTTATGTCATCCGGGATCACATCTGATGGGATCATAGGTCCTGTCAGTGAATCAGATGATACAGCAAGCTTTATGCCTTTGAGCTTCTCTATCTCATTTATCATCTTATCCGACTGTTCTGCCGGAAGATCAGCATCCGCTATGATGATAGAGGTGGCGCCCATCTTGAACTCTTCGTTCATTTTTTCATTAGCCTGCTTACTCTTCATAGAGTCAGGAAGTTTTCCAGCCAGATCGTAGTAAACCTTCGTGTGTGACTGTCCATAGAAAGCCGGGAATAAAAGCACCAGGAATATAACGAAAAATACGTAGCAGTGCTTTACTATCCAGTTGGCTGCTCTTCCGAGATCCGGCATGATGACCTTGTGGTTCGTCTTTCTGACGATCGGGTCGAAAACCAGGATAAGTGACGGCAGGATCGTAACACAGGAGATCAGCCCGAACAGAACACCCTTTGCCATTACAACTCCGAGATCAAGTCCGATACGGAAACTCATAAAGCAGAGAGCTATGAAGCCTGCAATCGTAGTCGTCGAAGAACCTGCTATAGATAGGAAGGTTTTCGAAATGGCATGTGCCATCGCAGTTTTATTATCCTCTTTAAAGACTTCCTGCTGCTCCTCATAGCTGTGCCACAGGAAAATCGAGTAGTCCATCGTAACACCCAGCTGCAGGACTGCCGCAAGTGCCTGAGTCACGTACGAGATCTGTCCCTGGACGAAGTTCGTACCGAGGTTGTAGATGACTGCCATTCCTATAGAAATAAGGAAAAGGAACGGTACAAATGCCGAATCCAGCGTGATCATCAGAACTATCAGACAGAGGACTACAGCAATGATGACGTAGATCGGGACCTCTTTTTCTGAAAGGTTCGCCGTGTCATTTATGACTGAAGCCATTCCGGATACAAAGCACTGCTTACTCAGCTTCGCGTTCATCGTGTTCAGGGCTTTCATCGTACCGTCCGCGGCCATACCCTGATCAAACAGGATGACCATCAGGTCTGAATTCTTATCAGCGTTATGGATGAACTTGTAAGCCTTGTCTGGAAGGACTTCCTTCGGGATATTCATATCCATGACCGAACCGTACCAGAGGACCTTCTTCACGTGCGGGATATCTGAGATGGTATCCGCAGTTTTTTTCAGATCCTTGTTATCCATTCCCTCGACGACGACGAACGAGTATGCTCCGGTTCCGAAGTCCTTCAGGAGTATGTCCTGTCCTTTCATCGTGTCGATGTTCTTTGGCAGGTACGAGAGGATATCGTAGTTTACCCTCGTGTTGATGTAACCGATCCCGGCCGGGATCAGAAGCAGTATCCCCACGATCAGTATCACGAATCTGCTCTTTACTACTGCCTTACCGAATTTAAGCATTTGTAAAAATCACTCCGTTTCTATCAGCCCTCTTGTATGAGTGCTAAAATCTTTCTTTACCGTCTATATTATAGAAAAAATAACCCTCGATTGAAATAGTCAATCGAGGATTTCGTGTAGCAGTTAAATATACACTTGGGGGAAAATGTCATTTTGCAGAACAGGTGTCCTGGACTATCGCCTGACCATCATATCTGCGATATTTATCGTAAACCCCGGATAGATGCCAACCGGAATATCGTCTGTAAAAAGATACTGCCTGCCATACTCATTACCCTCAAAATGATACAGCAGCACTACCTGTTTGTCTGGATCTATGATCCAGTACTCTCTTACCCCCGCTGCCCTGTATGTGATAAGTTTCAGTATATAATCCATCTGCCTGCTCGATGGTGAAACCACTTCCAGGACCCAGTCCGGCGCACCGTGACACCCTTTCTCGTCGATTTTTTCCGAAGCGCATATCACAGACAGATCCGGTTCCAGATACGACCACTTGTCATCATTTATATATACGGCAAATGGTGCAGGAAAAACCTCACACTTCCCATGATTACTGTTTATATAGTTTCCGATGATAACGTCCAGACCATGAACTATTCTTTGATGAGCCGTCCCAGTTGCCCCCATATCATATACCCTCCCATTTATAAGCTCTGCTCTTTTTCCTTCAGGAAGCGCCTCTATATATGCAGTCGTCTTCATCTGAACCATCGGTGTAGTGACTTGCTGATCCATATCCATGCCTCCTGTACATATACGCAGCTATCAGTAACACATTTATCATATAGCCTTCACGCTGGATTTGCAAGAGTGTATTTTTTTATCATATACTCCACTATCTCCTCTGTCGTCGGGTACTTCTGTCTGTCGATCCAGATGACATCCGGGTAGCGTCGGAACCAGGTCAGCTGGCGCTTCGCGAAGTGGCGGGTATCCTGCTTTATTTTTGTCACTGCTTCATCGAGTGTACACTCGCCCCTGAAGTAAGTGAAGAGCTCACGATAGCCGATAGCCTTGGCTGCGGTGCAGTCCTTATCCCCTATGATATGATATATGCGCTCTGCCTCTGCTAAGAAACCCTCTGACATCATCTGATCGACACGGGTGTCTATTCTGTCGTAGAGCTTCTGCCTGTCGTCTGTCAGCACGAAAAATCGCAGGTCATATGGAGATGTCTTCTGCCGTTCTGCGGCGTTGTGTGATGAGATTTTCTCCCCATGATTTTTATAATACTCTAATGCCCTGATGACCCGCTTTACATTCCCGGCCGGGATCGATCCTGCGCTCTCAGGGTCGACTTCTCCTAGCTTCTCGTGAAGAGCTTCCTGCCCATTAGAGATGGCATACTCCTGAAGCTGGCTCCGGTACTCTGTGTCGACCTCTTCATCTCCGAAGTCTATGTCATAGGCTAAGGCCTGTATGTAGAACCCTGTTCCTCCACAGATGATCGGCACCTGCCCGTCTGCGTAGATCTCATCCATAGCCTTATGTGCCATATCGACGAATTCTGTCACATCGTAGTTTTCAGTCGGATCCAGGATATCTATCCCGAAATGCCTGACTCCCTGCATCTCTTGCTTAGTGATCTTCGCGGTTCCTATATCCATGCCACGATAGACCTGCATCGAATCTGCCGAGATGACTGACGCGTTTATTTTTTTAGCGAG
Source organism: Lachnospiraceae bacterium (assembly GCA_029226225.1). Lineage (GTDB taxonomy): Bacteria > Bacillota > Clostridia > Lachnospirales > Lachnospiraceae > Weimeria. Next base: position 33,811 of record JAQXXU010000070.1, on the reverse strand, counting down.
CTGGATGGAGCACTCTGATTTGCCGACAGCTGTAGGGCCGGCTATGATCATTAGTTTCTTCTTCATGCCTTTGCCGCGCTGACTCCTGCGAGATGTCCGGAAGAGAATGCCCACTGCAGGTTATAGCCTCCACAGAGTCCGTCTACATCTACTTCTTCTCCGCAGATATAGAGTCCCGGAACTTTTTTCAGAGAGAGGTCATCATTTAACTCGTCAAAAGTAACGCCACCCGAAGTAGTCTGTGCATTCTCGAATCCCTTGTGGCCTGAGACTTCAAGCACAAAGTCGTTAAGGATCTTATCTACGAAATAGGCGACTGTATATGCATCTACATCACCTATATGAAGGTCATCAGTTGATATCATCTCTGAAAATACTTCCGCAAGCTTATCCGGAAAAATCCCCATCAGAAGAAGCTTGTCCGGATCTGACGGATCGAGGTTCTGTGATGCCTCCGTGACGCACTGCTCTAAAAGAGTCTTTACCGCATTCGACGGATAGTCCGGGAAAAAGTCAATCTTTACATTTACCGGCTTGCCCTCGTCTAAGGCTCTTACTGCCTCTGATGATATCTGAAATACTGGAATTCCGGATATGCCGTACTCTGTGATCTGGAGATTTCCTGAGTCACTTGCCACTTCTCTGTCATCAACTATAAGTGATACTCCAGCATCTACACGGACTCCAGCCGCTTTCTGTAATGGGTTATTCTTTATCACAAGCGGGACCAGCGCAGGGAGAGGTTTCTTTATGTGAATTCCTGCTCTCTTCAGTATATAGAAACCCTCTCCTGTACTTCCGCTCTTCGGATCTGCATAGCCTCCGCAGGCGAGGATCACTTTCTTCGATTCATAGGTATATCCGTCTACCTGTACCTCAAAGGTATCGCCGTTTTTCTTTATATCTATGACTTTCTTCCCGCCTTTAAGACTCACTCCGAGCTTTCTGGCACAGGATAAAATAGCCTGCTGTACCGAGTATGCTGACATGCTTCTCGGGTAACACCAGCCGTGTTTGTATTCGATGCTTATCCCGACTGAGCACATGAAATCAAGGACTTCAGCCTGATCAAATGTGCCGACGACCTTTAGCACCCGGTCTATATCATCAGAATGGTAACAGTCTTTTTCTACGCGAAGGTTCGTGAAGTTACATCTGCCATTCCCCGTAGCCAGAAGTTTCTTTCCGAATTCGGTATTTTTTTCCAGTACTACTACATCAGAAGCTCCAGCCTTTTTTGCGGCGATCGCTGCGCAGAGACCGCTCGCTCCGCCTCCTACCACTATCAGATCATTCATAGTTTTCTCCTTTTATTTCAACAGATGCGTCTTCTCTGCTATTCTTATAAGCTTACTACCATGAGGCACTTTTTCAAGCTCCTCTCTGGTGATCCCTCCGAGTAAAAGCATGACCACAAAGTAAACGACCAGTGCCACAAGTATGGCAACGATCGTAGCTATCGAGTTTCTCCCGATTGCGGCCATGATGACTTTATACACCAGATATACTGCTATTCCCATGATGACCGAGCCTAAGAGCGGGAGCAGGAAAGTAGTCTTCACATCCTGCTTCGTACCAGAATACTTATTTACCGCAAGCCCGTTTAAGAGGCACATGAGGAACGCATAGAAAGCATTTGCGAGAATTACCGCGTAGATATTGGCTCTGAAAAACTGCATGGCTGCGAGCAGAAATCCTGCCTGTGCCACGAGTGAGATAGCCGCATTCTTTACCGGGATCTTCAGCTTGTCGATTCCCTGAAGCAGGCCGTTACTCAGTGTAGAAAGCGAATAGAAAAGTACTGAGATCGCCCCTACCATGAGCATATAGCCGGACGTCAGGTCTGTATCGGAGAAAAGCAGTCGCTGTATAGGCTGCGCGAGTACAAAAATGCCGACTGTGCACGGAAATGCGATAGCCATGATGAATCTGGTCGCTGCGTGGATCCTGCTTCTCACCAGATCCATGTCTCCGCCTTTGTAGGCAGTAGTTAGCGCCGGTACTGATGATGACGCCATAGCAGAAGCTATCGATATGGGGACATTTATGATGACACGGTACTGCCCTGAGTAGACTCCCCACCAGATATCTATAGTATGCTGTTTGTATCCCTGGAAGATCGCGAAGTTTTTAAATATAGACTGGTCGATTATCGAGCTGATATTATACAGGGTCGTGGACATGAGCACCGGAATGATAGTCGTGATCAGAAGCCACATGATGGACTTGTAGCTGTCCGAGTGTCTGGTGTGGTCACGGCGCATTTTTCTTCTGAAGCGGCGCCTGTATAAAGATATGGTAAATATCAGAAATCCCAGTGATGCCACTGCGCCCATGGCTGTTCCAAGTGTTCCGCCTGCTGCACCCCAGGCTGCAGCATAGTCATCAGCGTCGCCTAAGACGGCTCCGACCTTTTTACCGTAATCAAAGAGCAGATAGGCCGCCAGTACAGAGACTATCGCGTTTACGACCTGCTCTGCTATCTGTGATAAGGCTGTAGGCATCATGCTGTTAAGTCCCTGGAAAAATCCTCTAAGAACACCTGCTATGGCTACAAGAAAAATAACTGGAGCCAGGACTTTTAGCGCGATAGAAGCCAGCGGTGTGGCAAGGAGCTTCGTCGTGAAGAAATCAGCCCCGAACCAGACTACGAGCGCAAATCCTCCGCCGCTTAACGAAGCAAATATCAGGGAGCCTTTAAGCACCTTCCAGGCATTTTTTGACTGACCCTGTGCCATCCTCGTAGCCACGAGTTTCGATACCGCGAGTGGGATACTGTATGAAGATATCAGCAGGATCAGGTTATAGATCTCGTAGGCTGTGCCGTAGTAGTTATTTCCCTCTTTGCCTATGATGGCGGTAAGAGGAAGCCTGTAGAGAAGTCCTATGACTCTGCTTATGATAGATGCGACTGCGAGAAGCGAACCTTGCATCAGGAAATTCGCGTCACTTTTTTTTGCACGGCTCATCGTGTTTAATCCCTTCCGATTCCCAGGTGATCAAGGATCTCGTCCTGAAGTCTCTCCATTTCTTTTCTCTCCTCGTCCTCCACATGGTCATACCCCATCAGATGCAGCATGCTGTGAGCTATAAGAAAAGCGTACTCTCGTCTGACTGAGTGTCCGTACTCCTGTGCCTGTGACAGGACCCGCGGGATGCAGAGCACTATATCCCCCAGTACTACCTCTCCTGTATCAGGATCGACTGACTCCTCATCATCCTCGATAAATGAAAAATCTCCCGGCGCCGGGTACTCAAGCATCGGGAAAGAAAGCACGTCTGTAGGTCTGTCTACATGGCGGAACTGCTGGTTTTCCACGTGGATCTCTTCCTCTGATACCAATGAAAGTGACACCTGCGCCGGAAGCGGGAAGTGAAGCATCTGAAGTGATTCGTTCACGACATCTTCAGCAGTTTTCTTATAGTCGAAATCCAGTCCGTCTGTGACCAGATCATCTATCAGTAATGTCATTATAACTCCTTTGCGAGCACGTCGCGGATCTTTAAGAACTGGTTCATCGTGATCGAAGAATCATCGTAAAACCCGCCCGTCGAAAGCTCATTCAACGCGGAATAGATAAGCATCTGCCTGTTCCATCCGCTCTCCATTTTGTCTGACTGCTTTGAGATGGCATCGAGCCTTCTCATGACCGCGTCAGTCATGTGGACTATGGCCGACTCCTTTGAAGTCGGCTTTCTGATAAGTCCCTGGTACTCATACAGGATGCTTATCAGCTGGTCCGGAAAGCCGTGCTCTCCTGCTATCTGGACCGCATGCTCTATCTCTTGGTCTCCTCTTAAAAGTCCGACCCTGTAGTAGAGACCTCCGGCAGCTGCCAATGCTGCGTCTGCCCCTATCTCTCGCGCAGCCTTAAGTGATACTACAGAGAGTTTTCTCGCTCTCTCGTACTCATCATCTGAGAAAAGCTTTATCTCATTTATCAGAGAATAGTCATCGTCCAGGATCGTCTCGTATCTGTAGCTTCTCTCCAGGTGAAGCCGCCTGTAAAGCGCCGGATAGACAGTTACAGAAACTACTCCTGTTATTATAGACAGTCCGAGTGAAAAATACAAATCATTCTTCGAAATGGCCAGTTTTGTAAAGTACCTGACCGAGAGCGGGAGCACGCACTGTACTGCCGTGACTACGAGAAAAAGAACTGCCCGGTCTTTTTTTAACGCTTTGATGATAAGTTCAGCCAGTCCCACGGCTATGATCACTTCACTGAAAAAAAGCCCGTAAACGCTTCCATCGTATCTGCTTCCGAATGAGACTGATACTGTCATAAGTAAAGAAGAGGCTATCGTAAGTGTCTCATTCCCGCAGGAGGCTATAAGAAAAGTACATACAGCTACCGGAAGCAGAAAATCCGGCAGAAAAAAACCGGCAACTGTCAGAATAGCATTTGCGATAGTATATATCAGTACAAAAGCCAGATAGTCCGTATCCTGATACCAGAGTCTTTTTTCCTTTCTCTGGTGGATCATCAGAAGAACTGTCACCAGGCAGGCTGGCACGATCAGAAGTGCCTCACAGATAAATCCTCCAGTAGCCAGCATCCCTCTATAGGCATTCACCGTCATGAAAAAAATAGTCGCTGCGACAAAAAGCAGAAGCGCCGCTACCCTCTTCGGATATATTCTTTCCTCTCTGGTATAGACTTTTTTAAGGCCTGCGTCTTCTGTCTTTTTTTTCTTTTCTTCCTGACTGTTTCTTTTCATATTCTTCGTAGGCTTTTACTATTTTCTGAACGAGCGGATGCCTTACCACATCCTGACCCGTCAGACGTACGACTCCTATCTCGTTTACGTTCCTTAAGACCTTAAGGGCGACATCGAGTCCGCTCTGTGCTCCGGGAGCTAAATCCTTCTGTGTGGCATCACCGGTGATGACTGCCTTGCTGCCAAACCCTATACGGGTCAAAAACATCTTCATCTGTGCCGGTGTTGTATTCTGTGCCTCATCTAGGATGATGAAGGCATTGTCTAAGGTACGGCCCCGCATGTATGCTAACGGTGCTACTTCTATGGCTCCTTTTTCCATATTTCTCTGGAAAGTCTCTGCTCCCATGATCTGATAGAGAGCGTCATACAGAGGACGTAAGTACGGGTCTATCTTCGACTGGAGATCACCAGGCAGGAAACCGAGCTTTTCGCCTGCCTCTATCGCAGGTCTGGTGAGGATTATTTTTTCAACCTCCTCATGCATAAATGCTGTGATTCCTATAGCCATAGCGAGGTAGGTCTTTCCTGTTCCGGCCGGCCCTACTCCGAAGGTGATCATCCGCTTTCTTATCGTATCGACGTATTCTTTCTGGCCTATGGTCTTTGGTTTTACAGGCTTTCCCGAAACAGTATGGCATATAACGTCACTGTCAAGCTCCACCAGCGGATGCTCAGTCTGGGGATTTCTGATAGACAGGGCATAGTTCACATCTGAGTCCGTGATCTCATGTCCTCTCTTCGACAGCTCATAGAGCTCACTAAACACCCGCTCTGCACGCTTCAATTTCTCATCATCTCCCGAAAGCTTCAGGTCATCTCCTCTGAGCACGAAGTCCACTCCGAGGTTATCCTCGAGTATCTTCACATGCGAATCAAACTCTCCGAAGATATTTATCAGATCCTTCTGCGGGATCTCAATACTTACTTCTGCCAACTATAAATCTCCTTAATCCGGATAATACGAAAATCCCATATGATAAGTCTTACTTTTCAGTCCGTGTCTGTCTATGGCTACGACAGAGAGCACATGGTAGCCTTTAGGCACCGTGATCTCCTTCGTATACTTCTTTGACTTCTCGTCCGGCTTCTGGTTGCTCCACGAATAGTATATGGTGCAGTCACTTGCTGCCGTGATAGTCACCTTCGTCTTCTTCGTAAAATCACCGCCGTTCGGACTTACCTTCGGCTCTTCTGGCTTTACGTATTTGATCGTGTAAGTCTCTGACGCTACTTCTCCGAACTTGCCATTGGCATTCCGGCATACAGCCCGGACCTTCGTCTTACCTTCTGTCAGATAGAGGCTTGTCCCGTCGTACAGATGCCCATTTACTCCGTTCGGAGCCTTTCCATCAGTCGTGTAAAAAATCTGATAGTTGTCATCAGCATCTTCGGGAAGTGACAGGGTAAGTGTCACGTCGTCAGAGAACTTTCCACCCTCTACTGAGAATACCGGCGGCTTTATCAGGTAGTCTTTAAATATGTCTTTGACCTTATCCGAGGAAGCATACTGGTAGATATTCTCCATTTTATCATAGGCTGCTTCGCTTTCGTAGACTTTTAGCAGAAGCTCAAAGGCCCTCTCATAGCTGCCGTTCTGCTTTACAGCACGGAGCAGATAGGTCTCGGCCATTCCCGGGCGCTTTAAACGGACGTAGTCATTTCCCAAGGCGCAGAGAACCTTCACATCTGATTCATCTGATTCAAGTGCCTTCAGATAATGGTTTATGGCCGTCTCATAGTCCTTCTTTGCATCTGCCTGTCTCGCCTGAGTGTACTGATATGAAAAAGACTGTGTGTATCTGTAATACACAAATCCCATCAGCACTATCAGGACCGCCAGTATGATGATAAGCTTTAAGTGTCTTGATTTTTTCATAGGCGTTCAGCTGCTTCCACGCAGTTTTTCATCAGCATGGCTATAGTCATAGGACCTACGCCTCCCGGAACAGGAGTGATATACCCGGCCTTTTCAGACACTGAGGTAAAGTCCACGTCACCGCAGAGCTTTCCATTTTCATCTCTGTCCATTCCGACATCGATCACTACGGCGCCTTCCTTTATGTCCTCTGCCTTGAAGTATTTAGGTTTTCCAACGGCAGCGACCAGGATGTCAGCCTGTGAGGTGATCTCACGAAGATTTTTTGTATGTGAATGGCAGACGGTGACAGTTCCGTTCTCCCTGAGTAAAAGCATCGCCATAGGTTTTCCTACGATATTACTTCTTCCGACTATAACACAGTTCTTTCCATCGATGGACACACCACTTCTCTTTATCAGCTCGATGATGCCAGCCGGGGTGCAGGACTTAAATCCAGGAAGACCAATAGAAAGCCTTCCGACAGAGATCGGAGAAAAGCCGTCTACGTCCTTATCAGGATCTATCGTGTTTATGACCTTGTCCTCATCTATCTGCGGAGGAAGAGGAAGCTGGACTAAAATGCCATGCACTTTTTCATCGGCGTTCAGTTCTTCTACCTTCTGAAGGAGCTCACTCTCCTCTGTATCAGCCGGCAGATTTATCGAGACAGATTTGATACCGGTATAGTCACAGGCCTTGATCTTATTCCGGACATACACGTGGCTCGCCGGATCATCACCTACGAGAACGACCGCCAGACAAGGTTCAACACCTTTAGCCTTTAGCTTAGAAACCTCGTCCTTGACTTCGTCTTTTATATCCTGTGAAATCTTTTTACCATCGATGATATAGCTCATACGTATCCTTTCAAAGTGTGACAGTGATTAAAACAGCCCTGTGATCTTTCCATCATCTGTCACATCGATATTCTCAGCGGCCGGATGGTTCGGAAGACCAGGCATAGTCATGATATTTCCTAAGACAGCGACTACGAAACCGGCTCCGGCTGACGGATAAACTTCACGTACATTCACGGTAAAGCCAGTCGGGCGGCCAAGCTTTTTAGCGTCATCTGAAAGAGAATACTGTGTCTTTGCCATGCAGACAGGCAGGTTATCCATGCCGAGTTCCTTGAGCTTCTTTAAGCTCTTCTTTGCCGGGTTAGAGTAGGTAACTCCATCAGCTCCGTAGATTTCCTTTGCGATGGTCTCTATCTTCTCCTCGAGCGGCATGCTGTCAGGATAGAGTACATGGAAGTCGCTTGTCTTCTTATCGAGAGTCTCTATGACTTTATCCGCTAAGGCAAGTCCGCCCTCTCCACCTTTGGCAAATACTTCTGAGATAGCGAACTCGCATCCTCTCTCCTCACAGAATTCCTTGACATAATTTACTTCTGCGTCTGTATCAGTATCGAATGAATTCAGGGTAACTACTATAGGCACTCCGAATTTCTGAAGGTTCTCGATATGCTTCTCGAGATTTACGATGCCTTTCTTTAACGCGTCGAGATTTTCTTCCTTCAGCTCATCCTTTGGTACTCCGCCATTATACTTTAAAGCGCGGACAGTCGCAACTAAAACTACTGCGTCAGGCTTAAGCCCTGCCTTTCTGCACTTGATATCGAAGAACTTCTCGGCTCCAAGGTCAGCACCGAATCCTGCCTCTGTGACCGCGATGTCACCAAGCTTTAAGGCTGTCTGTGTGGCACGGACAGAGTTGCAGCCGTGGGCTATATTCGCAAATGGCCCGCCATGTACGATAGCCAGGTTATGCTCTAAGGTCTGGATGATATTCGGCTTTAAGGCATCTACCAGAAGTGCTGCCATAGCTCCTGTTGCCTTTAAGTCTTCTGCTGTGACAGGCTCTCCGTCGAAGTTATAGGCTACGATTATTTTTTTAAGTCTCTCCTTTAAGTCATGTAAGTTCTCTGCTAGGCAGAAGACTGCCATGACTTCACTTGCCACTGAGATCACGAAATGGTCCTCACGAGGCATTCCATCAGCCTTTTTTCCAAGTCCGATGACGATATTCCTAAGGACTCTGTCGTTCATATCCATGCAGCGCTTCCATACTACACTTCTAGGATCGATGCGGAGTGTGTTGCCTTTCTGGATGTGGTTATCAAGCATGGCCGCAAGCAGGTTATTTGCGCTGGTTATCGCATGGAAGTCTCCGGTGAAGTGAAGGTTCAGCTCCTCCATAGGAACTACCTGAGCATATCCGCCGCCTGCTGCTCCTCCCTTGATACCGAAGCACGGTCCAAGCGATGGTTCACGGAGAGCTGCGACCGCTTTTTTGCCGCGCTTATTTAAGGCGTCTACAAGTCCGATGGTCGTGGTGGTCTTTCCCTCACCAGCCGGTGTCGGATTGATGGCTGTCACAAGGACGAGCTTTCCATTCTCTTTGCCTGAAAGCTCCTTCAGATAACCCTCAGTAAGCTTTGCCTTGTACTTCCCGTACAGTTCAAGTGAATCATAGGGAATTCCCGCATTCTCTGCTACTTTTTCAATCGGGAGTTTCTCAGCTTCCTGTGCGATCTCAATGTCTGACTTCATTCGTTTCCTCCTTGCAACATACTTTCAAACGCTGCCATGTCCATTCTGACTGTACGTGGCTTGGTGCCTATTTCTGAACCGACCACCCCTGCTTCTTCAAGCTGATCCATGATCCTGGCGGCACGGTTGAAACCTATTTTAAAATTTCTCTGAAGCATTCCTATAGAACCCTTCTGCTTTTCTATGACAAGCCTTCCGGCATCAGCAAAATACTGATCCCTGCCATCATCAGGCTCGGCATTTTCTGAGATTTGTGTAGCTTCAGAGCTTGCATTCTCGATAAAGTCATTTATCTCCGCGGTGTCATCTTCCTCTGTCTCATTTTCTTTACGTAAAAATCCGACGACACTCGACACATCCTCGTCCGGTACGAAGGCTCCCTGTACTCGTATAGGTTTTACGAGTCCCTGCGGGAAGTAAAGCATATCTCCTTTTCCGAGGAGCTTCTCGGCTCCGTTCATATCGAGGATAGTCCTTGAATCTACACCGCTCGTCACGGCGAAAGCTATACGGCTTGGCATGTTGGCCTTGATAAGTCCGGTGATGACATTTACAGAAGGTCTCTGCGTAGCGATGACCAGATGAATGCCACAGGCTCTCGCGAGCTGTGCCAGTCGGCAGATGGATTCCTCGACTTCCTTCGGTGACTGCATCATCAGGTCGGCAAGCTCGTCCACGATGACTACTATCTGAGGCATCTTCTTTACATTTACCTCAACGCCGTCACGGTTTTTGATTCGTCCGTTTTTGATCTTTGCATTGTAGCCCTTTATATCACGGGATCCGGTCTCGGCAAACTTCTTGTATCTGTCATCCATCTCATGGACTGCCCAGTTCAGGGCTCCGGCCGCCTTTTTCGGATCTGTGACCACTGGTATAAGCAGATGCGGAATTCCGTTATAGACAGATAGCTCTACGACTTTCGGATCTATCATGATAAACTTCACTTCAGAAGGCTCTGCTCTGTAGAGAATACTCATGATGATCGTATTGATGCATACCGATTTTCCTGAGCCGGTGGCTCCGGCGATAAGCAGATGTGGCATCTTTGCTATATCTGAGATGATGACCTTCCCTGCTATGTCTCTTCCCGCCGCAAAAGCTATCTTTGACTTTGCTTCTTTAAACTCCCTAGACTCGACCATTTCTCTGAACGGTACTGTAAGGATATTCTTATTCGGAACCTCGATCCCCACAGCGCTTTTTCCAGGGATTGGGGCTTCGATACGGATGTCACGGGCTGCAAGATTCAGCTTGATGTCGTCTGCTAAGTTTACGATCTTCGAGACCTTGACTCCTAGCTTCGGGTGAAGCTCATACCTGGTGACTGCCGGTCCGCAGGTCACATCGGTGACTGTCACATCGACTCCGAAGTTCTTAAGCGTTACCTCGAGCTTCTCAGCTGTCTGCTGTAAGTATTCTTCTGAATCTGCCCCGCCGTTCTGCTTCATCTGAGTCAGCAGTGACACAGGCGGAAACTGATAAGGCTTTGATACATGGTGCTCTGGAGCCGGCGCACTGGCTTGAGTCTGTGCAGGCGCTGTATTTTCATCTAAGGCTGGAGGCTCCTGTTCTTCAGGTTCTGCCTCTATGACTTCGACGTCTGGTTCTTCTGCCACGTCTTCAGGCAGAGGTTCTTCAGATGCTTCATCCGGCAGAGGCTCTTCGGTCTCATCGACTTCATATACAGGCTCGTCAGGAACTATCTCAGTCATCTGTTGCGTTTCTGGGTCTGGCTCTGATTCCGGTTCTGTCCAGGTCTCCGGCTCATCAGACGTGAGTTCACTCTCCTGGAGCTCGCTTATGACTGGTTCAGCTTCTTTAGCCTTCTCTTCTACTTTTTCAGTAAAGGCTCCCATATGGATCTGCGTCTTTACTTCTTCACCGCTGTAGAGGTCTACTGCTTCCTTAACCTCTGGCTCAGGCATCTCTTCTTCTGGCTTTTCAGGAGCATTTTTCTTTATCTCCTCGAGGTCATCTTTGGTGACTTCCCTTAGACCTTCTTTTTTATTCTCAGTCTTTTTTGCCTTAGACGCTGACCTGAACGGTGTCACATTTATCCCGGAGACCTTGTGTGAAGCTCTCTTAAGAGGCTCCTTTTCTTTTTCAGGTTCGCGGATTTTTTTCTGGCGTGGAGGGCGGCTCTCCTTCTCGTGATTTTCCAGATCCACTCTCTTTTTGTCTATGAATCTGCTAAGGAAACCCTTCTCAGTGACTAGCACAAGGCACACGATCATGAATATCAGAAAGAGAATGACCGTCAGCACACTTCCGAAACCTTTGGCGAATGGAGTCGCTATAAGAGTCCCTAAAAGCCCGCCTCCGCTCTTATCCTGGTAACTCTGCAGATATGCATCTGAGGGCGTCGGCTGGTCTTTGCCAAAGAGGATCACAGCTATAATGCCGTCTAGAAATACCACAAAGAGAAATGCTGCAACAAGCTTTACCGTCGCTACGACATTTCCTTTATTCGATACAGCAAAAAAAATCCCGATAAGCAGTCCTATCGGAAGTACGTAGTTTATGACTCCGAAGAGGCCGAAGAAAAACCTGCCGATAGCTCCTCCAACAGGTCCTCCGACTCCTAAGTTACTTAAAAAGAGCAGGACGCAGACAGCTAAGGAAAGCCACAGACAGAGGTCTCTTTTTACCTCAGTATCAGGTGTTTTTGCCTGTCTCTTCTTTGCAGCTTTTTTCCTTTTAGTGTCTGACATTCCTGCTCTTTCTATCCTTTATCCTTCCTGATCTGACTCTTCAAGCCAGCCACAGAGGTAGTTATAAAGACCTTCGTACTTGAACTTCGAAGCGTTCCATGAATAGTCTTTATTCATGTCACGCTCTGCCATCTTGTTCCAGTCTGCCTTCTTCGTAAAGAAGATGTACTTGGAATAGTTTACGATGTTCAGAAGCTCATCACCGTTATAGTTCTTGAATGAGAAGCCGTCTCCGGTCTTTTCGTATTCGTTATAAGGCTCTACTGTATCTTTCAGTCCGCCTGTTTCTCGAACGATAGGAACTGTGCCGTATCTGAATGATATCAGCTGTGTCAGTCCGCAAGGCTCGAAACGTGACGGCATAAGGAAGGCATCACAGCCTGCATAGAGCTTTCTCGCCAGGTCTTCTGAATAGCAGATATTCGCGGAGATCCTGTCAGGGTACTTCCATGCGTAATGGCGGAACATATTCTCATAGCGATTCTCACCTGTGCCGCAGACTACGAACTGCGTATTCTCGTCCGCAATACCGTCCATACAGTAGTTTATCAGGTCGAGTCCTTTCTGGTCTGTAAGTCTTGAGACAAGTCCTATCATGTACTTCTTGCCATCGACTGTAAGGCCTAACTCTTCCTGGAGTTTTTCTTTGTTTATTTTTTTATTCCGGCGGAAGTTTGATACATTATACTGTTTGAATATAGACATATCTGTAGCCGGATCATAGGTCACTGTGTCGATACCATTTACGATGCCCTGCATATCGAAGTGTCTCGATGACAGAAGCCCGTCGAGTCCTTCGCCGTAGTATGGTGTCTGGATCTCTTCACAGTAAGTAGGGGATACAGTCGTGATATAATCGGCATAGACTATACCGCCTTTAAGCATATTCCCTGCTTTGTTAAACTCGAGCTTATCAGGTGTGAAAAGCTCTGCCGGAAATCCTGAAATGCCCTCCATCGTCTCTATATCCCAGACTCCCTGGAACTTCAGATTGTGGATGGTCATGATTGACTTGATCCCATGATAGAACGGGTTCGCCTGAAACTCATTTTTCAGGTAGACCGGTATAAATCCCGTCTGCCAGTCATGGCAGTGTATGAGATCAGGCTTAAAATCTATGACCGGAAGCATCGAGAGAACTGCCTTATCAAAGAAGGTGAACTTCTCGATGTCGTATCTGGTATCGCCGTAAGGATAAAAGCATTCGAAGTACTCGAGATTATCGATGAAGTAGTAATGCACTCCCTGGTACTCGTACTCCATGACACCTACATACTTCATTCCCATGTCCGGGCCTCCGCCCATCTGGAAGCTCGTGACAAACTTGAACTGGTCACGGAACTGCGGCGGGATGCAGGTATAATCAGGTATCACGACCCTGACGTCCCACTGGCTCTTATCGAACTCCTTCGGGAGAGCAGCAACTACATCTGCCAGTCCCCCGGTCTTCACAAATGGAAAACACTCACTTGCCGCATAAAGAATCTTTTTCATAGCTTTTATCCTCCTGCGCCTTAAGGCTTAATCCTCTTCGTTCCAGTTATGGTATACTTCCTGGACATCATCGTCATCATCGAGCCAGTCAAGTATACGCTGGATATTCGTCTTATCCTCTTCGCTGTCGAGAGTCACATAAGTCTGAGGGATCATCGTCACCTGGGCGTCAGCCATAGGAATCTTCTGCTCTTCGAGCTTCTCCCTGACTGATGAAAAATCCTCCGGAGCAGTAAGGATCACATAACTGTCATCCTCTTCCTGGAAGTCATCAGCACCGGCGTCAAGAGCTGTCATCATCAGAGTATCGGCATCCATGTCGCACTCCTCTTTGTCGACGATGATCTGTCCCTTTTCATCGAACATGTAGGATACACACCCCTGTGTACCGATATTTCCATGACCCTTTGAGAAAGCATTCCTGACATTTGCGGCTGTACGGTTTTTGTTATCCGTTAAAGCCTTTACTATAATGGCTGTGCCGCTTGGTCCGTAGCCCTCATATGTAACTGACTCGTAGTTTACACTGTTTGCATCGCCTGCTGCCTTCTTTATCCCGCGGTCGATAGTGTCGTTCGGCATGTTCGCAGCCTTTGCTTTCGCTATGACATCACGGAGTTTTGAGTTATTTGCAGGATCAGGACCTCCCTCCTTGACTGCTACGGCAAGCTCACGTCCTATGATCGTGAATACCTTTCCCTTTGCAGCATCATTTTTCTCTTTCTTATGCTTGATGTTAGCAAACTTTGAATGTCCTGACATTTTATTAAAAATCCTTTCTTAAAAAATTATCAATGATATTTTACCATTTTCATTGAATTCTTTCAACCTTCACCTTTGTGATAACCCTGTCTTTGATGGATAAGACGGTAAATCTGTACCCGAAAGCATTCACATAAAAGTTCTTTCCGTCCTCCGGCACATTCCCGTGAAGGTACATGATAAGACCATTTAAGGTCTCAATCTCCGTCTCGACATCTGATAAGTCGATGTCCAGTCTCTCAGCCACATCATCTAGCGGTGTCTTTCCGCTCATGATAAAGACTCCCGGGGATTTTTCTATGATAAGGCGTTCATCCTCATCGTGCTCATCCTGGATATTGCCGACGATCTCCTCGAGGATATCCTCCATCGTGATGATTCCTGACGTCTGGCCATACTCATCGACTACTATCATCAGATGAAGTTTCTGAAACTGCATCTGTGTAAAAAGCGTATTTATCGAATGTGTCTCAGGTATGAACTGTGCTTTTCTGATAAGTCCGTCGATGTCTCGTATCTTCTTATCGTAGTCTTCATGCTTTAAAGAAAAATGCAGAAGCTCCTTCATGTGGATAGTCCCGATGATATTATCGAGGTCCTTTATATAGACCGGGAAACGAGAGAAGTGACTCTTATCGAAGATGTCTATGGCTTCCTTCAAAGTACACTCACCGTCTAAAGCCTCGATATCAGCCCTGTGCGTCATGATATCCTTGGCATCCTTGTCATCGAAGGCGAAGATGTTCTCTATCATGGCTGCCTCAGACGCGCGCAGATGCCCCTGCTCATGGCTTTCGTTTACCATCGAGATGATGTCTTCTTCGGTGACGTTCGGATCTATGTTATGGAGAGTTTTTTTATTTTTCTTTTTTGAAAAAATACCCATGAGTCTACCTGTAGAACTTCTTCTTCTCTACCATCTCGCCGTCTTTATAGTAAAGTCTCGGGATCCTTATACCAAGGTCACAGGCGAGCTCATAGTTAAACCTGCCTGATATACTTCCAAGCTCTTCTATAGTGATCTCTTCATCTCCGTCTTTTCCGATCAGGGTCACTTCATCCATCGGAGACACACCGTCTACATCTGTTACATCTACCATCATCTGATCCATGCAGATACGCCCTACTATAGGGCATCTCTTTCCTCTTATGATCACATCTGCCTTATTCGACAATGACCTAGGATAGCCATCTGCGTATCCGACAGGAACCGTAGCTATCTTTCTCTCGCGGTCTGTCACATAGATGCCGCCGTAGCTTATCGAAGTATTCGCCGGAACAGTCTTTAAGTGAACGATGTGCGATACCAGGGAAAGTGCACGGTGCAGCGGGAAGCTGTGATCCACCTCATCTGAAGGCCACATGCCGTACATCGTGACTCCAAGGCGCACGGCGTCGAGCTTATTCTTCGTGTACTCCATGGCAGCTGCTGAATTACAGCAGTGGCGGATCTTGAAGTCCACTCCTCTGTCGTGGAGCATGTCTATCATATGGATAAACTTCTCGTACTGTCCGTCCGTGTAAGACTTGTCTGTCTCATCGGCCTTGGCGAAGTGAGTGAAGATACCCTCAGGCACCAGCTCATCGTGCTCTTTAAAAAGTGCGGCGATCTCGTCAGCACTTTCCTCGTTCACCTGGTAGCCGATACGTCCCATTCCTGTATCTACACCGATATGGCAGTAGACCTTCTTTCCCTGAACCGCAGCATATGAAGCATAGTCCTCGGCCATTTTTTTATTAAAAATAACCGGACGGACTTCTTCTCTTATGATACGCTCATAGGAATGAGTAAAAGTAAATCCTAGGATCAGTATCGGCTTCTTTATGCCGGCCTCTAAAAGCTCATAGGCTTCTTCAGCCGTAGCTGCCGCAAATCCGTATATGTCATCATCTTTCTCCAGGTCCTTTGCTATCGGAACCGCGCCATATCCGTATCCATCGGCTTTCATTACCGCATAGACCTTCTGGTCCGGACATCTCTTTTTTACCTCATGTATATTCTCTTCTATGGCGTTCAGGTCGACCTTCGCGCATATTCTGTAAAAATCCATTTTTATCTCTCAATCCTTAAAAATAATTCAGGAAGTGCCTCCGCTATATCCATCGCTTTCATTCCGCGTACTCCGTACCGCTCCGCAGCTATATCCCCAGCCATACCGTGTACATAAACGCCCAGGGAAGCTGCCACAAATCCCGAGAGTGACTGCGTGAGAAAAGAAGCTATGACACCGGCCAGCACGTCTCCGCTTCCGGCTGTCGACATACCGTTATTCCCTGTCGTGTTTATGATCACATCTCCATACGAGGATGCAGTTATAGTACGCGCGTCCTTTAACGATACAGTTATACTATAAGTCTTTGCGATCGAAACTGCAGTCTCCGTCATGCTTTTCTTTATGTCTGAGACTGAAAGTCCAGCAAACCGGCTCATCTCCATCAGATGCGGTGTCATGATCACCGTGTCAGCGGCTGCCTTTGTTTTTAAAGCCTCTCTCAGATAGTCGTTCTGCGAGAGCAGATTTATTCCGTCAGCATCTATCACCACTGGAATGCCTCTGGTATCAAGCACAAAGCTTAAGAGCTTCTCTGCTTTCTTTCCTGTTCCGATACCAGGACCCATAAGGATAGCATCCGCCCAGGCCACGTCCGCTTCAAGAGCTGCCTCATCAGTTTTTGATGAAAAAAGTGCCTCCGGTACTGCGTTCATCAACGCGGTAAAATTCGACTTTGCGCTTATGACCTTTACCATGCCTAGTCCTGACCTAAGGGCTGCCAGAGCTGACAGGATGGCACATCCGGCACACTCTTTTCTGCCTGCTATGACGAGGAGCTTCCCGTATGTCCCCTTGTTACTGTCAGCTGTCCTCTTCGGAAGCAGACCCTTTATCTCCTCCGCCTTCAGTATCATCGGCTCTTTCATTCTCCGTATCACCTTCCTCTTTTTTCTCGCCGTTCTGCCCGTCGGCAGGTACTTTCTTCTCTTCCTCTGGTACATTCTCATCCGTCTTTTTTCTATTGAAGGAGAGCTTCTCCTTCTCCTCTCCCGATCTCCATTCTCCCTTCGTTCCTTCATCATCGTCGTTTGGCTGTACATCAGCCATGTATGAGTCCTTACTCGTAAGTATAAGCTGCGTGTCTGCCTTTATATCAAAAAGTCCGAGCATCTCTTTCCCGAAGATATCATGCATATAGGAGTAGATCTCACGGTTATTTATCTCACGGTTCTGCTTTTTTATGATGTTCTTTTTAAGCTCTACTCTGATCTGTTTGATCCAGTCTGCTATTTCTTTTATCTCATCTGTATTCGTCCTCATACGATCATATGAGTATTTTGCGGTAAGGATCATCAGATGGTCGTTTGCTTCTTTTAGTTCTTTTGGTATCTCAAGCAGACGGTCTTCATCGGCAGCTATTTTTTCATTCGTCTCATCTATCATGTCGCCGACGTTTGCCATGTGCGTCTTTTTTGCGGCATGAGGATCGTCCATATTGTCCACGATGTTCTTCATGAGTTTTTTCTTGACGATCTTCAGTTCACGGACTTCGTTATTCAGCTTGCCCTGTTCTTTAAGGATCTCGTTTACCTGTACTTCGACCTTTTTTATATCGTCCGGTTTCCCTTCGAGGGCAAAAAGTCTGTGCCACTTCTGGTCAAGCACCAGAATAGGTATCTTAGTATGCTTAAGAGTTTCCCTTAGTTCGTCAAGGTCCATACTCTGTTTGTCCATACCGTTTACCTCCCAGTCATGTTATATGACAGCTGCATAAGCGACTCCGACAGATGCACGTTCTCCACAACTACTCCCTTTGGCACTTTCAGATCCACATGGGCAAAATTCCAGAAAGCCCTGACTCCCAGATCCACCAGATGCTCCGCCACAGGCATCGCTGCATCCTTCGGCAGAGTGAGTACTGCTATATCCACTCTGTGTGTCCTGTTAAACTCCTCAAATTCGTCGAGCATCATAACATGGATCCCGCTTACTATGTGTCCCTTCTTCTTCTCGTCCACATCAAAAAGCCCTATCATGTGAAAAGGAAGCTTCTCAAAGCTCACATAGTTTGCTATGGCCTGTCCGAGATTTCCGACTCCGAAGAGAGCTACATTATGGACCTCTGTAAGTCCCAGGATCTTTCCGATCTCATCATATAAAAACTGGACGTTATAGCCATATCCCTGCTGACCGAATCCCCCGAAGTTATTTAAGTCCTGTCTGATCTGTGAAGCCGTAACCTGCATCCGTTCGCTGAGCTCTCCGGACGAGATACGCTCGACACCGTTTTCTAAAAGCTCACCTAAATACCTGTAGTACCGCGGCATTCTTCTTATGACAGCCTTTGATATACCTTTATTCATCCGCCAACTGCTCCCACCTATCATATAGCTTTTTCAAGCTTTCATCAAGAGTTTTTAACTGTTCTGACAGTTCGTTGAGTTTTGCAGAATTCTTCGCGGTTTCCGGATCCTCAAACTGTTTATTTATCTTTTCCTTTTCACCTTCAAGCTTCTCTATCTGCTCCTCAGCACTCTTTAGTTCTCTTTCCCTCTTCTGTTTTGCTCTGGCCTCCTCTTTCTGCTTTTTCCAGTCTGCCTGGGAATCTGTTACAGTCTGTGTCTCCGATGTCTCTTCCTGGTCTGATGAGAGACCGAAGTCTGTCCTTATCTCATCGCGTTTCTTAAGATAGTAATCGTAGTTTCCCAGATATTCATGCATTCCATCTGCCTTAAGCTCGAGAATTCTGGTAGCTGTCTGATTCACAAAGTATCTGTCATGCGATACATAGAGCACTGTTCCGTCATAGTTATTAAGTGCTCTCTCAAGTATCTCCTTAGAATCCATATCCAGATGGTTTGTAGGCTCGTCGAGTATCAGGAAATTTGCTCCAGAAAGCATCAGCTTTGCCAGAGAGATTCGTCCCCTCTCTCCTCCTGATAAATCCCTGATCTGCTTATAGACCTCGTCTTCACGGAAAAGAAATGCCGCGAGGACATTTCTTACTCTAGTGTTATTAAGTGTAGGATAGGCGTCCTGCATCTCATCGAAAAGAGTATTGTCTTCATTAAAGCCGTGCTGCTCCTGGTCATAATAGCCTATGGTGACTCCGGTCCCGATTTTTACTTTGCCTGAGTCAGCCGGGAAGACATCATTTATGATCTTTAGTATCGTGGACTTTCCGATCCCGTTATCTCCGATCAGGGCAACCTTTTCCCCACGCTTTATCTCAAACGACACATCAGAAAAAATCTGCCTTCCGTCAAATGACTTCGACAGATGCTCTACTGTCAGCACATCTTTTCCACTAGTAGAAAGCGGTGAGAGTGAAAGCTTCATAGAAGTGTCGAGTTCTTTAGGCTTTTCGATCCGGTCGATTTTGTCAAGGACCTTTTTGCGGCTCTCGGCTCTCTTTATCGATTTCTCACGGTTGAAGCTCTGGAGCTTCTCTATTACCTTCTCCTCATGCTCGATCTTTTTCTGCTGTTTTTCGTATTCTCTTTCCCTCGTCAGCAGGAAAAGTCCCTTCTGCTGCATAAAGGCAGAGTAGTTCCCGTTATAGTCGTGGGCTTTTTCTTCTGACATATCGATGCATCTGGTCACAGTCCTGTCGAGGAAATACCTGTCATGCGCCACGATGATCACTGCTCCGTCATAATTCACAAGGAAATTCTCGAGCCATTCTATGGAACGAAGATCCAGATGGTTTATAGGCTCGTCGAGAAGGAGCAGGTCAGGGTTTGTCACCAGAAGCTTCGAGAGTGCGACTCTTGTCTTCTGTCCTCCTGAGAGCTCTGACATTTTTTTAGAAAAATCATCTTCAGAAAATCCAAGTCCCTTAAGAGTTCCGCCGACTCTCGACAGGTAGGAGTCTCCTCCCTCGAGCATATACTCGTGGCTTAGCTTCTGGTATGAATCCATAAGCTTTGTCAGATCATCTCCGCTTACAGTCTTCATATCAGACTCCATTTGTCTCAGTCTCTCCTCCATATCCAGGATATCTTCCCTAGCATGGTAGACATACTCGTAGATGGTGCCAGGATAATCTGCGTCCTGGTACTGCGCCAGGTAGCCATATGTAGAGTCTTTAGCAAAAACAACGCTTCCCGAGTCCGCGGGCTCCTCGCCCACTATGACTTTAAGAAGCGTTGATTTGCCGCAGCCATTGTTTCCTACAATGGCTACGTGCTCATGTTCTCTTATCTGAAAAGACAGGTCTTTGAATACGACCTTGTCTCCAAAACTTTTTGTCAGATCAGAAACACTAAGTATCATAATGAATTTCCTAATTCTTTCTGGAGGTTTTCTCTTATAGCAAGGATAAAGTCCTTACTGTTGAGCTTCGTCGGGTTCGGAAGTGTCGTGATAAGAGCTAAGTCTCCGGTCATTTTTCCTGACTCTATGGTATCGATGGTGGCCTTTTCCAAAGCATCCGCAAACTTCTGAAGCTTCGGGAGGTCATCTAATTCTCCCCTCTTTCTTAAGGCTCCTGTCCATGCAAAAATAGTAGCGACCGAGTTCGTAGATGTCTCTTCGCCCTTTAAATACTTGTAGTAGTGTCTCTGGACAGTCCCATGTGCTGCTTCATACTCATAGTAACCGTGAGGTGATACGAGAACTGAAGTCATCATAGCCAGTGAACCAAAGGCTGATGAGAGCATATCACTCATGACATCTCCATCATAATTCTTGCATGCCCAGATGAAGCCGCCCTTGCTCTTCATGACACGGGCTACTGCATCATCTATCAGCGTGTAAAAATACGTGATACCGGCTGCCTCGAACTTATCCTTATACTCTTTATCATAGAGATCCTGGAAGACATCCTTAAAGGTATGATCGTACTTTTTGCTGATCGTATCCTTCGTGGCAAACCAGAGATCCTGCTTTTTCTCTAAGGCAAAAGTAAAACAGCTCTTCGCAAAGCTTTCGATCGATGAGAGGAGGTTATGCTGTCCCTGGACTACTCCAGGTCCGTCGAATTCGTGAACTAAGGCTCTCTCTTCTGTGCCGTCCGGCTTTGTGTAGACAAGCTCTACCTTTCCTGGTCCAGGGATTTTCATCTCTGTCGCGCGGTAGACATCTCCATATGCATGACGGGCGATGGTTATAGGCTTCTCCCAGGTCTTTACATTCGGCTCGATGCCTTTTACCACGATCGGTGCTCTGAATACTGTACCATCGAGGATGGCTCTTATAGTGCCATTCGGGGACTTGTACATTTTTTTCAGGTTATACTCCTTGACACGGGCCGCATTCGGAGTGATCGTAGCGCACTTCACTGCTACGCCGTATTTTTTGGTGGCGTTAGATGCGTCGATCGTGACCTGATCGTCAGTTTCATCTCTGTGCTTTAAGCCGAGATCGTAGTACTCTGTCTTTAAGTCGATAAAAGGAAGAAGAAGCTCGTCCTTTATCATCTTCCAGAGTATTCGTGTCATTTCATCACCGTCCATTTCGACGAGCGGTGTTGTCATAGTAATCTTTTCCATTTTATGCTCCTTACTTCATCACGAAGTTTATGATGCGGCCTGGAACGAAGATCTCTTTGATGACATTTCCTGTCAGCTTATCTGAAATCTCTTTCTTTGCTGCGGAAATGGCGTCATCTTTCGATACGTCCTTCGGGAGGGAGATGACTGCCTTTGTCTTTCCGTTTATCTGGACAGGCATCTTTACATCGTCCTCTTCTGTGAGTTTCTCATCCCACTCAGGCCACTTCTCTTCGAATACAGAGTTGGTATAGCCGAGATGCTCATGCATCTCTTCTGCGAGGTGTGGAGCAAACGGCGCAAGAAGGACTGTAAGGGTCTCTAATGTCTTCTTGTCGACTCCGCCTTTCTTTGCCATATCTGTAAGAGTATTCGTAAACTCCATGAAACCGGATACAACTGTGTTAAGGGAGAATGCCTCAAGACGGGTCGTGATGGTCTTTATCATCTGGTTTCTGACACGGATGAGTTCCTTCGTCTCAGGCGCGTCCTTTTCGCTCTCCTCGATGACAAGCTTGTAGACTTTCTTAAGGAATCTGTTGATTCCCTCGATGCCTCTGTCATCCCAGGCCGAATCCAGCTCAGGAGGTCCTATAAAGAGCTCATACATCCTCAGAGAATCGCAGCCGTAGTCCCTGATCATGTCATCAGGTGAGACAACATTCCCGAGGGATTTACTCATCTTGATACCCTTAGGTCCCAGGATCATACCCTGATTAAAGAGCTTCTTGAAAGGCTCGTCAAAATCCACCACACCTATGTCGTGGAGGAACTTGGTCCAGAATCTGGCATAGAGCAGATGGAGCACAGCGTGCTCTACTCCGCCTATATACATATCTACCGGTAGATACTTGTCTGCCTTCTCGCGGCTTACAAGCTCCTTATCGTTATGTACGTCGACATAACGGAGGAAGTACCATGATGAACCTGCCCACTGAGGCATGGTGTTCGTCTCTCTCTTAGCAGGTCCGCCGCAACAAGGGCAGGTGGTGTTAACCCAGTCTGTCATCGAAGCAAGCGGTGACTCGCCTGTATCTGTGGGCTGATAGGACTTCACATCAGGAAGTACTACTGGCAGCTGATCCTCTGGGACCGGTACTGCACCGCACTTCGGGCAGTGGATTATAGGGATAGGCTCGCCCCAGTATCTCTGACGTGAGAAGACCCAGTCACGAAGCTTGTAGCTTACAGTTCTCTTTCCAAGGCCCTTCTTCTCGATCATGTCAGGTGCCTCAGCCTTGAGCTTGTCAGAATCCATTCCGTTCCATTCGCCGGAGTTTATCATCTTGCCTCTGGCATCTACATAAGGCTCCTTCATGTCTGACATATCAGAACCATCAGGGCTTATTACAGGGATG
Organism: Lachnospiraceae bacterium; assembly: GCA_029226225.1. Lineage (GTDB taxonomy): Bacteria > Bacillota > Clostridia > Lachnospirales > Lachnospiraceae > Weimeria. The sequence goes on along the minus strand of JAQXXU010000070.1, from coordinate 10,859 downwards.
ATCTTAAGGCCGAACTTCTTCGCGAAATCCCAGTCTCTCTGATCGTGAGCAGGTACGCACATGATGGCTCCTGTTCCGTGATCAGCAAGTACGTAGTCAGATATCCAGATAGGCACTTCTTCGTTATTCAGCGGATCTATAGCATAAGAACCAGTCCAGACACCGGTCTTTTCCTTGTTCTGGACACGGTCGACGTTAGACTTGTTGGCAGCTGCCTTACAGTATGCCTCAACCTCTTCTCTCTGCTCATCGGTGGTAAGTTCCTTCACCATCTCATGCTCCGGAGCCAGTACCATGAAGGTAGCTCCATAGAGGGTATCAGGTCTCGTCGTAAATACTGTGATATGCCTGGAAGGATCGCTCTTTAACGGGAAGTTCACCTCTGCGCCGTATGAACGGCCGATCCAGTCTCTCTGCATCTTCTTGACTTTCTCCGGCCAGTCGAGATCATCAAGGCCCTCGAGAAGTCTGTCTGCATAAGCTGTGATCTTCAGCATCCACTGACGAAGGTTCTTCTTCGTGACAGGGGTGCCGCATCTCTCACAGACGCCGCCCTCTGCCTCTTCGTTAGCAAGGACTGCCTTGCAGTGAGGGCACCAGTTAAGCGGCATCTCCTTCTCGTAAGCGAGGCCGTGCTTGAACATCTGTACAAAGATCCACTGGGTCCACTTGTAGTACTTCGGATCAGTGGTGTTAATCTCCATGTCCCAGTCATATACTGCGCCGATCTGCTTTACCTGGCGCTTGATGTTAGCTATATTAGCTGCGGTGGAAATGGACGGGTGCTGTCCGGTCTTAATGGCATAGTTCTCTGCAGGAAGTCCGAATGCATCCCAGCCCATAGGGTGGATGACGTACTTCCCGTGCATTATCTGGTATCTGCTCCATACGTCCGAGATAACATATCCTCTCCAGTGGCCTACGTGAAGCCCTGCTCCTGAAGGATACGGGAACATGTCAAGGCAGTAATACTTTGGCTTCTTATCGTCTTTCGGATTGACCGGTTTCTCTTCCCAGATCTTACGCCACTTGTCTTCTACGGCGCGATGATTATAAATAGTATCCATTTTTTCCTCCAACAAAAGTTCACAATTACGTTAAATTCTAAGCGTCTACTGCTGATTTGTCAAGAAAATAACAAAGTCAGACGGCCCGGCTTCCACGCACCATATACTGCTTGAGACCCGCTCTCGCTCCGTATGAGACGCAGCGGGCACATAAGCGGCCTGAAAAACGGCCGCTAAGTGCCGGCGTCTCATAAGGGTCTCTCGCAGTATTGGTGCATGGAAGCCTTAGTTTTCGTGTATCAATTCCAACGTCTTGAAAAAGTCTGGATAAGATATATTAACGCAGGAAGGATCATCGAAGGTTGTCTCACCTGAAGCATTTAACGCTGCGATGGCAAAGCTCATCGCTATGCGGTGGTCCTTTTGTGTCTTTATTTCAGTGCCGTGGAGCGGCTGTCCGCCGTTTATGATAAAGCCATCGTCTGTCGCTGTGATGTCACAGCCCATGGCTTTTAGGTTCTCTGTTACTACTGCGATGCGGTCTGATTCCTTTACTTTAAGCTCTGCCGCATCCTTTATCACTGTCTGTCCTGAAGCGTAGGCTGCCATTACAGCGATGACCGGGAGCTCATCGATAAGAGCCGGTATTATATCGCCTTCGACTGTAGTACCATGAAGTGAGGAACTCTTCACTTCTATGTCTGCCACTTCCTCGCCTGATACCGTGCGCCTGTCGAGATAGGTGATGTCTCCACCCATAGCCTCTATGACTTTAAGGATTCCGGCACGGGTCGGATTTATGTTTACATTCTTTACTAAAATATCAGCATCCTGACAGATAAGTCCTGCTACTAAAAAATATGCTGCAGAAGAGATATCTCCCGGAACCGTGATCTCCTGGCCTATAAGTTTCGGCTCAGGTTCTACCTGTACGAAGTGCTTTTTTTCATCTGTAATGACAGAGGCTCCGAAGCCTTTTAGCATAAGCTCTGTGTGATTTCTCGAAACAGCCGGTTCTGTCACTGATGTCTTTCCATCTGCGAAAAGTCCTGCAAACAGGACGCATGACTTGACCTGAGCTGAAGCTACCGGTGAGATGTAGTCTATTCCATGAAGCTTTCCACCGTGTATAGTCATCGGAAGACAGCCATTTTCAGAGTCGATCGTGGCTCCCATTTTCTCAAGTGGAGTTATTACTCGCTTCATCGGGCGGGTCTTAAGTGAATCGTCACCTGTGATAGTCGAAAAAAAATCCTGTCCGGCGAGGATTCCTGACATGAGTCTCGTGGTCGTACCACTGTTTCCGGCATCGAGGATCTCAGATGGGGCTTTGAGTCCGTGGAGACCTTTTCCATGGATAGTCACATCACTTCCATCACGCACGATGTCTATTCCCATTTTCCTAAAGCAGGAAATGCTTGAGAGGCAGTCTGCTCCCTCGAGGAAACCATGAAGTCTCGTATCACCTTCAGCGAGTGAGCCCAGCATTATGCCTCTGTGCGATATGGATTTATCTCCCGGTACGGTGATCTCACCGCGGAGTTTCTTAGCTTCTTTTATGCAGTACATAGCCATGGCCTTTCAGTAATTCAAGTGCAGCTTCGTAGTCACTTTCTGAATAGAGTTCTACCTGAAGAACTCCCTCCTCGAACTCACGGTTGTGAATGATCCCGATATTCTTGATGGAAATCCCTGAAGATGCAAGTATCGTAGCGACATTTGCTATCTGACCAGGTTCATCACGGAGGTCTGAATAGAATACAAAGTCTGCCGGTATGATCCCCGACTTTCTTACCGGAAGACTGTCTCGGAAGTCCTTTGCAGACTGGAATTTACTCTTTATGAGCTCTCCGTCGCCTTTTTCTATAGCGGTCTTAAAGCTGTCAAGGATTTCCTGATATTCAGTTATCATCCGGAGGATAGCGTCTTTATTCGACAGGCAGATATTTTCCCACATCACAGGCGATGAAGATGAAATCCTCGTGATGTCCTTAAAGCCGCCGGCTGCTATGGTCTTTAAAAGGTCGTCCTTATTATTTTTCTTTACCAGATTTACCAGTGAAGCAGAGATCACATGCGGTAAGTGGCTTATAGCCGCAACTGCCAGGTCATGCTCGTCTGGCTTTAATACCATCGTCACAGAACCCAGTGAAGTGATGAATTTATCAAAAAATGGTACGATCTCTTTTGCCTTATCACTCTGGTATGTAAGCAGGTAATAGGCATTTTCGAGGAAAGCCGGATCAGAGTATGCGTAGCCAGTATTCTCTGAGCCTGTCATCGGATGTCCTCCGATGAACTGGTCAGAAAGACCAAGTCTTTCCACTTCCCTTGAGATATCATTTTTTACAGAACCTACATCTGTTATAAGAGTATTCTCCTTCAGATATGGTTTTATTCTGGATAAATATTCGATATTTTTAAGTACTGGAGAGCAGAGAAAAATGACATCCGCGTCTGCTATCTCTTCATCTGTCAGCAGTCCGTCATTTTCTATAAGTCTGTCTTTATGTGCTGCCTCGACAGTCTCCTCATGTCCTGCCGTAGCGTACAGCTTTATCTGCGGGTAAGTCTCATGAATTGCCTTAGCCACAGAGCCTCCGATAAGTCCCAGCCCGACAAAAACTATTTTTTTTGGATCAAAATCCATTGTAATCCCTTTCTCAATAAAAATTCCGTTAAATAGTTTATATCATGGGAGTGGGCTTGTCAATTTGCGCGTAATTCTTGACCACCCGATTTTTGAATATAATGAAATCTGTATATAAATTCAGTCATAGAAAGGATTTGAAAATGAACGGAACAATGAAAAAAATTCTTGCCGTTGCACTCGGCTCGGCACTCACTATCGGAACCATAATCGTTCCTCCACAGACGGCACAGGCTGCTGATAATAAGGCTGTATTTACACCTATATATCTCGATGGTAAGAACTGGCAGAATAGCGACGATCACTGGAAGAGCCAGGCAGAGTTTTCTCTTTGGTATGATGCATCAAAGGATACTGCTACACAGTTATCTACAGATTACACTATAAGCTTTAAGTTCTATTTCCCTGTAGGACTGATAAAGCACATGAAAAATAAAGATGGCAACGCTTTGCTTGACATCGGAAGCTCTGTAACTATGTGGAATGCCAATGGCGAGGGTGGAGATGAGAACTATCTTGGACGTCTGGAGAGTATAAACGATGTATGTGTGTACTACGATCCTGATGCAAAGGTTCCTTTCCTCGATGAAGGAAGTGATACTTTCAAATATTCCAAGCTTCAAAAGGATGGTGACTACTATGTCCTGACTGTCACTGATCTTCCTACCCAAGCCAAAATGTATAATGAAGATACCGACTCCTATGATAAAGATGTCGATACAAGTGTAGCTGGATATGAATCTTTAGGCATTGTATTAAACAGCGATAATATAAAAGATAGCTCTTTCATAGCATTAGATGATGTTACCCTGAAGAAAAATGGTGCTGTAGATCTTTCTGAAAATATTGACGGGGATTCTGTCAGACCATTATATCTGTATTGTGAGGCTATTGGTGCAAGCGGCGACCGCACACTTACACCTTCAACGCTTTCCACTTCTATTTTATCTGTAAATAAGGCACAGGTAAGTGTCAAAAAAGGCAAGAAGACAACAGTTAAGATAACAGCTCCTTCCGTTGCAAAAATATCATACAAGACATCGAATAAGAAAGTCGCTACAGTAACCTCAAAGGGTGTAGTAAAGGGTGTCAAAAAGGGCAAGGCTACGATCACTGTCAGCGCAGCCGGAGTATCAAAGAAGATAGAAGTTACTGTAAAGTAACTGACACGAAAACATACATATGACTGAATTTAGTATTAAAGCTCCGATGGTAAAAACCACCGGAGCTTTTTATGTGTCAGTTGTACGCGTCCCCAGTGACACACACCCACTTACACATTATATGCCGAGGGCAGATTTGGCAAGCTGGTCAGCCATTTCGTTGTATTCTACGCCTGTGTGGGCGGCGACTTTATGGAAGGTGATGCAGATAGATTTATTTAGTCTCTGCATCTCTTCTGCGTATTTTTTCGTCAGAGCTTTATTAGTCTTCCACTGGCCGGTCGCCCACATCTCTACACCTGCATAGTCGTAGTAGATATCTACCGCCTCAAAGCCATTATCGATCGCGAAGTGAGCGGCATGAAGAGCTCCCTGCATCTCACCGGCGACATTTCTTATCTCGACACCATCGGCATCATTGTAGCTTCCGTTCATTTTTTCTACAGATCCATCAGGACCTATGAATACGCACCCAAAAGAGTACCGCTTCTTCGCCTTTGAAAAACTTCCGTCGACATAGGCTGTAAGTCTTTTCTCATCAGAGACCGTTTCAAGCCGTGTGTCCTTTTTTCCGCCAGCCATATAATCGAGGGCTTCCTGCTCAGTGACAAAGCCCTTATATACAGCCCCCTTAAAACCAGTCACCTGCCTTTTGCACTCATCCCAGCTTCTGAAAATCCCGGTCTGCCGGCCATTTTTTACGGCGTAGAAATGTTTCTTTTCAGCCATCACTTCGCTCCTGTGACTGTGACATCGTCAAGCACTACGACCGAAGGAACCCTGGCGCTGTTATACTGTGTCTGTTCCTTTGAGAAATACATCGACTTCATGCTGTCTGCCATAGTGCCGGAGACTGAGCCACCTGAGACTATCTGGACTGAGTTACCGTCATGTAAGTAGCCGAGTCTTATCTCACCAAAGATGTGACCTGTGATCGGGTCCACCTGGAAATCAGAAAACTCTACTACCTCAAGGTATTTCCCGTCGCGCAGCTCTGCCTCGCTCTTTGTTCCCGGAGCCACTTCGTAGTTTGACAGGATAAAGGTATCACTAAGCCCTAGGTACGATGAGAATTTCTGATTGCCCCAGTAAGTCTTTACGACATCGTCATCGATAAGAACTTCATCTTTTATAAGAGCTCCCTCATCATCGAAAGTCCTGTTCTTACTTGAATTCGGCAGCGATTTTTTTGAAGACAGAGTGACCTTATCTCCGGTAATACCTTCTGCTACGCTCTCACCTAGCTTCCAGTCAGAAGCCTTCTGATATACCATCGAAGCATCTGTTCTCATGGCAAAATAATCCCATACCTGCATGGCGTCAGCAGTCGAAAGCATCAAAGATACCTTTCCAAGCGCTGGGGTAGGCTCCGTGTGAAGTCTGTCCTTACCATAGGTAAGCGTCTTTTCTATGTCTTTCTTTAAAAAATCCCTGTCACAGGTGCCACTGTCATAAGAACGGTAGAGCTCTATCTCACGCTCATCATTTCTGGCATTAGTTACCACCTCAAGGAAACTCTCCGGGTACTTCTGGGTCTCGTCGATACCTTCAGAAGTGATATGTCTCTTCTCTATCTCAGCTGTAAATATCTCGTAGCAGTTGATGTCCTCTGTCTTTGTCTCAGGGATATCAGTCAGAGTTTCTATGAAGTCCTTCGAGATTTCCTTTACATCTGCAGAGTATTCCTCCGGCTTTACGTCCACTGGCATTCTTAAACTATAGAGAGGATTTTTTACAAGGGCAGCTCTTGAGATAAGATCACTTATCTCCTGCCTTATCTCCTCCTGTGATGCGCTCGGAGCTATCTCATCAGTAGCTGAGCCTAAATACTTTCCGTCAGATGACTTCTTATAGACAGTCACATTTATGTGCTCTGTATCTACTATACGATTCTGGTCGAGGTCATGCTTTATGAAGTAGAACTCCCATCTGTTTATTTTTTCATCGGTTACGTCCCAGGCATCGGCCTCAGAACTCTTTAAACTATCTAAAATATCTGTAAGCATTATCCGAGCCTCCCTACTGTCTTTAAGTACGGGCCTCCGTCTGCCACCTTGACCCACTCCTTGTGTCCTTTGCCGCAGGCTCCGTTGCCGAAGCACTCCCTGTCATCTGAGATCATCGAAATAGAGCCTAACAGGTCTGGCACATATCCTGTCATAATGACAGGGGCGACCACTTTTCCGGTAAGCTTACCGTCCTTTATCTCACGGCCGAGCTTTACGATACACTGGATGCCCCAGTGCTTCGGGTCTTCCATTCCGCTCTCCATGCCTTCGAGCAGGAAACCGTAATCAACCGATCTTATCATATCCTCTACCTTTGAAGCGCCGGAGTCGAACATCGTATTCGTCATTCTCGTGTAGACCTTGTGCTCGAAGTTCTCGCGCTTGCCATTTCCGGTAGGCTCTGTCTTAAGCCTTAGTGCAGCAAGTGAATCGCAGATGCCGGTCTTTAAGATCCCGTTCTCTATCTCTGTCACATCACCGGCCAGAACTCCCTCATCATCGAAGGCGTAGCTCGTCACATCCTTTGCGCAGAGAGCACCTTCGTGCATTGTCACAAGGTCGCTTCCGACACGTTTTCCGATGTACTGCGCTCCTAAAGCTCTTCCCTTTACAAACTGGTCCATCTCGACTCCATGGCCGAAAGCCTCATGAGCTATGAGACCTGTGACCTCAGGATTCGTGATTATCGTATACTCGCCTGGCTTTATAGACTCAGCATGAAGACTGTCAAGAGCCTGCTTTAAGCCATCCGGAAGGCAGTCTGTAAGACCCTTGAAAAGCTCAGGTCCGCAGAGACCTGAAACTCCCGCATAGCCGAAATCAGTCTTCTTACCATCGGTAACTATCGGGATTATAGTTCCTTCCGAATAGACATATGACTGTCTTAAGTCCCTATGCTCCGATAAGAACATCTTGCATATATGAGTCGACTGTGCTCTGACACGGATATCAGCAGCCTCTCCCGCGTCCTTCATTCCCTTATCCGAAAGCTCTGTCATAAAGCTTATTAGCTTTTCCACATCGCAGGTCTCTGGAAGCTGCTCTGTCTCCATCTCTACGAAAAGCTCGGCAGGCTCATCTTTTAATGTACCTGTCTTATAAGAAGTGCTTCCTGTGATTTTTAAAAGCTCCTCCTGTTTTTGAAGCTCTTCAGTAATTTTTTTATAAGCTGATGAAGGGTCTTTTGGATCAAAACGGTTCAGTGAGTATTCGCTGTAGTGATCTCCCACATGGACTCTTACTACTATGCCACGCTCTGTCGTAAGCGTCTGCCCGCTTACCGACTTGCTGCCCTGTGAGACATTGATCTGGAGTCCCTTTGAATCCGTGGCCAGAATGCTCACATAGTCGTAAGTCCCCCGCAGAAGCGTGATCAGCTCCTTTAACCCCGGAGCTATAGAGGTTAGATATTCTGAAAATGGTGCTTTCATCTGATCTTCCTTTCATAAAAAATAAGACCGCCGGCCTTAGTGACCAGCAGTCCTATTTTATATCATATCACTTAAAAAATCTACTATTAGTAAGCGATACCCTGTGCGAGCATAGCGTCTGCTACCTTCTCGAATCCGGCGATATTAGCGCCGACCTGAAGGTCTCCCTCGAAGCCGTACTTAGCAGCAGCATCAATCGAGTTGTGAACGATGTTCTTCATGATGCCCTGAAGCTTCTGATCAACCTCTTCGAAGGTCCATGAAAGTCTCTCAGAGTTCTGGCTCATCTCAAGTGCTGATGTAGCAACACCGCCTGCGTTAGCAGCCTTTGCAGGTCCGAAGAGGATTCCGGCCTTCTTATAAACTGCGATAGCTTCCGGAGTAGAAGGCATATTGGCACCTTCGCATACAGCTATAGCGCCGTTAGCAATGATCTTCTTAGCGCTCTCTTCATCGATCTCGTTCTGGGTAGCGCATGGAAGATAGATATCAGCCTTTGTACCCCAAACACCTGAGCATCCCTCATGGTACTCAGAGCCATCGTTGGCACGTGCAGGATACTCCTTGATACGTCCTCTCTCAACTTCCTTGATCTGCTTTACTACATCGAGCTTGATTCCGTTCGGAGCTACTACGTAGCCGTTTGAATCAGACATGGTGATGACTTTTCCGCCAAGCTCTGTAGCCTTCTGGCATGCGTAGATAGCTACGTTTCCTGAGCCTGAGATAACTACTGTCTTTCCCTTGAATGAATCGTTCTTTAAGGTCTTTAAGGCTTCCTCTGTATAGTAGCAGAGTCCGTATCCTGTAGCCTCTGTTCTGGCGAGTGATCCGCCGTAGGTAAGTCCCTTTCCTGTAAGGACTCCTGTGAACTCATTACGAAGTCTCTTGTACTGGCCATACATATATCCGATCTCACGGCCGCCTACACCGATATCTCCTGCCGGTACATCTGTATCAGCGCCGATGTGCTTACAAAGCTCTGTCATGAAGCTCTGGCAGAACTTCATAACTTCTCTGTCGCTCTTTCCCTTAGGGTCAAAGTCAGAACCGCCCTTGCCGCCTCCGATAGGAAGGCCTGTAAGGCTGTTCTTAAATATCTGCTCGAATCCTAAGAACTTGAGAATAGACAGGTTTACTGAAGGATGGAAACGAAGTCCTCCCTTATATGGTCCGATAGCTGAGTTAAACTGAACTCTGTATCCGCGGTTAACCTGTACCTTGCCTGCGTCATCTACCCATGGTACTCTGAAAAGAATAACCCTCTCAGGCTCTACGAGACGGCCGATCACATCGTCCTCCTCGAGCTTAGGATTCTTCTCAACTACCGGCTCAAGTGACTCAAGTACTTCTCCTACTGCCTCGAGGAACTCCTTCTGTTCAGGATTCCTCTGCTCAAGTCCGTCATAGACTCTCTGTAAATAGCTGCTTTTGAACTTCATCTGTGTGTAAAACTCCTTTCCTTTTCCTTTTTCCAGCAAGTGGTAGTGTCTATGTGCTGTTGACATACGTCCGTGCCTCACACACAAAATAAATTATAACATAACTTTTTCTGATGTAAAGAAAAAATTAATAGTCATTTTTTAATCGACACTATAATATTATCTGATAAAATTGGTCTGCGGCTTCTTACCCTTCTCTGGCTGCGTCACTCCGGCCTTTCTGCCTGCTTCGATGCTCTTCATGATCCAGGCCAGATTTTTGCCAAGCTGCTTTAAGGTATAGACACCCTCCTGATCCTGCATGACTTCCTCAGGTGTATTCCCGTGAACCATAGTCCAATAGCACGATGTGACGATCGGCATCTCATTTATGGAAGGATATTTGGCAAGGATATCAAGAGTTGCCGTAGTGCCTGCACGTCTTGCAGAGGCTACGACTGCAGCCGGCTTATGGTTGAGCTCCGCTGACGCAGCGCCAAAAAGTCTGTCGAGAACCACCTGCACCTCGCCGGTAGCTGAGGCATAATAAACCGGAGAACCGAACACGAATCCGTCGGCCTCTGCGCACTTTGACCTGAGTTTTCTTACCAGCTGGTCTATATTGCCGTTTACAGCATCCTTTCCGACAAATACTATCTCCGAATCAATACCCTCTTCCTTAAGTGACTCTGCCGCGATATTCAGCGCTGTGTAAGTGCAGCCTGCTTCCCTGCGGCTTCCGTTGATCATTAAAACCTTCATCTGTATATGCTCCTTTGATCTGTATATGCTGCCTGTTATTGTCCCGCTCTTTATCATGCTGCCAGCATTTTACCGCTCGTGCACTTTTTTGCCTGTGATATGCTCCGGAGTTACCTCGAGGATCTGCACCCGGCCCTTGTTCCTCTCGAGATCATCCTTGTAAAACTCCTTCTGTTCCGGAAAGATATGCATGGCGAGCTCCATGGCAGATTTCAGGACTTTTTTCCTGTCCTCCACCAGCCTTATCTTTCCGAATACGATAACGCTGTTCACATAGAGCGCAAAATCATCATCCTGCTCAGGAAGATCTTCGATCACTGTAAAAGAGACCTTATCGCATTTTTTCAGCGCATCGATCTTGTGTCCGGCTGGCGCGCAGTGCATATATATATGACAGTCATCACCTAAAAAATAGTT
>JAQXXU010000069.1 GCA_029226225.1 Lachnospiraceae bacterium | reverse complement strand
AGTCATCACCTAAAAAATAGTTGATCGGAACTCCATAAGGGTAGCCGTCATCACCGATCAGCGAAAGCACGCCGCGATGCCCTCTTCTGAGCACATCTAAAGCCTCCTGATCCTCAAGCTGCTGCTTGAATCTTCTCATTTTTCTAAACATCAATACCACCTTCCAGAAATCTGAAACGACAATCTGCATTATCATTTTAGCAGAACATCTTCGCTGTCTCAATGCAAACATAACTGTACCATAAAATATTTTATGAAATGCCAGTAAGTTAAGACTACTGACTGAAATATTTGATACATCCTGATCTACTCTGGTAGATGAGGGTGTATCATTTTTGTTGAAATCACTGTCTGCATATAGTGAAATTGGGTAATGAGTAAAAACAAGATAAAGAAGATCGGAAAGCAGGATTCCTTATTGACAAAATCCTTTTTGTGGTATCATAATAAGCAAGAGGAGCCCGATCCACTGCTGTATTGCGGAGGACCGAGGGCTTTTTCTTTTTGTCTATAAATACTTCGCTACATCCATGTGAGCGTTGATCTCAGCCTTTTTCTGATCGTAAATGGCAGATAACGCGTCCCCTAACCTCATCCATCCATTTTACTTTGCAGCAACTGCATTTTTTGAAACAGCTTTTTCTTCACAACGCTCATCTGATCTTTTATCAAGCCATGCGAAAAATCCTGCAAGGATAGTTCCTGAGATAGAATGCCATACACAGGAAACTGCGCAGATTATTGCGGAATTTGGCATTGCAGCGAACTGAGCTGTCGTAGTAGCAAGATTTGTTGCCATGCCGGCGTTCTGCATGCCGACCTCTATAGATATGGTCCTTCTCTTTGCCCTGTTCATCTTTGTAAAGATTCCCACTATATATCCGAGCAGATAGCCAAGACCGTTGTGAAGGAAAACAGCTGCAAAGATCACAAGTCCTGAGGTAAAGAAGCTTGCTCCCTGTGAATTGACCACTCCGCCGACTACAAACGCAAGTCCTAAAACTGCTACAGCAGGCATCAGCTTCTGGAACTCACGGAACCTGTTATTTTTTCCAAAAACTGCATTGAGAGTAAAGCCAACCGCTATAGGAAGGATGACAGTCTCTATGATCGATACAAACATCGGGAATGCTTTTATATGAATTGTAGCGCCGCTAGCTAAAAGTGAAACGAGCAGCGGAGTCATAACCGGAGCCAGTATCGTTGATGCAGTGGTCATGCCTACTGAAAACGCTACATCGCCGTGGCAGAGGTAAGACATGACATTTGATGAAACACCGCCCGGGCAGCAGCCTACGAGGATAAGACCAAGTGCCAGGTCAGACGGCAGCCTCAAAAGATGTACTAAAGCGAAAGCCAGAAACGGCATAACGCAGTACTGAGCAGCTGCGCCTATAAAGATATCGAGTGGTCTCTGAGCGAGGATCCTGAAATCATTGGTAGTCATCGTCATGCCCATACTCATCATGATAAGGCCGATGATAAAAGTTTGTGAAGTAAATCGATTTGTCGCAAAATCAGTAAACCACGCGTGGTTTACCCAGCCCATCCAGGCCGGATATAAGAATGTGACCACAGCAAATGCTATAACAACAAACGCTGTGTGATCTGACATCATTTTTGCCAGTTTCTGAAGCTTTTTCATGGTAATACCTCCTGAAATATCGTGCGGTTCACAGTGGTAGGGGCAAAAAAAAGTCCCTGCCCGGCATCCTGTGCTGCCTGAGAGGGACGAAAAAATCTATTTCCGCGTTACCACCCTGATTCCGCCTGCAAAATGCAAACGACACTTCACGCACCAACATGCGCTTCCCTTTAACGGAGGATTCCGTCAGCGCTTACTTACGAACGGTTCAGCACTGCTTCTCTGGGAGGATATCACTATAAACGCATCCTGTGCCTCGCACCAACCGGCACTTCTCTGTGAGGTGTTTGTCTACGTGACTTGTTCCCATCTACGAATTTAGGTAGGACTGTGTACCTGCTTTATTCTGTTGACTCATTGAGTATACCACGTGTTGAATTTTTGTCAAGTGTGTATTGAATTTTTTTCAAATAAAAATGTCACAGGAAATCTCCTGTGACACTCTGATCTGTATGATAAGGTATTTTCGACTGTCAAACGTTGATTTCGGCCTTTACACCCAGCTCGTCCTTATTCTTTTCAAGAACAGGATTTACGACATTTTCCAGGTACTTTGTGACCTGTCTAGGCGCTCTTCCCACGTACTTCTTCGGGTCCATCGACTTTTTTAAGGTAGCAAGGTCAAGCGGGAAAGCATCGTCAGCAGCGATAAGCTCTAAGAGGTTATTCTCTCCGCCGTTTTCCTTTACGTTCTTTCCGGCTTCCATAGAAAGCTCTCTGATACGCTCATGAAGCTCCTGGCGGTTTCCACCTTCCTTAACGCCATCCATCATGATGTTCTCTGTAGCCATGAACGGAAGCTCGGCCATCAGATGCTTCTCGATGACCTTCGGATATACGACAAGTCCGTCTACTACGTTAAGGCAGAGGTCAAGGACTCCGTCTGTAGCAAGGAAGCCTTCAGCTACTGAAAGGCGCTTGTTTGCAGAATCGTCGAGAGTTCTCTCAAACCACTGGGTAGCTGAAGTGATAGCCGGATTAAGTGCGTCTATCATGATATATCTCGAAAGAGAAGCTATTCTCTCACTTCTCATCGGGTTTCTCTTGTAAGCCATAGCCGATGAACCAATCTGATTTTTCTCGAATGGCTCTTCGACTTCCTTTAAATGCTGTAAGAGTCTGATGTCGTTGCTCATCTTGTGAGCTGAGGCTGCGACTCCGGCGAGTACGTTTAATACTCTGGTATCGAGTTTTCTCGAATAGGTCTGACCTGATACCGGAACGCACTCCTTAAAGCCCATCTTCTTTGCGATCATCGGATCGATCTGATCGATCTTTTCATCATCTCCATCGAAAAGTTCCATGAAGCTGGCCTGGGTTCCTGTAGTTCCCTTTGAGCCTAAGAGCTTCATCGTAGAGATCACATAATCGATGTCCTCTAAGTCCTGCATGAACTCGTTGCACCAGAGAGTCGCACGCTTTCCTACTGTAGTAGGCTGTGCAGGCTGGAAATGAGTAAAGGCGAGAGTCGGCAGATCCTTGTACTTATCGGCAAATCTGGCAAGTTCATTTATGACGTTTAGGACTTTCTTTCTTACAAGCTGAAGTCCCTCACGCATGATGATGACATCGGTGTTATCACCTACGTAGCAGCTCGTAGCACCGAGATGGATGATCCCGGCAGCTTTCGGACACTGCTTTCCGTATGCGTAGACATGGCTCATGACATCGTGACGGACTACCTTCTCACGCTCTCTTGCGACATCGTAGTTTATGTCGTAGATGTGCTTCTTCATCTCATCGATCATATCCTGGGTTATGACCGGTTTTCCGTTCTCTGAGAGGCCAAGCTCCATCTCTGTCTCTGCGAGAGCGACCCAGAGCTTTCTCCATGTCGAGAATTTCTTATCCTCTGAAAAAATATACTGCATCTCCTTGCTCGCGTAACGCTCGCTGAGAGGACTTATATATGCATCTGTTCCCATTTTATCTCCTTATTATTTCTCGTACGATCCGCGGATATCTTCTTCCGGCGGAGTCAGCGGGTATTCACCTGTAAAACAGCCTTTGCAGATGGAAAGGCCGTCTACCATCTGCTCGAGACGGTCTATTCCCAGATATGCCAGAGAATCGGCTCCGATTATTTTCCTGATGTCCTCTACAGAACGATTGTAGGCGATAAGCTGCTCACGTACCGGAATGTCCGTTCCGAAATAGCATGGCCATAAAAAAGGCGGACTTGAGATCCTCACATGGACTTCCTTTGCCCCTGCTTCTTTAAGCATTCCAACTATACGGTCTGAAGTCGTACCTCTGACTATCGAATCATCTATCATGACGACTCTTTTTCCAGCCACAGCTTCACGGAGGACATTGAGCTTTACCCTGACAGAAGACTCTCTGCTTTTCTGTCCAGGCTTTATAAAGGTGCGTCCTACATAGCTGTTCTTTACAAAGGCTGTGCCATACGGAATGCCTGACTCTAAGGCGTATCCCATGGCAGCTGCGTTTCCTGATTCCGGAACACCTACGACCAGGTCAGCGTCCACAGGTGAATCCTGTGCTAAGAACCTGCCGGCCTTTATCCTCGCGTCATAGACAGAGATCCCATCGATATAGCTGTCGAGTCTTGCGAAGTAGATATACTCGAAAATACATCTGGCCTGCTTCTCTTCAGGAAGCGCACGTGACATATCGCTGTGGAGAACTCCGTCTGATTTGACCCAGACTGTCTCTCCAGGACGGACATCACGCACGAACTCGGCTCCTATAGTGTCAAGAGCTGCCGTCTCAGAAGTGAAGATGTAGCTATTTCCACGTCTACCGATCACAAGTGGCTTAAAGCCATAAGGATCCCTTGCGGCTATCAGCTTTCTCGGACTCATAACGACCAGAGAGAAAGCACCTTTTAATTTTTCACAGGCCTTATTTACCGCCTCTTCTACTGTCGCTGTGTGAAGTCTTTCACGAGCGATCAGGTAGGCGATAGGCTCTGTATCTATGGTCGACTGGAAGATAGCACCTGTCTCCGACAGGTACTGTCTCAGCTCATTCGCGTTTATCAGATTTCCATTGTGAGCCAGACCAAGAGTTCCCTTGACATAGTTTATGACCATAGGCTGGGCGTTTTCTCTGGTTGACTCACCGGCTGTCGAATAGCGGACATGACCTACCCCTATGTCTCCATGAAGGGTGCTGAGATTAGACTTCGAGAAGACTTCATTTACCAGTCCCATGTCCTTTATGACACTGACATTATTCTTCGGGCCATTCGTATCCGAAACCGCGATACCGGCGCTCTCCTGTCCTCTGTGCTGCAGAGCAAACAGTCCATAGTATATAGTGCCGGCTACGTCCTCACCATCGAGGTCGTAGATACCAAACACTCCACATTCTTCGTGGAGGCCATCACTAACATTCTTTTCTTTATATTTCATATTTATCCTAATTGTAAACTCAAGGGCGAAGCAGCACAGAAGCTGCGAAAGACCCTTTGAGACGCCGGTGCTTAGCGGATGTACTTTATCCGCTTACGCACCGCTGCGTCGAAAACGGAGCGCAAGCGTGTCTTGAGCCAGCTGTCTGTGCTGACCCGACCGGGTCTTTCTACCAGGATAAATCTTTTCCGGTAAGGAGCTTGTATGCTTCTTTGTACTTGGCAATAGTCTTGTCGATGACATCCTGCGGCAGATTATAATCGCTGTCAGGATTTGCTTTGAGCCAGTCACGAACGAACTGCTTGTCGAAAGAAGGCTGTCCCTGTCCCGGCTTATAACCGTCAGCCGGCCAGAAACGTGAAGAATCCGGAGTCAGCATCTCGTCACCGAGGACTACATTTCCATTCTCATCGAGACCAAACTCGAACTTTGTATCGGCGATGATTATTCCTCTGGTACGCGCGTAATCAGCGCACTTCTTATAGAGGGCTATCGTGTCATCGCGAAGAGTCGTAGCATACTGAAGGCCTTTTCCAGGATGAAGCTTTTCGATAATGTCTACAGTCTCATCGAAAGTGATATGCTCATCGTGATCACCGAGGTCAGCCTTTGTGGTCGGTGTATAGATAGGTTCAGGCAGCTTGTCTGATTCTACAAGTCCATCCGGAAGCTTGATGCCGCAGACAGTACCATTTTTCTGATAAGACTCCCAGCCACTTCCAGTGATATAGCCTCTTACGATACACTCTACCGGGAGCATATCGAGCTTCTTTACCTTCATGCTGCGTCCGGCAAACTCATCATTCTGGAAAAATTCAGGCATATCCTTTACGTCGCATGAGATCATGTGGTTCGGGATGATATCCTTTGTATAGTCGAACCAGAACTTTGACATCTGTGTAAGAACACGACCCTTGTCAGTGACCTTATTCTTCAGGATCACATCAAAGGCACTGATACGGTCAGTGGCTACCATGATGATCGAATCACCATCGTCATAGACCTCTCTTACTTTTCCTTCTTTTACCGGCTTGTACTCTTTCATCTTTTTTCCTTTCTTAAATAAAAAAAGTGCACCTCATACTTTTATAAAAAGCAGACCCACTCTCGTGAGCCTGCCTTTTTTCAAAAATTATTTCTCTATAAGCAGTGACTGTCC
>JAQXXU010000068.1 GCA_029226225.1 Lachnospiraceae bacterium | reverse complement strand
CCAATCAGACCGCAGACCAACCGCGCTTACGCGCGTTTGCCGCATCTTCGATGCTAAAAGTCTGCGGTTGCTGGGGAGGTTCCTGCTTCACAGGCTGGCTTCTGTGGGTATTCAAACGTCCGCACAAGTGCGTCCGTCGTGAACCCCCACAGAAGCCTGCCGTGAATAGTAACGTTCCTTTTCCGATTTTATCACAAATCTATTGACATACGCAACCGATTGGGTTAATATGGATTTACATTTGAATTATTGTTCATATGTTCACTTTGTACACTGTTCTATGAAAGGCGAAAAAATGAGTGCCGAAGAAAAAGACGAATTAAAAAAAGCAGAGGCTTTTGAAGCCGAGGAAGAGGAAGAAGAGGATGACGATGGCGATGAAATGCCGCCGAAACAGAAGCTGATCCAGATCTGTATATCAACTGTACTTCTGATCATCGCATATCTGATAGTAAGAGCAAACCCTGCGCTAAGGGAATGGCAGAAGCTTCTTATCTATCTGGTGCCATATCTGGCTGCCGGTTTTGATGTATTAAAGGAAGCTGCCGAGGATATAGCTCACGGCGAAGCCTTAGAAGAGGATTTCCTTATGACAGTTTCTACTGTCGGTGCTCTGCTTATAGGTTTCGTTCCTGGCGGTGAGTCGATGTACCCGGAAGCAGTATTCGTAATGCTCTTCTACCAGGTCGGAGAACTGTTCGAGGGTATCGCCGAGGGAAACTCCTCCCGCGCTATCTCACAGCTCCTTGATATCAGACCTGACACCGCAAATGTCGAGCGCGACGGAAAAGTCATCACAGTAGAGCCTGACGACGTAGCAGTTGGCGAGACTATAGTCATAAAGCCTGGCGAAAAAGTCCCGATGGATGGCGTTATCATAGAAGGTTCCACGAGCCTCGATACCGTAGCCCTGACAGGTGAATCCGCACCGCGCGATGTGACTGTCGGTGACCAGATCCTCTCAGGATGCGTGAACCAGTCAGGAGTTGTTAAAGCAAAAGTAGAGAAGGCTTTCGGCGAATCTACTGCCGCAAAGATCCTCGATCTCGTAAAGCACGCCAGCGGCGCCAAATCAAAGAGTGAGAAGTTCATCACTAAGTTCGCGAGAGTCTACACTCCTATCGTAGTAGGCGCAGCGGTAATCCTCGCTGTACTTCCTCCAGCCATTATCGGAGGAGTCACAGGAACCGGCTTTATCGCAAACTTCGCTACCTGGCTTTTAAGAGCACTTACCTTCCTTATAGTAAGCTGCCCGTGTGCGCTTGTCGTATCAGTACCGCTAGCATTTTTCGGAGGAATAGGTGCTGCTTCCAAGAACGGTGTCCTCGTCAAGGGTTCAGCCTTCATGGATTCGCTTGCGAAGACAGATACAGTAGTTTTCGATAAGACCGGCACACTTACCAAGGGAGTTTTCGAAGTCACTACCCTGCATCCTGACCGCATCACCGAGCAGGAGCTTCTGCATCTGGCCGCTCACGTGGAGCGCTACTCCACCCACCCTATCGCCACATCGATAAAAGCAGCCTTCGGAAAAGAAGATGACAGCTGTGAAGTAACTGACGTAGAGGAAGTAGCCGGACAGGGTGTCCGTGCGCAGGTAAATGGAAAGACAGTCTGCGTCGGAAACACACGGATGATGGATGCCGTTGGCGCAAAATGGAAATCCTGCAATGAGCCTGGTACCCTGATTCATGTAGCCATCGACGGCAACTATGCCGGTCACATCCATATCTCCGATGTCGAAAAACCTGACTCAAAGCAGGCTATATCTGACCTCAAATCACTTGGAGTAAGAAAGACAGTCATGCTGACCGGAGACAGAAAAGAAGTCGCCGACAGAGTCGCTGCTGACCTCGGCATCGATGAGCATAAGTCTGAGCTTCTTCCTGCCGACAAGGTATCGAGCGTAGAAAGTCTGCTTAAAGATACACCGGCTGACGGTTCCCTCGTCTTCGTAGGTGACGGGATAAACGACGCACCTGTTCTTGCGAGAGCAGATGTAGGTATCGCAATGGGCGCCATGGGAAGTGATGCCGCCATAGAAGCTGCAGATGTAGTACTGATGGATGATAAGCCTTCGAAGATAGCTAAAGCCATCAGGATATCAAGACATACTATCTCCATAGCAAAGCAGAACATAGTAATCGCGATAGTAATTAAATTAGCTATCCTCGTTCTTGCCGCCTTCGGACTTGCACCTATGTGGCTCGCCGTCTTCGGAGACACCGGAGTGCTCCTTATCTGCATAGCTAATTCTACAAGGACATTAAGTTATAAAAAATGAGTAAGAAATGTAATCTGCCAGATGAAAATGAAATGGCCGACCTCGCCGAACTCTTCAAAGT
>JAQXXU010000067.1 GCA_029226225.1 Lachnospiraceae bacterium | reverse complement strand
TTCAATCTCGTAAAACAGACGATGGGGAACACTTCAAATACTGCAAAGGATTTTGAGGGGCTGTGGAAACAGATAGGCACGTCTGCGAAAAGTTCTGTATATGGAATGCAGGATGCGACTGATGCAACGCTTAATTTTGCGCGTCAGGGATTTACCGCAAAACAGGCGACTGATATGCTGACTCCTGCGATGAGTCTGGCGGCCGCTACCGGGACCGATCTGTCCGAGGTGACGTCAGGGCTCGGAAATTCACTCAAAATGTTCGGAGCCAACAGCTCAGAGGCGTCAAAGTATTCTGATGTACTGGCGAAGGCTCAAGCACAGGCAAATACAACCACATCTGAATTATTCAGCTCGATATCTGTAGCCGGTCCGATCTGTAAGACCGTAGGATGGGATGTGAAGGATCTGGCCACGCTTACGGGAGTATTCGGGAATGCGGGTATATCCGGCTCGGAGGGTGCCAACGCATTAAAGACAGGTCTGGCGCGTCTGGCGTCCCCTGCGTCCGAAGGCGCAAAGGCTATGGATAAGCTGGGCTTATCGACAGGACAGACGTATGCTATTTTCAATGATAATGGCACGCTTAAGTCTATGCCGGAGGTTATAGCCAATCTGAACAGTGCATTTTCCGGGCTGACTGATCAGGAAAAGCTCGAAGCTGCAAGTAATATTTACGGTAAAAACCAGATGTCAAAATGGTTGACGCTGATCCAGTCGTCACCTGAAGAAGTTTCGGGACTGCGGAGCGCCCTTGATGATGTGACGGGATCGTCCAAAGGCATGGCGGATGCCCTGATGTCAGGAACCGGCGGAACGATAGAGCAGCTGAAATCCACTTTTGACGTGTTAAAGGTGACTGTCGGAGAGGCTGTGGCTCCTGCTTTCCAGAGGCTGATGGAGAACGTGATCGGAGTCATGAATAAGTTCATGGAGCTCGATCCGGCGACACAGAAGCTGATAACGACTATTGCGGGGATTGCGGCGGCTGTCGGTCCTGCACTTATAGTCATAGGCAAGATGGCTTCGGGTGTCGGAGCCGTGATGAAGCTGGCACCCCAGATAGCAAAGATTCCTGCAACGATTGGAAAGCTGAAGGGAGTATTTACCGGATTATGGGGTGTTCTCTCTGCTAATCCTATAATGCTCGTGATTGCTGCGGTTGCCGCTCTTGTGCTCGGATTCATTGCTCTGTGGAACAAGTCGGAGGCGTTCAGGAATTTCTGGATCGGTCTGTGGGACGGGATAAAGAGCATTGTGTCCGGTGCCGTGGAGGGCATAAAGGGATTTTTCAAGGGGATAGGAGATTTTGCCGGAGGGCTTAAGGATTCTCTCGGAAAGACCTGGAACACGATAAAGACCAACACGGGGAATGTATTCAATGGCATTAAGACAACGATTGGCGGAGCATGGGACAAAGTAAAATCCAACACGTCAGCTGCATGGGATAATATCAAGGCTTCCGTACAGGCTAAGGGCGGAGGCATAAAGGGAGTAATAGGAACAGCACTTGAAGGATATAAGAACGTATGGAAAGCGGGTTTTGATGTGATAAACAAGCTGACGGGCGGAAAGCTGGGCAATGCGTTAAGTTCTGCGAGAACTAAGCTAGGAGAAATGAAGAATGCTTTTTCCGAAAAAATGGGGACCATAAAAAATGTGGTGAGCGGCGGTCTGGATAAAGTAAAGAATTTCTTTTCCGGGTGTAAATTAAGCCTGCCGAAGATAAAACTGCCGCATTTCAAGATAACGGGCAAGCTGTCGATAAAGCCTCCGTCTGTCCCTAAACTGTCTGTGGACTGGTACAAAAAAGCATATGACAACGCTGTGATGTTTGACAGTCCCACGGTACTCGGAACGCCTGCAGGCATGAAGGGATTCGGTGACGGAAACGGATCGGAGCTTGTGGTGGGTACTGACAGGCTGATGGGGATGATATCATCTGCGTCCGGATCGGAGCAGACTGTTAAGGCGATACAGTCATTAGGAAATCAGTTACTCTCGCTTATGGGTCAGTATTTCCCGCAGATGAGCAATACGCAGGTGGTACTGGACAGCGGTACCCTGGTCGGCAGTATTGCACCGCAGATGAACAGGGAGCTTGGAGTGATTGCAGGAAGGAGACAGAGAGGCTGATGAAGCATTCTGTGATAATCGGCGGACACAATACCTATGAAGAATGGGGGTTGGTTCCTTTTTCAAGGCTTCATGTGTCGCCTCCTGAAGTAAAGACAAATTATATTGATGTTCCGGGAGCAGATGGTCAACTGGATTATTCCACGGTACTGACAGGTTCCGTAAGGTATGGGAGAAGGACAGGATCGTGGGAGTTCTGGCTAAGGCCTGGAGAAAGATGGATTGAAGTCTATGAGGATATTCTTGCAGAGATTCATGGGAAAGAGACAAGAATCTATCTGATGGATGATCCTGATTATTTTTACCAGGGCAGGGTTTCGGTGAATGGTTGGAGTTCAGAAGAGCAGAATTCCAAGATTGTCATAGACTATAATCTGGATCCGTATAAGTATGGTCTGGATTCTACAAGAAATCTGGACTGGCTATGGGATGACCTCTTCAGCAACATCATTTACTATGGTACTTTTGATGTGGATGGTACGATGGAGAGAAATCTGATAAACCCTGCGGTTAAGGATGCGGTTCCTGTATTTATCTGTTCAGCTGCAATGTCAGTTAAGTTTAATGGGAATGTCTATAGTCTTGTGGCCGGAGAGAATAGAAATGAGAGTATAGTTCTCAGGCCAGGTGATAACTATATGACATTTGCAGGAACCGGCCGTATTGTGGTGGATTATTCATTGGGGAAAAGGTTATGATATACAGAATTTTGGCTGATGGTATTCCTATATTCGATTATGACTATCCGGACATGGTGCTTCTGAATCCTGTATTGGAGACTGAGGTTAATGTCTCTGGCAGTCTGGATTTTATCATGCCGGCCAGACATGTATTTTACAACAATATCATGATGCTCAACACCGATTTGGATGTTTATGAAGGCGATAAGCTGATATGGTTCGGAAGGCCGATTGAGATAAAAACAGACTTCTATCGTCAGAAGCAGGTGCATTGCGAAGGTGCGCTTGCATTCCTGAATGATTCTGTCCAGGAATATCACGAATATACAAGTATTTCAATCAGAGATTTTTTTCGGAAAATCATAGCTACTCACAATAGTCAGGTGGAAAAAAACAGACAGTTTACTGTTGGAAATATTACGGTACCGGACAAAAAGGTTTACCGCAAATTAAAGTATGAGCAGACAAAGGATGTCATAGACAGACAGTGTCTGAATGCTGAAGGCGGTTATCTGTTCGTAAGAAGAGAGAATGGAATCAACTATATTGACTGGCTTCAGGAACTTCCATATACATGCAATCAGCCGATCAAATTCGGATTGAACCTTCTGAACATAGGGAGCAATGTTGGCGGCACGGAGATCGCTACCTGCGTTCTGCCGGTCGGTGATGCTGATGAGACAACAAAGGTACCTCTGACTGTGGAGTCCGTAAATAACGGAAGTAAGATTATAGAGAGTGAAGCGGCAAAGACCTATGGAAAGATAACCAAGGCGGTCACTTTTGAGGGAGTGGTAAAGCCGGAGACGCTTCTGAAAGACGGGCAGGAATACCTGAGCAATCTGCAGTTTGATAAGATCGCGATCGAGTGCGACGCTTCGGAGCTGCATTTTCTGAATGGAGAATATGAACAGTTCATGGTGGGGCAGGTGATCCGGTGCGTATCTGATCCGCATTTAGTGGACAGGGAGCTTCCGCTTACAAAGATAAGCTACAGCCTGGACACGGGGACAAAACAGATAACGCTGGGCACGATGCCCACGCAGGAACTGACAGAGATCGTGGCGGAAAAGACGGATGCGGAAGCGCAGGAAGCGGTGGATGAGGTCGAGGATACTATCGATGGCCTGCAGGACGATGTGGATGAGCTGAAAGAGACTGTTGAAGAACTGGTCGAAGAAGAAAAGGAACGGACTGGGGATGCAAATCTTTATAAGCACTGGGTAGGTCAATTGTGGCAGTATAACAAGATTGAGGATAAGGATGAGCATACGATTTATTTTGTCTATGAAAATGAGAAGTGACTATGAATACTAATATTCGTGATCAGAACTGGTATGGAATAATACTGAATATTTCCGGCAAGCGTCATCAGATAAATAATATAAATCAGATAGTTTCAATCGGAAACAAAAAGATCTCGAAAGTTTATGTAGGAGACAGAATGATTTACCCCAATATGGGAGAGCCGTTCTGTGACCCGGAATGGTGGGGAAGCCCTGTTGAACAGACTACGAAATACTGTGAAGGCAATATCAATCAGTATGGCATGAGGCTTGTCTATAATCGTGATGCTGAAATTGAGCAGAGTCTTGTATATCAGATTGACAGAAAAGCCGAGGAATATCCTTATCCGTATTTTCAATGTGAAATATGGTTTGCGATACGGGGACGTTATCTCAAGTATCTCTATTATGTGCCGTTTATTGGATACAACGATGAGATAAAGGCAAAGGGTGACATAGAAAATGCTGTCGATATAACAGAGGTCGCAACGGATAATATAGTGGATGCCGATGAAAATAATAGGCTGATTGCGTATAAACTTCCGCTTACTGATGATGGAGAAACCAAATACTATTATGACAAGCATCCTCATATCAATAATCTTGTGGATAATAATGGGGAACTCCTTTTCAGAAACCAGACATTTGGCGATGACTGGCATGGTGGAGGCGGCAGCAAAGTATGGTTGCAGGGCATAGAAGGAAAAAAGAGTGACGAAGAAAGATGTGAAGAATTAAAAAAATATATCGATACCGGTACAAGGTATACATATTAACGGATGGAGGCGTAAAGATATGTCTGATGTTGATGACAAGATAAAGAGTATACAGAAGGCGTCAAGAGGCGAAGATGTCAGGGATGCCATTGTGGCTATATTCAGAAAGCTGGAATCGGATTTTTCAAATCTGTCCGCAGGTACGGCATCTGTTTCTGCACTTGCTAAGAAACAGGATAAGCTGACTTTTGATGATGCTCCTACTGAAGGGAGCAAGAATCCCGTAACATCTGATGGTATAAAAAAGGCTCTGGACGAAAAGAGTGATAACGCGGAGGTAAATCTGACATTTGATGATACTCCTACGGAAGGAAGCAGTAATCCTGTCACATCTGATGGTATAAAAAAGGCTCTTTCAGAGGCCGGGATAGCAATGACATTTGATGATACGCCAACGACAGGGAGCAGTAATCCTGTTACATCAGACGGGATCAGAAAAGCGCTTAACTCAGTCGGCAGTTCTTCTGATGGTACGCATCTGAATATTACTTATGACACAGAAAACGGTAGATTCGGGAACATGAGCTATTCCGGAAGGTCAAATGGTATTTATGATCTTGTGAGACGGGCGGAACTTCTTAATACAAAGTGTGATGTGTATTACAGCGAAGAAGATGATGAACTGGGAAATCAGGTCGGAGATATCAAGCTGTATGTAGTGGAAAAGCATGATAACCGTCTGGTGCTTGCGAATATTCCTTATGATGGCGTGCTGATAAAGGTGATTCTGGATTCAGACAATAACCTGTCTCGTGAGGCAAAGCAGATAAAAATGGAGGTCTCGGATGAATATAATTGTTAAGAGGGAAAAACTCATGGCAATATCAAATGCCGTGAAACGGAAGGCGGGTATGTCTGAATCGGACAGCCTTACTTTAGACGAAATGCCGGAGAAAATTGAAGAAGTTACCATTGCAGCTTCAGATCTTCCGGATAGGCCGAAGGATGTCAATTTCTATGATTACAATGGACAGCTTCTGTATGCGTATTCTTTTGAAGAGGCATCTCAGCTTACGGAATTTCCGGTTCCGCCTCTGCATAAAAATCTGCTGTTCCAGGGATGGAATGAGCCCGATCTGGATTTTATAAAAAAAGTCAGACTTCCGCATGAGATAGGCGCAGTATATACTACTGTGGATAATAAGACACATTGCTTTATACATCTCGGTGATGATGGGCTGACAGTAAAGTATGGTGGAGGCGCTTACGGCGGTACCATGTTCATCAACTGGGGAGATGGTACGGATGATGAAAGCTACGCCTGCGAGTCTTCATACAGTGGACTGTCCCTTACTCATAAATTTGAGAGCGCAGGAGATTATGATGTATCCATATGGGCAGAGGACAGCGAGGAACTGCTTGTGGATGCAGGAAGCTTTAGTGAGAGCACTGAATCCGGAAAGCTGAGTCCCTGTCTGGTCGAGGTTAATTATTCGAGCCAGGTAAAAAGGCTTGGAACGAGCACCTACGGCGGAGTGTCCGCTCTGGAATATGGTCCGATGCTTAGAAGGGTATCAATACCTTTATCTGTGGAGAAAATATACGGACTTATGCAGAATGGGACGGGGCAGCTCTGGTATCCGCTTACGATAGTAGTACCTCCGGGCGTGAAGGAAATCTCGAAGATAGGGTATACTTCTACAAGCTGCAGGCTGATATATCCTAGAGGGATAAAGAAGTTTGTAGGGACGGGGAATTTTTATGTGGAGACTGAAGGCAACGACAGGATCATAGCTGATTTTCCTGATATGGTCTTTGTGGATTCAGATGGTAATGAGGCCTCCTCTTTTCCGACTGTTTCGACACACAGTAATATTGACTGCCAGAAAGTAAGTGATGCTTATTTCATCTTTAAGAATGCCGGAGGACAACTGTTCAGCAACATAAAAGATCTTGATGATATGCGGCACATACATGTTGCAGATGAACTGTATCAGGCAGCCTTCCCGGCATGGAGGACGGTAAAAGAAGGATCAAGCCTGGGAACTACTGAAGACTGTAAACGGATAAGCATGGAAAACGGGACAGAGTACACGGCTGACAAAGCGGCAGG
This sequence comes from Lachnospiraceae bacterium, assembly GCA_029226225.1. Classification (GTDB taxonomy): domain Bacteria; phylum Bacillota; class Clostridia; order Lachnospirales; family Lachnospiraceae; genus Weimeria. The sequence continues at coordinate 34,363 of JAQXXU010000067.1, read as the reverse complement.
AACAGGCGTGACGACTGTCAGCGATGATGACGGAATGAAAATTGTCCTTTTAGCTGAAAAAACTACACTGACAGGAACTGCGGAGACAGTAGATTCCGGCGTGGTCTCTGCCGTTTCCGTTACGCCATCAGAGTATTCCGGAGTGATAAAGGAGGTGGCTTTCTGATGAACTACAATAATCTTGATGCGCTTATAGCGGACAATGAGAATTTTACAGAGAAACCGCTTGACAACTCGAAAAACGACATGGGGCGGACTCAGCTGACCGGAACAGACTGGTTTAAGTTCAACAGCAAGACTGTGGCATATATAATCACAGATGGTGACGGACGTATATATCTGAGTGATTCAACAAGCTACAACAGGTATTCAGTTCTGAATGTAAATCAGAGCGACATGGCAGCGTGGAACACATGGCGCCAGGAAGGAGCCATAGGCGGCATTTATAAATTTGTCAGGGTACGGTGGGACGGATACAGTTATTACAGTAAGACATCTGATGAATGTCATCTGACATTTGATGTGATCCTTATGAGCAATAACAGGATTTATCTGTATATATCTGACTGGCCGTCAGATTATAATACAGGGACCTGTTCTCTGATATGGGCATCCTCGACAGGGAGCAGCGTGACATATACTCCCACGGCCGATGGGGATAAGTTTACATTTATCCCTGCAGACGATAATGGCACGTCATGGACCGTGGAGAGCGGATTCAATGAGCCGGAATATCCGGATATCCGGTATCTGTTCAGAAATTCCGCGGGCAGGATCTATTCATTAAAAAGCGGGAGCCCGGAGGTGCTGACAGAGACGGCACTGACTGCGGAACTTTTCAAAACATATGGAGTAGATAATCTTCCGGCATATTCTGCTTACAGTTCTCTGGGTGATCTAAGTATTCTAAGATGGTGTGAGAAGGATATCGGGCTAAGCAATGAAGCTATACAGACAGGACAGCCTGCTTATATGGATGTAGATACTGGGGATATTGATATAAACTACAATGTCAACAGGATCTGGGTCGATGCGGATTCTGGATTAAAATTCCAAGTGTCATTTAATGGCGGTACTGCATATCACAAATATGCAGATGGAGCATGGAGTGATGCCACATCTGATATCGCTGATGGCAATACTGCACAGGAGATACATGATATACCGATGAGTGAGTGGCAGAAGATGATCACGGATTCAAAGGTGAGATTCAGATGTAGGCTGACGAATACTGATCAGTATCTGCGCTACATCCAGATAGGTAACCAACAGGACTATGAGGACGTGTATGGAGAGAATTGTCCATATTAAGGAAGGTGATGCTTATGATTGATTTCATTGTGAGGTACTGGATTCAGGAACTTTTTGTTCTGCTCATTGCTGTGATGACAGCGATGTGGAAAAAGTTCGTGAGAAAGAAGAACGAGTATGATGTCCTGAAAGATGGGATGCTGGCACTGCTGCATGACGGATTATATAAGTCATGCAGCTTTTATATTTCAAGGGGATATTGCAGTGTAGAGGACAGGCACAACCTTGAATATATGTATCGGCCTTATAAGGCGCTTGGCGGTAATGGGACAGGTGAGAGCCTGTTCAGGAAGTGCATGGATTTGCCGATTGGTCCGGATCCGCCTGTTTCCTGATGTAGGTAACTTAGATTAATAATATTGTTGAAAATATGAGGTGATTTTTATGGATTTTGGTATTGTAAGCGTTGCGGCTATTACGGTTATAGCCTATCTGATCGGACAGACATGTAAGGCGATTGAGAAGGTTCCTGACAGATGGATCCCGGTAATATGTGGATGTGCGGGGGCCGTGCTTGGCATTATAGGAAAGAATGTCATGGCAGATTTTCCCGCAGTTGATGAGCTGACTGCCGTGGCTGTTGGCATAGTAAGTGGATTTGCAGCGACAGGAATCAATCAGATTTACAAGCAGATTGGCGGTAAGGATAAGGAAGGTGATTCTGTATGACGAAGACGGAGAAGGCCACGAGATGGATGGAGAATGTGGCGAGGGATAATGCGCATGGATATGATAAAGATTTCAGATGGGGACAGCGTGGAGACTATGACTGTTCGGCCGCAACTATTACGGCATGGGAGAAGGCTGGAGTGCCTGTAAAGTCTGCAGGTGCCGTGAATACAAGCAACATCTATGAAGTGTTTACCGATAATGGATTCAAGGATGTGACAGCCAAAGTGAATCTGAATTCAGGCAAAGGCCTAAAGAGAGGTGACGTGCTGATAAGGAAGGGACGCCATGTGGCCATGTACTGTGGAGCAGGAAAAGAGGTGGAGGCTTCTATCAATGAGATGGGTACGGGCAGAGGCGGAAAACCGGGTGATCAGACAGGCAGGGAGTTCCTGATAAGATCCTACAGGAATTATCCGTGGTCCCATGTGCTCAGATATAGTGAGGGTGTTTTTGTAAAGAAGTCTGTCCGCAAGGCTGACAGGATCGAGAAGGTCGCAAGAGAGGTAATAGCAGGTAAGTGGGGCAATGGTGCGGAAAGGTTCCAGAGGCTTAAGAAGGCCGGATACGATCCGGATAAGGTACAGAAGAAAGTGAATGAGCTTCTTAGACACTAGAATCTGTAACGCGCATTTCTTTTCATCAGGTGTCTTTTCTGTTATAATATTCCGAAGGAGGCACAAGATGATGAAAAAGCTTAAATTCAATGAGATGCTGATGATAGCGTCAATTATAATGTTTATTGCCAGGCAGAATATTGCTACATCTCTGCTTCTGACTGTATCTGGAATACTCAATATAATCGATGCGGTTCATGAGATAAGAAAAACAGTGTCAAAGGGCTGAATGATATGGGATTATTTGGCCATAGGCGAAAATATACGGTCATGTATGTTGATATTGCTGGATTCAGTAAAAAGTGCAAATATAAGACCGAAAAATATTATTGGCGACAGGATGCCCTTGAGGATTCAAAAGAGGGAGATTCTGTTAGTATAAAGAAGTTCTCATATCAGAAGCAGCCGGCATATGCAATTATCAATAATCGGATCGGAGTGGATATTGGGGTAATACCGGCCAAAGATATACCTGAATTTGAGAAGAGGTTTCCTGATCTGGCAGACATTGAAGGAAGCATAGATCTGTTACAGAAAGAAACATCTGCAAAAAGTGACGAGGTCTTTATAGATGGCTCGATAAAGATGGAAAAGTGGTCTGAGCCGAAGTGATAAGAATTGATTAAGAACCAGATGGGCTTTATGCCTGTCTGGTTTATTTTTTTTGCCCATTTTTTATCCATACCACAAAAAGAGGTGAAAATCTGTCCCTTTATACATGTAGCATTATTGATGTGCATGTAGGAGAAACGCTGATGCTGACTGACGAACAGAAGGATAAGATCGGAACATTGAGGATGGCTGGATGGGGATATAGGAGCATTGCCAACAAGTTGGAGATTTCCGTGAATACCATCAAGTCATTCTGTCGCCGGCACGATGTTCCTGTCGAGAGAGGACTCTGCAGATACTGTGGTGGAAACGTCCGGGATATTCCCGGCAAGAAGAAAAAAATATTCTGCAATGATTCCTGCCGCAGTAAGTATTGGGCAGAGCACAGGAATGAGATAAGCACGGCCTATGTCTTCACATGCAGACATTGTGGAAAGGAATTCAGGGCATATGGGCGGAGAAAATACTGTTCGGAACCGTGCTATTTCGCGGAACGGTTCGGAGATTCATCGGAAAGCGGTTTATCGGATGACAATGAAGGAAATAGACAGATGGAGTAAAAAGGGACTTGTGACAGATAGGGAGTATGACATCATAAGCACGAATCTGAGAAGAAAATATTTTGGCAACGCTATTGAATCTGAAAAAACACTGCATACAGCAAGAAAGCATAAGTCATAGGCTGTGCAGCACGGTATAATAAAAATAAAAAAGCTTTCGAACAGAGGTTTTGGAAATGGCTGAAATAATAAAGATACAGGCAAAAAAGAAGAAAATACCGTGCAGAAAAAGAGTCGCGGCCTATGCAAGGGTTTCGTCCGCAAGTGAACGGCAGGAGCATTCTCTGACGGCACAGATAAGTCATTATAGCAGGCTGATTCAAAGTAATCCTGAATGGGAATATGCTGGCCTGTATTCTGATGATGGTATTACTGGAACCAGTATAGTAAAAAGGCATGGTTTTCAGGATATGCTTGCGGATGCAGATGCGGGCAAAATTGATATTATTTTAACAAAGTCGATAAGCAGGTTTGCCCGCAATACTGTTGACCTGTTGGAGAGCGTCAGGCACTTAAAGGATATTGGTGTAGAGGTAAGATTCGAGAAAGAGAACATCAGGAGCCTGAATGCTGACGGCGAGCTGATGTTGTCTATACTGGCCTCTTTTGCCCAGGAAGAAAGCTACAATGAGTCGCAGAATATCAAGTGGGCGGTAATGAAGAAGGGAGAACGCGGAGAGCATTGGGGATGCCCGCCATTCGGATATGACCTGAATTATAGGATTGTAGAGGATGAGGCCGCTATTGTCAGAAAGATTTTCAATGATTATCTGGCAGGACGGACCATGGAAGAGATAGGGCGTGAAATATCTTCACTTACAAATGGACTTCATGGTAGTTCTTTCGTTCATTTTGCGCTAAAGAACGAGGCATATACAGGCAATATCACGATCCACAAACGGTATGCATATGCTGTGGGGAAAGAAAAAAAGAATGAGGGAGAGGTTCCGATGATCCACATAGCAGATCATCATGAGGCAATAGTCTCGGAAAAGGTATTTGAAGCTGTAAGAAAGAGACGTGAAGAGATAGGAATGCCACAGATAGGAAAACACAATACGTGGCTTACATCAAAATTTATATGCGGATGCTGTGGACATACTTTTATAAAGCTAAAGAAGGATCTTCTATGCGGACATAAAAAGACATATGGTCCTGAAAGTTGTTCGAATGGATATCTAAGACTTGAAGTATTAGAAAAAATAATAAGCAGTGTAATGGACATGAAGAAATTTGATGCCGATAGATTCGCAGCAGAGATAGATCATGTTCTGGTAGATACTGATGGGACTCTGACTTTTTTCTATAAGGATGGAGAAGAACGGCAGGGTCATTATGATTTTTTTGATGGGAATCCCTGGAGTTTGAATTATCACTACCGAGTATATGGCTATAAGTGGAATGACAAGAAAAAAAGGTATGAAGCTCTTGAAAATGAAATTGGAGCGGTGAAGCAGGTCATTTCAATGTATCTGGATGGAAAAGGGATTGGCTGTATTGCAGCCGAAATGAAGAGACAGGGCTATAAGAATAAGTCAGGCGGATTTTCCAATTCCACGGTCACTACGATTCTTGGACAGGCTGGATTCTATGCTGGGCAAAGAGTGTTGAAGAATGGTGAAACTGATGGCAGCAAGAAAATCATAAGGAATGACCATGAGGCTATCATCAGTGAAGAATTGGCTGACATTATAAAAACGAGGAGGATGCAGGATGTCAAAAATCACGGTAATTCCCGCAAAGCCAGGTAGGACCTTTGGAAATGTAAGCTCTTCTAATAAAGTGACCAAAAGAAAAGTGGCTGGCTATGCAAGAGTATCAACAGGTAGAGATGAACAGCTTACATCATATGAAACCCAACTGGCATATTATACGGAATATATAACGGCTCATGATGAGTGGGAGTTTGCAGGAATGTATTCCGATGAAGGAATAAGCGGCACCAGTATTAAGAAGCGTAAGGGGTTTCAGGCAATGGTGGATGATGCCCTGGCCGGAAAGATTGACCTTATTATCACTAAATCTGTAAGCAGGTTTGCCCGTAATACTGTGGACTCACTGACTACGATCCGAAGACTTAAGGATTGTGGAACAGAGGTTTACTTTGAAAAAGAGAATATATGGACCTTTGATGGTAAGGGAGAGGTTCTGCTTACAATAATGTCAAGTCTCTCTCAGGAAGAGTCAAGATCCATAAGCCAGAATGTAACGTGGGGCGTTCGTAAGGGGTTTGCTAATGGTAAGGTCAGTGTCGCGTATTCCAATTTTTTGGGGTACGATAAAGGACCTGATGGAGAATGGATTATAAATGAAAAGGAAGCAGAAACAATACGCCTGATATTCAGGCTGTTTCAGGAAGGCTATCATTATAAAGCTATATGTGACCGCCTGAATGAGAAGGGAATCCTGACGCCAGGTGGAAAGAAGAATTGGAGCATTAACACCATTAAGGGGATTCTGTCCAATGAAAAGTACAAGGGAGACGCAAGACTGCAGAAAAAATTCACCACGGACTTTCTGAAAAAGAAAATGAAGAAAAATGAGGGAGAGGTTCCGCAATATTATGTGAAGGGACATCATCAGCCAATCATTGATCCAGAAGAGTTCGATATGGTACAGGCGGAGCTAGAGAGAAGAAAAAAATACGGATATTACAGTGGTGTGTATATTTTTTCTTCAAAGATAAAATGTGCCGAGTGTGGTAAATGGTATGGATCCAAGGTATGGCACTCAAACAATAAGTATCGGAAAGTTGTCTGGATGTGCAACGGCAGATATAAAAAGAAGGGTGAAAGGCAATGCTCAACGCCACATCTGACAGGCGATGAGATAAAGGCTGTATTCATAAAGGCCATGAATGTCTATCTGGCTAGCAGAGATGAAATAAGAGCCAATCTGGATGAGGCTGTACAGGTGATAGAAGATACATCTGACTTGGAGAGGCAGCTTGATGATGCATCAGCAGAGATGAATATTGTGGATTCTATGATGCAGCAGGCTATCACGGAGAATGCGAGTGATGTTGTTGATCAGGATGAATACGATAGGAAATATAAGTATCTTGAAGACAGGTACAGGAAGGCTCAGAGCGAATATGACAGGCTGGATGCCGAGATACAGGATAAGAAGGAGAGAGCGGCCGAGATCCGGCATTTGATGGATGAGACTGACCATATAGATGGAGAGGTGACAGAGTTCAAGGCCGATATGTTTGGTGAGTTTGTGGACAATATAACTGTCAGGACAAAGGATGATATGACTGTGGTGTTTAAGGATGGGGTGGAGATAAAAGTGTGATATGATGATGTTGGGGTCATTAGGTCACAGACCTTTTGACCCAAACATCATTTATATGTCTGTGAATAGGAATAATGGGATTAGCTTTTACTTTCTTAGCTTTGACTGATAAGAATGATAAGAAATAGTTATATGTTATATCTGAATGGATTAAGCATCGATAGAGGATACTTCTATCGGTGCTTTTTTTATGCACATCATATCTGATAATCGTTTTTTGTACTAAATAAAAGAAGTTTTCAGAGGCGAGGAGCAAGGAGGTAGTATATCTGCTTGAAGGCTTTTCCACCGGGGTGCGCGGCATGACAACCCTGCATACTGATGATGTCAGAAAAGTTCCCGACCGTATGATGAACATGGCAGGAAACTTAAGGTCAGAGAACAGACTGGAGAATGATATCTACAGTTTTATTGATGTAGCGGTACTTATCAGGAGAAAGCTTAAGAAACAGGAAAACGGCTCATTTGTACTGATCAGGTATGTAGATCAGATAGGCTTTTTTTACAGGGAGAACAGACAGAATAGTTGCATATTAGTACTGGATCAGGGGGAACCGACCGGGAATGATTTTCCTGATGTGGTCATGAAGAAGTTCGAAGAAGCTCACATAGAAAATCCGTATTTTTATCAGGAGGAGAGTGCAGAAGAAGACAGTGAGACTGACAGTGATAATGAGGTAAAGGAGTACGTATTCAGGAGAGAACTGAAGCAGCTGGCGGTGGCAGAGCAGATAGCTGAGATGAAGGCAGATGTGGAATCTGATGGTGTAGATGAAAGGACAGCATATGTTGCTGGACTGCTAACAGATATGGAGGATGAATTCATAAAGAAAAAGAGGAAGGGGATGACATTTATTGGCAGGAAACAGAAAGCAGCTTTCAGATGAGCTGTCGACTTACGGATATGTATTTTCTCCAAAGAAAGCCTTTGTCAGATACACGATGGCTATAGCCGGACTGTTTGCATTAGGCAGGTTCTTCGGACTTCACCTGATACCTCAGATCATACTATTTATAGCGGGAATGATCATACTGCCACTTCTACTTAGAAATACATACAGAAACAGATACTATCAGCATAAATTTTCAGATCTGAACATCTACATGGAACAGTTCCTGTATTCATTCATGAAAAGCACAAAAGTTCTCACGACTCTCGAGGATACATACGACCTTTTTGAAGATGGTGATATGAAGAAAACTCTTGGAAAGGCCATAAATCACATCAAAAACACTTATAACGAATCCGATTTTGAAGAAAAGGCGCTAAAGATCATAGAGAAGAATTATCCGTATGAGGGACTTACGGTAATGCACAGATTCGCACTGAGAACAGAGGCACTCGGTGGAGAATACTCTGAATCGATAGAGCTGCTGCTTGAATCCAGGAGAATGTGGGCCGACAGAGTATATTCGCTTCAGCAGGAAAAGAAAGTGAAGAGACGCGAGATAGTACTTTCTATAATCACTTCACTGCTGCTATGCTCGATGATCTATTATATGGCAGGGCAGATGCATCTGGATGTATCAGCTAATCCGCTGGCACAGATCATTACTGTAGTAGTACTGATACTCGATCTGATGATCTATTATAAGGCGGATTCCAGACTTACAGCTGGATATCTGGCAGATGATAAAGACAGGGAAAAGGAATACTTGAAGCAGTATGAGAGATTCAAAAACTACGGTAAAGGCCCTCTGTCGGTACTTGGCAGAAAGACTGCGCAGAGAAGTCTTCAGGAATACATAAAAGCATGTTTCCCTGAATGGCTCATGCAGATGTCACTGCTTATGCAGGCTGAGAACGTGCAGGTCGCCATTTTCAGATCGTACGATGAGGCACCTGCCATTCTTAAACCGGCTTTAAAAGAGATGATAGGAAGGCTGCGGCTAGATCCGAATGACAAGAGAGCATATACGGATTTCCTCTCAGAGTTTACTCTTCCCGAGGTAAGAAGCACGATGAAGATGCTCTATTCTATCTCAGAAGGCAAGGGAGGAGAAGCCAGAGGACAGATAGCAGAGATAATCAGAAGAAATCAGGAAATGAGTGACAAGGCTAAAAGACAGCAGAATTCTGACTCACTGGCTGGTATGTACGCGTTGTTTCTGGCACCTCAGCTGACTGGGGGAATGAAGCTGATCTGTGACATGATATTGCTGTTTGCAGTATACATGGGCAGTATGTCAAAAGGCGTGATCTAGGAGGAAGAAGTGGAGACGATATTTAAATCTTTTGCCGGACTATTTTTCTTTATTCTGCTAACAGGTGTAGGGGTGAGTCTTATCGCTTCATCTATTCAGGCAGCAAATGCGGACAGGGCACTTCTTGGATATGTAGAAAAAATAGAGAACTCTAATTATTCGGATGAAGTGATAAAGGCATGCAGAGATGACGCCAGGATGCAGTTCGGAAACGGAGAAAGTGAAGCATTAGAGATCATAAGCTCAGTACAGAATGGTAAGAAGCAGGTAACCTATGCCAGAGCTACTTTGAATTACTATTTCAGGATACCAGTTATAGGCTATTCATCTGTTCATTCTGTATCGTCGGTAATGATCTGAAGGAGTCGTAAAATGAAAGAAATCATTTCAGATTATGGAGAGGCTATACTATACGCTGTGACGGGGATCATGTTTACGAGCTTTTTTGTCATGGTCCTGAATACAGTGACAGGGTGATATAAAGGAAGTGAGATTATGCACGAACTGATAAGAGAATATGGTGAATCTATAACGGCTGCCATAGCTGTAATAGCAGTAGTAAGTCTATTCTGCTTACTGTTCTTATCGCCAGCAGGTGCATTACATGACATCATGGTATCATATTGTGGATGGCTGTTATAGGAGAAGAGCATGAAAACACTTATAAAAGAATACGGCAGTTCGTTACTGTCAGGAGCAGCCTTTTATCTGATAGTTGGGCTGCTGTTTACTGGTCTTGCATTGATGACATCTGCCTTGGCCATGACAAGGTCACTTGATACCGGATTGATCCATACTGAAAAATCAGATGGAGAAAAGGCCATGATGAACAGACTGAATGTCAGATCAGATAATATATCAATGGCTTCGGATACCTATATAGGAATTGATCAGAAGGTCTACTACGAAAGAAATGGGGCTGATAGTATTATCAGACTGAAGAAAGGCAGAGCAGAGAGGCTGCATATAAACGAAGTATGTCTTCTGAGAGGCGAAGAGAAATACAGTAACGGGTATGAAGTGACTGACCAGGTACTGCATGAGGATGAATATGGAAATGACTCATATCTGCAGTTCGGCATTCCTGGATGCTACAGAATAGTAGTATCTGTGACAGACTCTGGAAAAGTAGTAAGTAATTATCAGTTGTTTATATATGTCGGGAAGAGGAGGACAACTACATGAAGCACCTGATAATTGCTGTTATAAGTGCAGTGGTAACAGTATTAGTGATCATTATACTCATGAGTGTTCATTCAGCAGACCTGAAACAGACAGAACTCGAACGCTCACTTAAGTCTGCAGCAAGACAGTCACTCGAAAATGCATGTCTTTCCCAGAAAACACAGGTCAGGGATAATGACACGCTTGTCTGCGATTTTATCAGTATTTTCCTGGGCAAAATGAAGATCAACGAAAGAGTGGTTTCAGAAAATGGTGAGATATATGCAGAAGATAGCAGTGATAAAGGCGGAAAGCTGGAGATAGACATAGAAGCGGCAGATATTTATAAGGGAATACTTTCGGTCAGAGTAAAAGAGCATTTTACTTATCCAAATGGAAAGATAGGAACAATCAAGGCGGAGACGACGCAGATCGTGGAGCGTGAGAGCCGTAGGCCATCAGAGTATGTAAACTATTATATTCCCTGGCAGATAGCGAAAGCAGCGGGCTTTGACTATTCAGAAGAAAGTGACTTCCTTTTTTACCAGAAACAATATGCAGCTGGTTACGATGGACAGCAGGATATAAATGCTCCGCGGGTATCTGGATATTCTTTCATGAAGTGGAAAGAAAAAAGAAAAGAGAAAGGAGTTACAGAGTATATTGCACTATATGAATAAAGGGGAATGATATGAACAGAAAAGCATTTATTAAAAGATGGATCGCATCTGTGCTTATATGTGCTATGCTTACCTCGCCTGCTAGTGTCATGGCTGGTGAACAGAAAGCACCTGTCAGGACAGACCTAAATGAAAACAATACGTCAGATGAAAAGGGAAAAACTGCCTCAGGGGGTACTGCCGATGAAAGCTCATTAAGAAAGCAGACAGTGGGAGCAGGACCGGCCAGCAACAGACTTATGACAGCCTATGGAAATGGCAGGTTTTCAGAGACTATACAGTTGTCCGTTCCAAAACTCAGTGACAGTAGGTATGACGATATAGTAAGCTTTTCACTTACATCATGGAGTACGACTGGAGCAGGAAGGCATGACAGTGCTGGCGCTATGATAAGCCTCTCACAGTCTGGTAATAGCTGTAGCGTATTTATGTCAGATCTGCTTGATTATGAAAACTATTCTGTTTATGTATCATACGTGCAGACGTATTTTTACGATGTGGAGAAAACAGAGACTGTAACGGCTGAGGACGGTAGCATAGAGACGTACACCTACACAGTAATGGAAAGCCGGACGGTTACTGGTTCACTGATGGGGGACACCACTACACCACAGGATTCCATTATAAGAAGCGCGTATGACCTGAATGAGAAAGTCCACAAATACCCACAATTGTCCTTAGCCTGCGATGTGGACTGTGGAAGTCTCCAGTCAGATATAGACGGGAATGGAAGAAGCTCATGGATGTCAGTCGGTGATATAAACAGAGTTACTATTACTGGGAACGGCAATTCTATAAAAAGACAGCAGAGCGGATTTATTTTTCACATATACAATGGAGCAGAGCTTGTATTAAACAACACAGTACTTAGAGCTTATGAAGGTGATATCGTAAAAACAGAAACAGTCGGTGGTGAATACGAGACACTAAATCCTACCAGTAATACACAGGGGGCAGGCATTGAAGTGGGTTTTGACAGCGCCTATGATAATTATACGACATCGCCTGGAAAACTGACTGTAATAAACTCCACAATACTAGCGCATAACAGTGCGGTGATTGTCAGGAATGGAAGTGCGTCTATTAAGTCGACATATTTGTACGGAATGGGCGACAAGGATGTGTTCTCGTATACTGATTTCGAAAACTATGTCGGAATGGGAATTCTGGCGGAAAACTCTGGTGATGTACATGCAGACATAGGCGTCTCAGACTGCAGGATATATGGGAGATTTAATGGGATACTGCTAAAGGGAGACACATCATCAGAAGTGACAGGAAGTGAGGTGCGAAGTGACTGTGGTGACGCATTTGACTTCAGATCAAGCGGAACACTTGATATAAAAAACTGTATGGTATATGGAGTAAAGGGAATAGACGTATTTGATGATGCGACATATGCAGCTGTTTCAAGATCCATAAAGGGTGACTACTTTGACAGAGAAGTCTACCAGGACATAATAGGAGAAAAGGGGAAAGTAACAGTTTCAGATACAGCCATGTCGCTTAATACCGGAGCATTCACGGGAGATGCTTCTATGAACAGTTTTGGCATACAGAATCGTGGAAATCTCACTATAGGTAAAAATGTAAAAATAAGTTCGAAGCATTCAGGAGCCTGGAAGAGTATTGAACAACCATCAGCCCGAGCTTCGGCCTGTGGCATATATAATGTCATGATACTTGAACTGCCTGAAGACATCATGATAACTGCTGATGATAAGGGCATTTCTGAGAACAGGAATATAGGCGCTATCAGGAACACCGTTTCGATCACTGGTGGTACGAGGCAGCAGGCTGGAGAAAAAGAAAGGGTGATCACATCTGGAAATGATATAGGTGATCTGCTGGATATGGGACAGAACTCTGTAATAACCTTAAGAGGTGGTAGTATAACTGCTGGAAATACTGCGATAGAAGCTACATTCGGATCTGTTTATATCGAGTCTGAGAATTCAATTACTATATCAGGAAGACTATGTGGGATTTACTGCGGCAAAAATGGTACTGATAATATCTTCGGAGATGATGCGCCTGACTGCTTTCTTCAGATAGATGGAAGAGGCAAAAGCTGTATAAACTCGTCTCTGCAGGGAACAGGGATCTGCATTAAAGAGAGCGGACGGGCGGCACTGACAGGAAAAAACATATCGATCGCAGATGAGGAAACAGTCTGTGGCACAGGAGTTAAGAATGAAGGAAAACTTTTACTAAAAAATGCATCCATAAAGGCGCAGAAAACAGGGTTATATAACATACAGAATGGAGTCGCCCATATAGGTAATGATCTTGACGAAACGGGCAACAGAGTTTATATCGCGGGTGCGATATGCGGTATAGAAAATGACGGGACAGTGTATTATTACAGGAATGTGTGTATAGAGGACTCGATCAAGGCAGGAGTCTGGCAGAATGGTATTTTTTATATGCTGCCTGGAGCCATCGTAAAGAAAAGCGAAGGTGATACGGCAAATACTATATACCTGACACCAGGAGACAGAAATGGTAAGAATGTCACTTCCACTGTGCGAATTCTTTTTGCGGAACAGTATGAAAAGGAGCTTCCAGCTACTGAGGCGTCATTTAATCTGGCTGATAATGACAGGAAGCCAGGAAGAGTGATGATAGAGCTGTACTCTGAGGATGGAAATACAGATTATTCAGATCCAGCATATACGAAAATGAAAAATGAAGAGAAAATACGGCTTTCAGGACTTCTCTCAGGATTTTCACTGAGCTTTTCTCAGATACAGGAGCATAAGGCAGATCTCAGAAGCGGACTAGGTACTTATACTAAGAAAACAGACAAAAGTGACGATGAGCAGCCAGACGAAGGGGAAGAGACAAATGGGCGTACAGGGACTGTAGTTCTATCATGTCTGCTCACAGGACAGTATGACGTGGACTTTCCGGTAAAAAGGAAGGCTCTGACGTTCAAAACCCCTGAGGCAACCTCTTTTTACTGGAAAGAACCAACAGAATTTACGACGGCACCGCTAAGCAGAACTGATGACCGATGCAGGGTATTTTTTGATAAAGAGGATGTAACGGCTGGGCTAAAGCAGATGGGTTACAGGGATAAGGTGGATGAAAACTATGGAGACCAGATATACGATACAATCAGGATAATCAGAATTTTTGATACAGACCATGTATTTGCTGCCGTATGGGATACTGATTTTAGTCTGGTATTCGATGGAAATGGACAGACGAATAAAGCGAAGAATTATTCAAAAGCCCATATACGGGAAGGATACATCTTTGAAGGCAATACAGGCCCCGATGGTAGGTCAGATGAGTATTTTGTCAGAAGCATAAGCAGGAAAAGATTTGATTTGGAGAAGATGCGTGATATGCCTTATCTGCATCAGACATCTTTTCAGGGATGGAGCTTTGTAAAAACTGCTTCGTATAAAGACAGTGACATATACTGCTGTGGTGACAGACTGCATGGAAGTGAGGAAATAGTCTCTGATGATAGGGAAAAGGAGCCGTACGCTTCTTATGACGCTATTGCTTTTTATGTATACGCCATGGAAAAAGGCAGTCTGACTATAAAAGACGATAAGGCTGAAGTGAGGATCTATGCGGTATGGGATGAGTTCCCAGTGATATCAGCCAGAGACACTTCATTCTATGCGGACGAGATCTCTGATGTGAAAAAGGTCAGAGGCAGGCTTATGTCGGAAAGTACAGTTTCAGCAGATGACTACGAAGACGGAACCATTGATAGGAAATATATAGAGATATATACAAATCCTGTGAACAGGACATTTTCCATAGATGAATTCAAAGAAATGGGAGACCTTGGAAGTATTACCGTATATTATTCGGTAACAGACAAAAATGAAGCAGACAGAAGTAGATTTCGACAGAATACATCAGTCACAAAAGCCAGGGTATATGTGCTGAGTGAGGATGCGGAAGACACCACGGATGATATACCTGTTTCAGATAACCGGGGAAATGCAGGGACTTCTACGGACAGTTATTACAGCGCACCGGTTTATGTAAGAGCTATCGGGAAAGAGAATTATGAAACGCTTGAAACAAACTCAGTATGGAGAGAGGATGCTTATAAAAAAATTCTGGGAAAAGTATTCGAAAACGGAAACACTGTACAGAAGTGGGAGTTTGAAACAAAGGATGTCATCAGATCGAAAAAAATGCTGTATGAACAAAATGCTGACCCGATCACCTGGAAAAACGCATTTCTGACAAAGCGCGTTTATGATGAAAAACAGACTGCGGCAGAAGAAAGCAAACCACTTATTATCGAAGAAGGACTTTCTTCACTGAAGGTTATCTGGGACATAAAGACTGAGACGGACCGAATAGATGTCACCGTATCTCAATGGGGCAGGATCAATAAAAGAACTATCCTCCGTGACAGCAACCAGAAGATACCTTCATATATCCTGTTCGATGACCTGGCTCCGGATTCTGATTACCTGATAACTGTCGAGCAGTATTGTGGTACGAAAAGGATCATGACATTAAAAGAGACTGCACATACCAAAAAGCTGGAGACACCTGAAATGAAAGTGTACAGGTCAGATTTTGATAATAGAATTCAGCTCCATTTTTCTATCGAAAAGGACGAGCAGGCCAGAAAGTATCTGATCGAAAGAAAATGCATAAAGGGAGAAAAAACAGGTGAATGGAATACTGTAAGAGTGATAGATGACCTGTCAGAAAATGATAATGGTGAAAGATATCTGGAGGGTGATGTGATCAGATTTGAAGATCATATCACAGATGAAGGAGTATTCAGGTACCGTGTGAAGGCCTATGGAAAGCGTATAGGCAGTGATGATCTTAGTGAAGAGAGCAGCTTTTCAGATGAATATGAAACGGCATTCCTGAAAAAACCGGTCATAAAAAGCACGAAGCCCGGCTGCAGATCCATAAAAGCACAACTAAACGCGGATACGGCAGCGGATTTTGTCAGGATATATTATCAGCAGATTACAGGTGAAATAAGACATCAGGATCTGACTCCGGACAAGGATAATGCTGTTATCATATCGGAAGATATGACAGATAACACTATCTATGGAATAAAGGCAGAGGCTCATATTGTTTCTCCTTTGGGAGGAAAAGAGTACAAAGGGCTTATGTCAGAAGCATCAATAGAGAAAACCCATGAGCTTTTCGGACCGGAACTTCTTACAACAGATCAGAAGGATATATACACAGGAGAAGGAATACGTCTTGTATTTGAACATGATGCCAGAGCGGTAGGATATGAAGTAAAAGAGGATGTACTGCACCCGGAAAAGACTGAGGGTTCTTTTTTAGAGATCAGAGAGAAAATACATAAGGATGATAAACACACTTACGGTGAATACCAGAAAATAGGAGACGACAGCAGAGTATCGGAATATACTGTAAGAGCAGTTTATGAAACACTTGACGGAAAGACTTTTTATATAAAGTCAGACCCGGTAAGAGCAGCATATATCAGGACGCAGGATGCAAGCGGCACGGTAGTTGACAGAGGAGAATTCACAAAGGAGATGATCGCATCTGATGAAAAAGCGTCATGCTATCTGATAGTTACAGAGGATGGAACCATAAAAGAGGAAGTATATGTACCGGCAGAACAGTCTATGGCGCATATATACTCGCCGGACAGAAGGAGACAGATCACGCAGGTAAAGACTGTCCTGATATATGATGGAACAGAATACCGTGCAGCATAAGGAGGTATAATGAAAATACTAAAAGGGAAAAAGACAATCGCGGCATTTTTACTTGGCTTATTTTTCTTTGCTGTAATGACAGGAGGAGATACGGCCAGGGCTGAAAAAATAGCTCACTCATACGATAAGGGAATATACAGGGGTACTATGACAGGGACATCTGTTGGATTTATATATAACGCTGATACCGGAAATTTGGATATAACAGGCGGAAACACAGGAAATGATAATGCTTTGTTTTTCCTTAGAGAGCATGTAGGAGCTACGCTTTCAGATGGAAGTGTAGACAATGATTTTTTCTGGAATATATCAAATAATGTAAGATCCGTAAATATAACAGGGGATCTGATCTCACCGAGCAATAAGAATGCTCAGAACCTCGGAGTATTCTATACTATGTTTATGGATTTTCATAACCTGGAGACTGTAACGGGGCTGTCCCACCTGAAGGGAAACGGGACAACTATAGGCATAGCGGAGATGTTTGTCAGATGCTATGCTATGCGCACAGTTGACCTGTCAGAGATAAACCTGGCAAAAGTGGATACATGGTTCAGGGTCGTAGATAATAACCCTTATCTGACCAAAATCATAGTAGGAGACCAGGCTGTATCGCATATCCAGGATCATATGTGGTATCACGGTGGTGCTTATGGCATAAGCCAGTATATAGATAAATACCCGAATCAGGAAAAGGGATTCTTCTCAGATTACGCGTCTATCGAATATCTGGGAGTTCAGGAAGATGGAATGCGAAAGCTTAAAGCTGTAAAGAAGAATACTCATGACGTAGAGTTTATCACGGACTGTGACCTGAAGAAGAAAATACCAGGGACTGATATAACCATGGCTATCAGTGGAGAGCAACTTACTCTTTCAGCAGGAAGCGGAGATATCCCGGGAAGCCTTACGGCATACATCTCCGAAGATGAAGGCATAAAGGTGTCAGACATAAAGAAGATAGTTGTCAGCGGGAATATCACTCTTAAGGGAGACATGACTAAACTGTTCTCAGGATTTGAAAATCTGACTGAGATAACAGGTCTTGAAAAAATAAGCTGTGATTCGCCTGCTTACTCGATGAAGAGCATGTTTAAAAACTGTAAAAAGCTTGAGTCGGTAGAACTGTCAGGAATCAACCTGTCGGAGGCTGCGGATTGGACAGGCATTTTCGAGAACATGACTGCGCTGAAGGAGATAAACATAGGAACACAGAATCTCCCAGAAGCATTTGCAAAGCAGGATCCGTTCAGAGGCAGAGTACCGGCCGCATTTGAGAGACTGATCGATAAGTATGGCTCACTTTATGCTGTACTTTGCGAAAATCAGAAGATAACAGTATCAGATGACAGCTCAGCAGATGATTACGTGTTTGAATTGATTAAAAAGAATGGAACATCTGAGAAAGTAACCGTACCAGCAAATGATTCTGTAAGACTAAGTATATCGGATGATACTCTGCTTATTTTAGGAGGCAGGGTCAGTGCTGAGAGCAGTCCGCTCCAGATAAAAGACCTGATAGATGAAATGATAAAGAACAGTCCTGAGGATGCGGAGAAGCTTAAGGCGGTTAAGAAGATAGAGATCACAGGAGAGATCTCTGAAGACAAGGATAATAGCGGAAATAAAAACTTCTGTGGCATGTTCAGCTGTGATAAGGACGCTGAAGAAGGATCAGGATCAGATATTCTTTCATCTATTGAGAGTATTAGTGGTCTATCGAACCTGAAACTTAATAATGATGAAGACCTAAGTGAGATGTTTTCTGGGATGAAATCGCTTAAGTCAGTAGATATGTCTGGAATAGATATGTCAAAGGTAAGCGGAGCTGAAAAAATGTTTGCCGGATGCAGTTCTCTTACAGATATAAAGACAGGAGGCCAGAAGTTTCCGGAAGAAAGTAATCCTATGCCGGAAGACGACGAGGAAGGTTCTCCGCTTGCTGAACTAGCCCGGAGCGAAGGCTCACTGAACTCCCTGCTTGAGAGATATGATGAAATAAAATTATCTGATAAAAAATCAGAGGATGGGTCCAACAAATTTACAGCGATCACGAAAGACGGAACAGAGGAGAGCCTTACAGCTAATGCAGGTGGGAAGTCTGTCGAAGAAAGAAATGCTGAGAAAACAAAAGAAGATAAGGATAAGGATATAAAAGCTACTCCTGAAGAAAAAAATCAGGGGACATCATCAAATAAGGGTGGTCAGACTGAAACCAAAGCTTCTGAAACGCCATCATCAGAAATTACGTCAAAGGAAGATAAGCTGAAAGATACAGGGAAAAATGCTAACGATAGTAATACTGATGCTGGAACGACAGAGAATGTCAAAGTTATATCTGATGATTATCCAGAAGACACGTCTGATCCGGAGGATGAAGTTATAGATACTGAAGAAAATATAAGTGCCGGATCACAGGTTTTAGCAGGACCACAGGAGACAGTTACAACGGGAACGCAGGGACTTTGGCCAAAGACATACGATGAGACAGCCGGCTGGCCATTCGCATTAGCTACAGTACTGATATCAGCCGGAGCGGGACTTGTTTTGTACAGAAAGAAAAAATGCGCCTGAAAAGGAAGTACGCTGCTGTTATCATTATATCAGCTGGGATGCTGATGATGATCTCAGAGACAGCCCCATACGTAGGATACTACGGTGAGCAAAGGAATATAACAGAACTGGCCGGTATGGATAAAAAAATACGCAGCACGACTGACAATGTGGCGAGAACATCCAGGGACAGTTCAGACATAAAGAAGATAAATGAAGACATAAATCCGATGCCTCCAGAACCGGATATGTATTCACTTAAAGCTGAAAACGCTGACATATATGGATGGATACTGATACCTGATACAGCGGTTAACTACCCCATTGTTTACACTGGAGATGATTATTATCTGAAGCATTCTGTGGAGAAGAAAAGTGATGTGCATGGAAGCATCTATTTAAAGCAGATACATGACCATAAAAGCATGTATATATTTGGCCATAATATGCGTGATGGTAGTATGTTTGCTGTTCTTCACAGATATAGCGACAGGGGATTTGCTGACTCTCACAGATACCTGTACGTCTATACTGATGGTTGGCAGCGTTACAGATATGAGAGTTCAGAGATTGTAGGAGAACAGATAACTGAAACTGAGGACAGAGGTGATCTGTGCACAGTCACTTGTGCTGGCAGGAAAAAAAGACTGATAGTCAGATGGAATAAGGACAACTGAATTAAACTGTGTTATACTTAAGGGGCGTAATGCCCCATTCTTTTAACACATGAGGACGTACTGATGTTCAGGAGATACATATGGCAGTTGTTCAGATAATAGTTTTAGTTATACTCATAGGGCTTTCGGGATTTTTTTCATCTTCAGAAACGGCACTTACCACAGTAAGTAAGATAAAAATCCGGACCATGGCAAAAGAAGGAGACTCTAGGGCTAGGATGGTTCAGAAGGTGACAGGCAACACCCAGAAAATGCTTTCAGCCATTCTGATCGGCAATAATGTAGTGAACATCTCAGCTTCTTCGATAGCGACAGTTCTTTTTATGAACCTGTTTGGGAGTTCCGGAGCTGGTATAGCGACAGGGATTATGACTCTGCTGGTACTGATCTTCGGAGAGATCACTCCGAAGAACATGGCTAGCCGCCAGGCCCTGAAACTGTCACTGCAGGTGGCAGGTGTTATATACGCTATAACCGTGGTTCTGACACCGGTTATTTTTGTAGTGAATCATATCTGTGGACTGATACTGAAAATAGCCGGAGCTGATAAGGATGATAAAAAATCCCAGATGACAGAAGCTGAGTTCCGTACTATAGTTGATGTCGGAAATGAAAGTGGTGCCATTGAAAATGAAGAGAAGGATTATATCAATAACCTGTTTGACTTTTCTGACACAGAAGTAAGGGAGCTGATGATACCGAGGATCGATGTCACCATGATAAACGTCAACTGGTCATACGCAAAGGTCAGAAGCGTTTTTATGAAGGAGATGTACACGAGAATTCCGGTATATGACGGAGATACAGATCATGTAATCGGGATCCTGAATATGAAGGATCTGCTTAAGAAAAATGACGGAGAGCAGTTTTCCCTTAAAAGTTACCTGAGAAAACCTTTTTTCACATATGAGTTCAAGAATGCAGACGAGCTGTTTAACCAGATGCGGAAAAAACGTATTCATATGGCTATAGTTTTAGATGAGTTTGGATCTGTCTCTGGTATAGTCACATTAGAGGATCTTCTTGAAGAACTGGTTGGGGATATTCAGGATGAGTACGATGAGAGAGAAGAGAAAGAACTGACAGAAGATGGACCTGGAGAATATACAGTTTTAGGCACCATGAACCTTGACGACCTGTCTGAAGAACTCGGACTTAAACTGGAATCAGAAGACTATGACACGATAGGTGGATACCTGCTTGGACTATTTGACCATCTTCCTAGAAAAGGAGAAAGCTATGTGTCCAAGGAAGGAGTTATTTTTACAGCATCCGAGGTGAGACATAGGAGAATAGAAAAAGTAAAGATAAAGATCCCGCAGGAATCTGATGACGTAGTGAAGTAATCGAAAAAATCACGATTTCACTGTTCATGGAGACTCTAATTTGGTATAATCAGATAGTTATGAAGAAGAGATTTTTTTTACAACTGTGTTCTCTTAGCCTTATAGCGGCTCTTGTACTCCCGATGACTGGGTGCGGTTCAAAACGCAGGCAGGAGGAGTATAAGAGGGACGGCATAGAGGCGATGCAGGAAGAAAAATATGACAAGGCGCTTAAATGCTTCCTGAATGCTTTATCCCAGTCCGGAAGTGTAGGAAGGGAAGAAAAGGATCTGGCTTTGTATAAAGCGTCAGCCCAGTATAAACTCGGAAAAAGCGGTGAGGCATTAAAGACGCTGCAGGGGCTTCTTGAGTTTGATCAGAGGGATGTAAACGCACTCTATCTGATGGGACTTATATACTGTGACTGTAACAAACCAGACAAAGCACTTTCATATCTGACAAAAGCGTGCAGTGTATCAGGAAAAGCAGCGTTGTATGAAAATGCATATCTGTCACTTATAAATGCCGGAATGAGTGAAGAGGCTGGCACTTTTTATGACAAAATGCCGAAGGAGGCCAGAGCTTCCAAAGAAGTTGTAAGACTAAGGGTCATAGAATATGAGAAGGAGTCTGATTTCTCTAATGCGCTGGATTGTGCTGAGAGCTATTTAAAGCAGTATCCGGATGATGAGGACATGACAAAGGAGAAGGACTTTCTGACTACAGCATTAAAGAGCGTCTCTGATGACAGCTCTGATACAGCAGAGACTGTGGAGAATAACTGATGAAGATTATCATAAAAAACGGACGTGTCATAAATCCGGCTGACAGAATGGATTCTCTGGCAGACGTGTTTGTGGAGGATGGAGAAATAAAAGCTATAGCACCTGTCCTTAGATCAGATGATGCTGATACAGTAATAGATGCATCAGGATGCTGGGTTATGCCCGGATTTATAGATATGCATGTACACTTACGGGATCCAGGTCAGACACAGAAGGAAACTATTGACACGGGTATAGAAGCTGCAGCAAATGGTGGATTTACAACCATAGTTGCCATGGCAAATACCTCCCCGGTAGTAGATAATATCGACACGTATAGATATGTCCGTGATAAGGCAGAAAAGAATGGAAAAGTAACTGTCCTTCAGGCGGGATCCATTACTAAAGGCCTGGAGGGAAAAGAACTTTCGGATCTTAAAGGTCTGATAGATGCAGGCTGCCGTGTCTTCTCAGAAGATGGAAAAAGTGTCATGAACTCTGCACTTATGAGACAGGCCATGTATATCATAAGGAAAGCAGGAGGCATCATATTAGATCATTGTGAGGATAAGCCTCTTGTAGAGGGTGGAGTAGTCAATATGACAGAGGCTTCGAGACTTGGACTTCCGGGAATTTCGAATGCTGTTGAGGACATTATAGCCACCAGGGATATCATGCTGGCACAGGAAACCGGAGTATGGCTTCACCTGTGTCACTGTTCCACAGCTGGTGCAGAGCAGTATCTGTACAGGGCGAAACAGCTTGGCATCAGGGTAAGCGGGGAAGTTTGCCCGCATCATTTTACACTCAGCTGTGAGGACATACCTGACAAGACAGACACGAATTATAAAATGAATCCTCCGCTCCGAACCAGGGCAGATGTGGCAGCATTAAGGGACGGTCTTGCTAAGGGAGTGTTTGACTGCATAAGCACAGACCATGCGCCGCATACAGAAGAAGAAAAGGCAGGGGATTTTGAGAAAGCTCCATTCGGGATAGTGGGGCTTGAGACGGCAGCGGCTCTGACGAACTCTGTCCTTGTAAACGGCGGATATCTGACTCCTATGGGAATGGCAGAAAAAATGAGCTACAATCCATCACGTATACTAGGAATTGACAGGGGGGACATAAGCATAGGGAAAGCTGCCGACATAACTGTATTTGATCCGAAAAAGACATGGACTGTAAACCCTGAAGAGTTTAAGAGCAAGGGAAGAAATACTCCTTTTGCAGGGAAAAAACTGACGGGACAGGTGAAAACAGTGATACATAATGGACAGATAACCAGATGACAGAAAGGAAAACAGATGATAGAAAAACTGATCGCTGAAATTCATAAGAAAGAGGCACCTATAGTAGTCGGACTTGATCCTAACCTTGCATTTATACCATCTTTTATCAAAAAATCTGCTATAGATGAAAATGGTGAAACGCTTGAAGCAGCGGCCGGTGCAGTGCTATCATTTAATAAAGCCATAGTAGACGCGGTATATGACCTTATTCCAGCTGTAAAGCCACAGATAGCTATGTATGAGCAGTTTGGTATACCTGGACTTATAGCCTATAAGGAGACAGTAGATTACTGTAAGAGTAAAGGACTGTTTGTTATAGCTGATGTAAAGCGCGGGGACATAGGGTCTACATCAGAATCATATGCCAAAGCTCATATCGGACAGATACAGGTGGGAAAGAAGACACTTCCGGTTTTCGACGCTGATTTTGCCACGGTGAACCCATATCTGGGTACTGATGGTGTAAAGCCTTTTGTGGATGTATGCAAGGCAAACGACAGAGGGATATTTGTGCTGGTTAAGACTTCTAATCCTTCAAGTGGTGAGTTTCAGGACCAGAAGATCGGAAAAGACACCCTGTATGAGAAAGTCGGAGATAAGGTAGAAGAATGGGGAGAAGACTTAAGACATGGACAGTACTCTGATGTAGGTGCAGTGGTCGGAGCCACCTATCCTGAAATGGGAGCAGAGCTCAGGAAGAGAATGCCTCATACATTTATCCTGGTTCCTGGATATGGAGCTCAGGGTGGAAAGGGAAAAGACCTGAAGGGCTTTTTCGATAAGAACGGAGATGGCGCTATAGTAAACTCTTCACGTGGCATCATAGCGGCATACACGAAACCCGGATATGAAAAGTATGGAGAAGATCATTTTGCTGATGCTGCAAGGGCAGCAGTGCTTGATATGAAGT
The DNA here is from genome assembly GCA_029226225.1 of Lachnospiraceae bacterium. Taxonomy (GTDB): domain Bacteria; phylum Bacillota; class Clostridia; order Lachnospirales; family Lachnospiraceae; genus Weimeria. Next base: position 10,022 of record JAQXXU010000067.1, on the reverse strand, counting down.
ATGACTTGAGAGACGCCTTATAAGGTGCTCAGAAGGTACAGGAGGAATGTCATGGATGAAAAAAGAAAAAAGGAAACTGCGTTTATCATGAGACAGGAAGAGGTCGCTGAGAATATTTTTTCGATGTGGATCAATACTCCGGCTTCGCAGATAGCAAAGCCGGGGCAGTTCATTGACCTTTTCTGTCATGATAAGAGCAGACTGCTTCCGAGACCTATATCTATCTGCGAGATAGACAGGCTTCGCGGATCTATCAGGCTGGTTTATAGGGTATCAGGAAAGGGAACGAAAGAGTTTTCTAAGCTTTCGTCAGGAGATACGATAGAGTATATCGGACCTCTGGGGAATGGTTTCCCGATTGACATACCACAGAAGGATGCCATGATCATAGGAGGAGGCATAGGGATCCCGCCTATGCTCGAGCTGGCAAAGGAATTCCCGAGCAGCTGCAAGATAGTACTCGGATATAATGACTTTCCATTTCTGAAAGAGGAGTTTGAAAAGACAGGTTCACATGTGTATGTGGCAACTGAGAACGGAAGCTATGGTACTAAGGGAAATGTCGTAAGTGCCATCATGGAGAATTACCTGAAGGCAAACGTGATCTTTGCGTGTGGCCCGGCACCAATGCTTCGCGCAGTAAAAAAGTTCGCGCAGGCCAGAGGTGTTGAGTGCTATGTGTCGATGGAAGAGAGAATGGCATGCGGAGTCGGCGCATGTCTCGGATGCACTGTAGATACTGTCGATGTAAATGGTCACCTGAATGTGAAAAAAGCGCGTGTCTGCAAGGATGGCCCGGTGTTTAACGCAAAGGAGGTTATCATCTGATGAGTAAACCTGATATGACGACAGATCTGGGTTTTGTGAAGCTTAAGAACCCGGTCATGACAGCAAGCGGCACCTTTGGAAGTGGAGAAGAGTACTCGGACTTTATCGATATATCGAAACTGGGTGCTGTAGTCACAAAGGGCGTATCAGATGTGCCGTGGGAGGGAAACCCGTCTCCGCGTATAGCTGAGACTCCATCGGGAATGCTGAACGCCATCGGTCTGGAGAATCCGGGAGTTGATGTGTTTTTAAAACGTGATCTTCCATTCCTGAAAAAATCAGGTGCCACGATCGGAGTAAATGTCTGCGGCCACACAGAGGATGAATACGTGGAGGTAGTCAGGAAACTGACTGATGAGGCCATAGCTTTCCTTGAGATAAATATCAGCTGTCCGAACGTAAAGGCAGGGGCTCTGTCATTTGGTACGGATCCGGCTGAGGTTGAAAAGATTACGTCTCTTATCAAAAATAATACTGATAAACCTGTAGTTATGAAGCTGACGCCAAATGTCACGGATATAAAAGAGATAGCAAAGGCAGCAGAAGCTGGCGGAGCAGACGGAATCTCACTTATCAATACCATTACTGGCATGAAGATAAACATCGATAAGCAGACTTTTGTACTGGCAAATAAGACGGGAGGGCTGAGCGGTCCTGCCATTCATCCAGTGGCTGTCCGCATGGTCTATGAGGCGTCGAATGTCGTGAAGATCCCAGTCATTGGAATGGGAGGAATCGAGAACTGGTCAGACGCCGTTGAGATGATGCTTGCTGGAGCAAGTGCGGTAGCCGTAGGAGCAGCCAATTTTTACAATCCGGAAAGCACCATTGAGATAATAGACGGTATTGAACAGTACCTCGATGACCATGGAATTGAAAAAGTAAGCGATATAGTTGGAGCAGTGCATTAAGGAGAAAAAGTGGAACAGTACAAAGAAGATTTCATACATTTTATGATAGACTGTCAGGTGTTAAAGTTTGGTGACTTTACTACAAAAAGCGGCAGGCAGACACCATTTTTTATAAATACAGGCTTTTACAGGACTGGAGCCCAGCTGAAAAAGCTCGGAGAGTATTATGCGAGAGCTATTCATGATACTTTCGGAGACGACTTTAATATACTTTTTGGACCAGCATATAAGGGAATTCCTCTTTCAGTAGCTGCTTCGATCGCTTTAGATGAAGACTATGGACTTGAGGTCGGTTATGCGTCGAACAGAAAAGAAGCCAAGGATCATGGAGAAAAGGGAATTATCCTTGGTACTCCGATAAATGACGGAGATAAGGTAGTTATCATCGAAGATGTAACTACAGCAGGTACTTCGATAAAGGAGACCTATCCCATCATAAAAGCACAGGGAGACGCAGATGTGTTAGGCCTTGTGGTCTCGGTAGACAGGCAGGAAAGAGGTACAGGAGAAAAGGCGGCTTTAGATGAGATAGCTGAGAATTTCCATATGAAGACTACATCGATAGTTACGATGGAAGAAGTGGTCGAGTGCCTGTACAACAAGCCTTATAATGGCAGGATCATCATAGATGATGAACTCAAAGGAAGGATAGACGACTATTACAGCAGATATGGTGCTTGACAATGGCTGAGAAAAGGCGTGAGGGATTAAAACAGGTCCTAGGTGCCATACTGTTTGTCGTTTATCTGATCGTGCTTGTCTATCTTCTGTTTTTTGCAGAAAGTTATGGCAGGACATCTGTAACGGAAATGAGATATAATTTCATCCCGTTTCACGAGATAAAGAGATATCTGACAAACATAGACAGGATCGGCCCATGGCTTGTATTCATAAATGTATTCGGAAATATCCTGATCTTCCTTCCGTTTGGATATCTGGTCAGTTTTTTCTGGAGAAAAAAGAGATTTATCGCGATGAAAGTTTTTTTTCTTTCGATGATATTTTCATGCGCGATAGAACTGGCACAGCTTCTGACAAGAGTGGGAAGCTGTGACGTGGATGATGTGATACTTAACACTACAGGAGGACTTATAGGAAGTCTGTTATACCTCCTGTTCAGACACTGCAGGAGAAAGAAATGAGCCGTGTACAGCTGAAGCGCAGGAAAAAAAGAGAAAAAGGATCTGTTTCCGTCAGATCTCTGATATGTGCGGTGGCAGGACTAGTAGGTATCCTGTTTCTGATATATGGTATATATACGGCCAGTATAGTGGGAGAAATGCCGCGGCAGGTAACAGGCCTTTCGATGATATTTTTTTTCGCGAGCATTGTAGAAGTGATATTTGGCATACGTTTTGCAAAAATACCAGGGCATTCCGCAGCGTCAAGAGCCTGGGGAATAATACTTCCGTCAGCGGCTCTGGCTGGTTATCTGGGATTATACGTATCAGGACTTTATAGTATTCTCTGATGATCATTATGGCAGCCTGGAATCCGTGAGGATTCCTTTATATAGATAAGCAGAAAAAGAAAGGATTGCAAATGGCACAGGTAGGTATCGTCATGGGAAGTGATTCAGATCTTCCTATCATGGCAAAGGCAGCAGAGATTCTTGACAAGCTGGGAATCACATATGAGATGAATGTGATCAGCGCTCACAGGGAGCCTGATGAATTCTTTGAATACGCGAAGTCAGCTGAGGAAAAGGGAATAAAAGTGATCATAGCAGGAGCAGGTAAGGCAGCACATCTTCCGGGTATGTGCGCAGCACTTTTTCCGATGCCGGTTATCGGGATCCCTATGAAGACTTCGGATCTCGGAGGTGTTGATTCACTTTACTCTATAGTCCAGATGCCAACAGGAATACCTGTAGCTACTGTGGCTATAAACGGCGGAGCCAATGCCGGGATACTTGCTGCAAAAATACTTGCAGTTTCAGATCCAGAACTTCTTAAGAGACTCAAAGCTTATGTGAATGACCTTAAAGAACAGGTCAAAGAGAAGGATAAGAAGCTTAACGAAATTGGATACAAGGCATATTTAAAGGAGCAGTAAATGGATTACAAGAATTCCGGAGTTGACATTGAGGCAGGGTATAAGTCAGTAGAACTGATGAAAAAGTACGTAAAAGAGACCGTAAGACCAGAAGTACTTGGTGGTATAGGCGGTTTCTCCGGAGCATTTGACCTGAAGAAAATAAAAGAGATGGATGACCCAGTGCTCCTCTCGGGAACAGACGGATGCGGCACAAAGGTAAAGCTGGCATTTCTTATGGATAAGCACGATACTATAGGAATCGATGCTGTAGCCATGTGTGTAAATGATGTGGCGTGCGCAGGCGGTGAGCCACTATTTTTCTTAGACTACATCGCATGCGGCAAGAACTATCCTGAAAAAATAGCCCAGATAGTAAAGGGAGTCGCAGAGGGTTGCAAGCAGTCTGACTGTGCGCTGATCGGAGGAGAAACTGCTGAGCATCCTGGACTTATGCCAGAGGATGAGTATGATCTCGCAGGATTTTCTGTCGGAATAGCAGACAGGAAAGACCTGATAACTGGTGAAGATATCCACGATGGTGATGTGCTTATCGGACTGGCTTCAACAGGTGTACACTCAAATGGATTTTCACTTGTCAGGAATGTATTTGAGATGACGAAAGAATCTCTCAATACTTCTTATGATGAGCTTGAAGGAAAGAAGCTTGGTGATGTGCTTATAGCACCGACAAGGATCTATGTACATGCTCTCAAGGCCATCAAAGCAGCAGGCATCAGAGTACACGGTGTAAGCCATATCACTGGCGGCGGATTCTATGAGAATGTACCGAGAATGCTCCACGATGGTGTGAAAGCTGTCATAGAAAAAGATTCATATCCGATGCTTCCTATTTTCCCGCTGATGCAGAAAAAGGGAGACATCGACGAACATGTGATGTATAACACCTTTAATATGGGAATAGGAATGGTAATAGCAGCAGAGAAGTCAGATGCAGATGCTGTGATAAAGGCTGCGGAGTCAGCAGGAGACAAGGCTTATGTGATAGGTCGTATCGAAGCTGGTGAGAAGGGAGTTACCTTATGCTGAAGCTCGCAGTGCTGGTATCAGGCGGCGGGACTAACCTGCAGGCCATCATGGATGCCATAGACAGAGGGAATCTGGGCGAATGGGGCTTATCAAAGCTCCTTCAGGAGGATACCGACCTGACACCATCAGAAATCTGCGGACAGGTAAAAGACGCAGCGATAAATGATGCTGAGATCTCCATCGTTATCAGTAATAACGCTGATGCTTATGCCCTGAAACGCGCAGAGGAGCATGACATAAAAACAGCCTGCATCAGTCCGAAGGATTTTGAGAATCGAGCTGATTTTAATAAGGCACTCCTGGAACGTCTTAAGGCGGAGGAAATCGACCTTATCGTCCTAGCCGGATACCTGGTAGTTATTCCACCAGAGGTGGTGGACGCTTTCCCGAATCGCATCATAAATATCCATCCGTCGCTTATTCCGTCATTCTGTGGCAAAGGCTTTTATGGACTTCATGTACATGAGAGAGTGCTTGAACGCGGAGTAAAGGTGAGCGGTGCGACAGTACATTTTGTGGATTCAGGTACAGACACAGGTCCGGTGATCATGCAGAAAGCAGTGTATGTCAGAGCCGATGATACACCTGAGTCGCTTCAGAGAAGGATCATGGAGCAGGCTGAATGGAAACTTCTGCCGGGTGCCATCGACCTGATAGCACATGATATGATTACAGTAGAAAACGGAATTGTGAAATTCAAGGAGTCATAATGAAGGTATTAGTTATAGGAAGCGGCGGAAGAGAGCATGCCATCTGTACCGCTGTCGCAAAGAGCCCACGCGTTGAAAAAATATACGCAGCTCCTGGTAATGCCGGTATTGCACAGCTCGCTGAGTGTGTGCCGATCGGGGCTATGGAGTTTGACAAGCTTGTAGCATTTGCAAAGGAGAAATCAATAGACTTTACCATCGTCGGAATGGACGATCCTCTGGTTGGTGGTGTAGTAGATGAGTTCGAGAAGGCAGGTCTTAAGGTCTTTGGCCCTAGGAAAAATGCCGCGATCCTAGAAGGAAGTAAAGCCTTTTCAAAGGATCTGATGAAAAAATACGGCATTCCAACAGCAGCATATGAGACCTTTGATGATCCGGAGAAAGCACTAGAGTACTTAAAGACTGCAAAGATCCCTATAGTACTTAAGGCAAGCGGGCTGGCGCTTGGAAAGGGCGTCCTGATCTGTGAGACCAGAGAAGAGGCCTTCGAAGGCGTAAAGACTCTGATGGAGGATAAGAAGTTCGGAGAGGCCGGAGATACGATCGTCATAGAGGAATTCATGACAGGACCGGAGGTTTCAGTTCTCTCATATACAGACGGAAAGACTATCCAGCTGATGAGCTCGGCTATGGACCACAAGAGAGCAGGAGACGGTGACACAGGCCTTAACACTGGCGGAATGGGAAATATCAGTCCATCACCGTACTACACAAAGGAAGTAGACGAATTCTGCAAAGAACACATCTATCAGAAGACGGTAGACGCTATGGCAGCAGAGGGAAGACCATTCGTCGGAGTTATCTTCTTTGGACTTATGCTGACACCGGACGGGCCGAAAGTCTTAGAGTATAACTGCCGTTTCGGAGATCCTGAGGCACAGGTAGTTCTTCCGAGACAGAAGACAGATATCATCGATGTCATGGAGCACTGTGTAGACGGTACATTAGATCAGATAAAGGTAGAGTTTGAAGATAATGCGGCTTGCTGTGTTATCCTCGCAAGTGATGGCTATCCTGTAAAGTATGACAAGGGATTTCCTATCACAGGCCTCGACGATCCTATCTTCGATAATAAGAACTACTTCTGCTTCCATTCAGGTACTAAGTTCGCCGATGATGGAAAGACAGTTCTCACCAATGGCGGCCGTGTCCTTGGCGTCACAGCTCTGGGCAAAGACTTAAAGGAAGCCCGCGCCAAAGCCTATGAAGCCACCGAGCATGTATCATTCCAGAACAAATACATGCGCCACGACATCGGGCATGCTATAGACGAGGTCCGTTAATTTTGAGAGATGCCTGTGCGCGCTCCCCATATTATTAAGGAGAACACATCAATGGAATTACCTAAGGACCCGGCCATGCTCCTTTCCATCGTGAACATGCAGCTTCGTGACAAGGAACCCTCTCTTGCCATGCTTGCCGGCAAATTTCAGACAAGCGAGGACGAGATAAAGAAGAAGCTCGCCATGATAGGATACGAGTACGACCCAGAAGTAAATCAGTTTGTATAATGTCAGTAAGAGACGACATAAAAGCACAGCGCGCCAAGCTCAAAGGCGCGCCGTTTAAGAAAAAAGCGGCATATTACCTGTATTATTATAAAATACAGATCATAGTCATTGCTCTTATAGCAGCAGTAGTGATAGGATTTATCCACTCGAAAGTCACATCAAAGCCGGCAGTATTTGCGGCTATGTTTATAAATGCTGATGACATCCAGTCTTCTGATAAGACAGATGATATCCTGGAGAAAAAGGTGGCAGGGGCAGCAGGCATAGATACTTCAAGAAAGTCTGTAGATATAGATCTGACTGCCTCGCTTACACCGGGTGGAGCCAGAGACCAGATGGATTTCGGAGTCCTTGAGAAAATTCAGGCAAGGACCATGAACAAACAGCTTGATGTAATGGCGGCTGACGCGTGGAACTTCAACTATCTGGCAGGGCAGGCGTATTTTACAGACCTGCGGGATGTTATGTCAGACAAGGAGCTCGATAAATACAGTGACCGGATATACTATGTCGATAAGGCAGAGCTGGACAAGCTCGCTAAGAAAATGCAGGATCCGGACTATGTACAGGAGAATATAGCTGTAGATGAGGCAAGGAAAACCGAAGAGGCATCAGATTTTAAAAAGCCTGATCCATCACAGATGTCTGAACCTGTACCGATAGGAATCATCTTAAACGATGGTCATTTTGTAAAAAAGTACAAAATCTACAGTAAAACTGTAGGGGTTGTAGGAATAGTACAGAATTCAGCAAATAAAAAGACAGCGGAAGCGCTTATTTCAATACTTGCTGACTGAAATCTGTGAACAAACTGTGAGAATTGTAATTGTAAGCCGGCACCTGATATGCTATAATCTTAACGCCTTAGCGGATCAGGTGCCGGATTTTTATGCATTTTTCCCATGAAAGAAAGCATGAAAAACCGATGAAAAGGGAAGCAGGTGAAAGTCCTGAGCGATCCCGTCACTGTGACAGAGGAACGGTCTATTTTGCCACTGTTCGAAAAGAATGGGAAGGTTGACCGTGTCTGCATACCTCTTAAGCCAGGAGACCTGCCTGAACCGTAGCATACAAAAGACACGAGGACATGTATTTTTTTGCGAAAGGAGCAATACCATGAGAAAAAGATTTCTCACGCTGCTTTTGGCAGCAACCCTTGCAGCTACCTCAGCTGTACCGGTAGTGACACAGCCGACGAATGTGGAGGCAGCCACAAAGAAAGCGACTAAGAAGACTACGAAGACGAAAAAGAGCACAAAGAAGAAAAAGGTTTCAGCTGATCAGAAGGCAGCCGATAAGGTGGCAAAGCTGATCGACCAGATCTACGTTCAGAAAAGAACAGCTACTACAGATGCAGACTGTAAGAAGGCAAAGCTGGCATGGGACAAGCTTACGAGCAAGCAGAAGAAGCTGGTAGGAAATAACAAAGGAAGCTATCAGGCAGATTATGCAGACCCTGATTACTTTGGAAGAGATACCGGAGATGCTTCAACTGATAACCCGCTGAACTGGAATCACATCGGAGACAATGAGATCCTTGTAGTCTCATTTGGTACTTCATTCAATTCAAGCCGTGAGGCCGATATAGGCGGTGTGGAGAGAGCGCTGACAAAGGCATACGCTAACCAGGGATGGTCGGTTCGCCGTGCATTCACATCACAGATCATCATAAACCACGTACAGGCCAGAGACGGCGAGAAGATCGATAATGTAGACCAGGCACTTCAGAGAGCCGTAGATAACGGGGTAAAGAATCTGGTTATCCAGCCTACACATCTGATGCATGGTAATGAGTATGATGAGCTGAAAGAAGAAGTAAATGCTTACGCATCAAAATTCCAGACTGTTACCTTCTCAGAACCGCTTCTTGGAGAGGTAGGAGCTGACACAAAGACAGTAAATGCTGATAAGGAAACTGTTGCAAAGGCTGTTACTGCCGAGGCAGTAAAGGAAGACGGAGATACTTCACTTGAGGCAGCTGCACAGGCAGGCACAGCATTTGTATTCATGGGACACGGCACTTCACATAAAGCAGCTATCACATATGACCAGATGCAGTCTCAGATGGAAGACCTTGGATACAAGAATGTATTCATCGGAACAGTAGAGGGTAAGCCGGCCGATACAGCCTGTGATCAGGTTATTGCAAAAGTCAGGGCTTTCGGATACAAGAAAGTAGTTCTTCGTCCTCTTATGGTAGTAGCCGGTGATCACGCAAATAACGACATGGCTGGTGATGATGCTGATTCATGGAAGTCACAGTTCGTAAAGGCATTCGGTTCGAAGAACGTGAAGTGCCAGATTGCAGGACTCGGAAGGATTTCTGATATCGAGCAGATCTATGTGAACCACCTCGCTGAGGCAGTGGCAGCAAACAAGACTCTTACAGTTTCAGCAGTTACAGGCGGAGCTATCCAGGCTGTAAAGGCTCCTGTATCAGCTAAAAAAAAACTGAACTGAAAAAAGGTAAGTATACAGTTGGTTTTGAAACTGACTACTATATGTTCCATATGAACGATGCTCTGGATGGTAAAACCAAGCTTACAGTGAATAAAAATGGTAAAATGACTGTTTATGTGCCACTGGCAAGTACAGGTTTTGATAAACTCTTTGTAGGTTCAAAGAAAAACGCAAAAAAGAAGGGCGCAAAGTACTGTAAAAGAAAAACAGTTGAGCTGAATGGAGAGAAAGCATACGCTTTTGCTATACCAGTAAAAAAGCTTAATACTGAATTTACAATTGCTTGTCATGGGAAAGATAGTGGAAAATGGTTTGAACATAAAGCAAAAGTGACTTACTAAAAATAAGGCGGGCCCGCTTATATCCGGGCCCGCCGTTTATTTTTTGTGCGCTCGGCGGCGCACGTTTCTAACTGGTGCAAGTCCGGAGTCCGCCCGGTAGTGGGAAGGACATAGCCGAAGGCAAGGGTGTCCACCGTGAGGTGGGATCTGAAGGAAGCTGGATTCGGGGAATATACT
>JAQXXU010000066.1 GCA_029226225.1 Lachnospiraceae bacterium | reverse complement strand
GATAAATCCCGCTACAAACCCGTAGAAATGAAGCCTTACGATACTCATCTGACCTCGACTGTAAAGCCGTAGCCTTCGCCCGGCGCCGCTTCAAACGAAAAATAGTCCTCCATCGTAAATGACGAGAGAACTGCCATTATGGTCCCTCCATGTGCCACTATCACGGTATCGTACATCTCATTTCCCCGCTCCGATACTGTAAATTTCTTCACATCGGAGACCGAAAGCCTCTTCCGGTCTATATGTTCCTGCTCTATAGAGTCGATCACTTTCCCGAAGCCTGTCAGAGTCCTTGCGATAAAGTCAGCTCTGTTCTCTCCTCCTGGAATAAGCCCTTCACAGCCGCCTTCGACCCACTCCCGGTACTCCGGCAGGTCCTTCATGTCCTCGTAGTTCTTCCCTTCAAAAATGCCAAAGTCCATTTCGTTAAGCTCTTCTATCTCTATTCGTTTCGGGAAAAGCCTCGGATAGATGAGCTTCGCAGTTGTCTGGCATCTGAGCGAAGGACTCGTAAAAAGCGAAATGGCATTCGGATAATTCCTGGCATTTGCCTTCAGGAATTCTATTCCCTCCGGTGAGAGCGGCTCCTGGCTCCGGCAGCCTATGTATCTTTTTTCCTGATTTCCCTTCGTCTGCCCGTGGCGCAGCAGAAGGATCCTGACTTTACTCTTCATTGCCAAACCATTCTATTATCTTTGAAATAGCATAGTCCATCAGCTTCGGATCTGTAAACGGATGATCCGCATTCTCCACGACTTCGTACTCTATGACGTTGTCGTCGCAGAATTTCTCTATGTCCTCGACGCTCGTGTACTCGTCCTTTGAACCCGCTATGATCAGCATATCGTCGGCGTAGTCCAGGTAGTCCTTGTCAGACACATCGTGCGCCTTAAGCTCATCCAGAAAGTCCTGGGACAGCTTTATTTTTCTCGTAAAGCCGCGGGTGATATCCTTTCCCTTACTCAGAGTCTTTCTCTCATCGTCAGTTATCCTGCTGTCAAAATTCTCGAACATATGCAGAGCCGGGACTCTGAGCGCTATCTTTGTGAACGGATCCCCCTTCTCCTGCAGGTACAGAAGCGTGATGTAGCCTCCGAGACTCGTGCCGTATGCGTAGATGCGCTCAGCTCCAAGGTCATTTCTGGCGTGATCTATGACCATCTGGTAATACTCGAGAAACTCCGAAAGTATCATCCGGTTTCTGGCATCCTCGCCGTGGCACGGCCAGTCAAAAGTGATAACTCCGAAATGCTTGTACTTGGAGATCATCCTCTCAGCGAATTTCTTCGTAGCATGATTTTCCTTATTCCCGCCGAATCCGTAAGTCGCTATGACTATATCTGTCACCGCCTTCGGATCCTTGCCGCAGTAATACAGGCATCTGACCGAATATCCTTCTTTATTTATATCAAACTTTTTTTCCATAAAAACCTCGTATACACCCGCCCCGTCTTCGCTATCATACATCATAATGAAAAAATTCTCAATAAGTGATATACTTCTGCCATGCTTGAATTTAAGGATCTGGTGATCGGATACAACAAAACACCCCTGGTAATAATACCGGATATGACCATTGAAAAAGGGCAGATCGTAAGTATCGTAGGCCCCAACGGAAGCGGGAAATCTACGCTCCTGAAAACGCTTACGTGCACTCTTCCGATAGTGTCAGGAGACGTGATCCTTTACACAAAGGACGGATGCGACGTAAACCTTAAGACTATAGAGCGTGATACCGCTGCGAAAAATATCTCCGCCCTTTTTACAGACCGGATAAAGGGTAACGGACTGCGTTGCTCAGATATCGTATCGGCCGGCAGGTATCCGTACACTGGCTTCTTCGGGAAGCTCACAGACCACGACACAGAAGTCATCAGGAAATCAATGGATACCACTGACACCGAAGAGCTTTCCGACAGGCCTTTTGACTCCCTAAGCGACGGCCAGAAGCAGAGGGTACTACTAGCCCGCTCCATCTGTCAGGAGCCCGAAGTCCTGATCCTCGACGAGCCGACAGCTTTCCTTGACATCAGATACCAGTACCAGCTGAGGGACATCCTCTCCCGCCTTAGACAAAACGGCATCACGATCATAATGTCTATCCATGAGCTCTCGCTCGCCGAAGAATGTTCAGACATGCTTATCACGATAGATGAAGACCACAAGGCAGAAAAAAATGCCCCGTCTTCGTTAAAAGACGAGGCATTCATAAAATCCCTTTTCGGTATAACTGGCTGATACTTTTCAGCTTTCGATGACCTGATCCATCAGGTCGAGGACGTCTTCCCTGCCCTGCTTTGTGACCGATGAAAACGGAAGGATGATGATATCTGAAGGAGCATTGGTGTTCGCACTGATGCTCTTTTTTATGACCGAGAGATTTTTCTGGAGCTGGCTTCTCTTCAGTTTGTCGGCCTTTGTGGCTATGATGACTGTCTCTATCTCGAGGTATGCCAGATAGTCTATCATCTGAAGATCCTGCTTCGTCGGCTCATGGCGGATATCTACGAGAAGAAATACCGCTCTGAGCTGCTCTGAGCCTGTCAGATATTTTTCTATCATTCTGCCCCACTGCTGCGCCACCTCACGGGAGATCTTCGCGTAGCCGTAGCCCGGCAGGTCGACCAGATAAAGCTCATCGTTTATATTGTAGTAGTTTATCGTCTGCGTCTTTCCCGGCGATGAAGATGTACGGGCAAGACTCTTCCGCTCCATAAGGCAGTTTATCAGTGATGATTTTCCCGCATTAGAGCGACCGGCGAACGCCACCTCTGGGTGAGCGTTCGCCGGTAAGTCACTTGTTATTCCACAGACGGTCTCTAATTCAACCGACTTTATTTTCATGCGCTTTCCTTTGCGGACTTTTTGTCCTCTAAAGAAACTACCTTATCATCCTGACGGCTGTCAAGGATCAGGTGCTTGTCTACTATCTCCTTCGTGATACGAAGCTCATGCACGTCATCCTCTGAAGGCATGTCATACATGTAGTCCATCATGACGTTCTCCATGATAGCACGCAGTCCTCTGGCTCCTGTTTTTCTCTCGAGTGACTTCTTCGCTATCTCCCTGATAGCGTCGTCATCGAAGGTAAGCTCTACATCGTCTAATGCAAAAAGTGCCTGATACTGCTTTACGAGCGCGTTCTTCGGCTCGGTAAGGATTCTTACGAGATCATCCTCTGTCAGGAGATCAAGGGATACGTTTATAGGCACACGGCCGATGAACTCAGGTATAAGTCCGTACTTTACGAAGTCCTGAGGAAGGGCCAGTTTCAGAAGCTCACTCTCTGACTTCTCTGTATTCTTTACCTCAGACGCGTTCGTAGCAAATCCGATACGTCTGGTGTCAAGTCTCGACTCGATTATCTTATCTAAGCCTTCAAATGCTCCGCCGCAGATGAACAGGATATTAGTCGTATTTATACGTAGAAGCTCCTGCTGCGGGTGCTTTCTGCCTCCCTGTGGAGGTACGGAAGCCTCTGTTCCCTCGAGGATTTTGAGCAGAGCCTGCTGAACGCCCTCACCGGATACATCACGGGTGATAGAGACGTTCTCGCTCTTCTTTGTGATCTTATCGATCTCATCGATGTAGACGATTCCGAGCTCTGCGCGAGGGATGTTATAATCTGCTGCCTGGATAAGCTTCAGGAGGATATTCTCTACATCCTCACCGACATATCCGGCCTCTGTCAGAGTCGTAGCGTCTGCTATCGCAAACGGAACTCCGAGGATCCTCGCAAGCGTCTGCGCGAGGAGGGTCTTTCCTGAACCCGTAGGTCCAAGCATAAGTACATTACTCTTCTGAAGCTCTACGTCTGTATCTTTGCCGCTCAGAATTCTCTTATAATGGTTATATACTGCTACTGAAAGAACCTTTTTGGCTTCGTCCTGTCCGATGACATACTCATCGAGGAAAGCCTTGAGTTCCTTCGGCTTCTGCAGGTTTATCTCGAGTGTATCAGATACATCTATGGTCTTGAACGGAGAACCGTCTGCTCCGAGCTCTTCATCAATGATCTCATTACAGATATCCACACACTCATCACAGATATAAGCACCGTTCGGTCCTTCGATCAGTTTTCTGACTTCGGACGCCTTACGGCCGCAGAATGAGCAGCGAATAGGTTCTTCAAATCTTCTGGGCATGTGTTACCTCCTGTAAAAAATCAGGCCTCGCGGTTCGTGATCACCTTATCGATAAGGCCGTAGTCGAGCGCTTCCTCAGCTGACAGATAGTGGTCACGCTCCGTATCAGCAGTGATCTGCTCAATCGACTTTCCGGTATTCTCAGCGAGAATACTGTTTAATCTCTTCTTTGTCTTTAAAATACTCTCTGCAGCGATCTCGATCTCTGTAGCCTGTCCTTTGGCTCCGCCTGATGGCTGGTGGATCATGATCTCAGAGTTCGGGAGAGCCATTCTCTTGCCTTTGGTTCCGCCTGCTAAAAGGAAAGCCCCCATTGAAGCTGCAAGTCCTACGCAGATAGTAGATACGTCGCACTTGATGTACTGCATCGTATCATAGATGGCAAATCCTGCTGTAACCATTCCACCTGGGGAATTGATGTACAGATGGATGTCTTTATTCGGATCCTGGGATTCGAGGAAAAGAAGCTCAGCTACTATAACTGAAGCTGATGATTCATTTACCTCTTCTCCGAGGATGATGATCCTGTCTTTTAAAAGTCTCGAATAGATGTCATAGCTTCTCTCTCCACGTGAGGTCTGCTCGATGACGTAAGGTACTAATGCCATTCTTTAGTCCTCCTTGTCTGCTGTTTCCTCGTCTTTCTTTGACTTTCTCTTTGCTCTCTCTTTTACATGATCCATGACAAAATCAATGGCCTTCTCCATCTTGATCTGCTCCTTGAATGTATCGAGCTCGTCGTCCTGGATAGTCTTCTTTAAGTCTTCGGCCTTCATGTTATACTGCTTTGCCATGTCGTCAATTCTCTTATCGACATCCTCGTCTGTAGCCTCAAGATTCTGCTCTTCAGCTATTTTTTCAAGGCAGAGAGAGGTCTTGATACGCTTGATGGCCTCTGGTCTGGTGTTCTCACGGAACTTATCGATAGTCTGTCCTGAATACTGAAGGAACTGCTGGAATGAAAGTCCGCTCTGTGCGAGGTTTCTGCTGTAGTCCTGGATGATGTTGTTCACCTGGGTGTCTACCATGGCATCCGGCAGATCCATATCTGACTTCTCTACGATCTTTGTCAGGGCTTCGTCTTCCTTCGTGCGCTTTGCTTCGTTCTCTTTTCTGACCTCGAGCTGTTTCTTTACGTCTGCCTTGTAGTCATCTACTGTATCGAAATCTGTAGTATCTGATACATACTCGTCGTCAAGCGTAGGAACCTCGTCTGTCTTTACTTCATGAAGCTTTATGGCAAATACTGCTGCCTTTCCTGCAAGGCTCTTCTCCTGGTAGTTCTCAGGGAAGGTGACATTCACGTCGAACTCATCTCCAGCCTTGTGTCCTACTATCTGATCCTCGAAGTTATCGATAAATGAGTGTGAACCAAGCTCAAGCTTATAGTTCTCAGCCTTTCCGCCATCGAAGTGCTCACCGTCTACTGATCCGTCAAAGTCGATGATGACCTTGTCTCCGTTCTCTGCTGCGCCGTCCTTTGTGACTTCGCGGGCATTTCTCTTCAGCTGCGCCTCGATGTCCTTCTCTACTTCTTCATCTGTAACTGAGGTGTCGATCTTTGTAACTGTGACTCCCTCGTATTTTCCGAGCGTTACCTCTGGCTTTGTGGCTACTTCTGCTGTAAAAATGAAGTCCTTACCCTTCTCTATCTGAGTTATATCGATCTTCGGGGATGATACGATATCAAGTCCGGACTCATCATAAGCCTTCGGATATTCCTGTGACACAAGGATATTGGCTGCATCCTCATAAAATACGTCATCGCCGTATACCTTCTCGATAACATTCATTGGTACATGGCCCTTGCGGAAGCCTCTGATCGAGATTCTCGACTTCTGTCTGTCATATGCCTGCTTTAATGCCTTGTCAAGCTCTGATGCCGGCACCTCCACGGTGATCTTTGACATATTCTTTGTGTCTAAGTTTTCTACCTTTACGCTCATTTGTGTTTTTTCCTCCTAAACATCCGGGCATTTCCCGATAAAGACAATACGCCCGTGCAATCGGTTATAAATTATAGCACAGGAGCATGCTCTTTTCAAGAGATTTTTATGTGACGCCAGTGATGATGCGGTGATGCAGTGACTGTGACGCCCGCTACCTGTCGGCACGTCGTGCATCGGCCCGTCACGGCCGCCGTCTCCGGAAGTAATTTGACTTCCGTGGGTGGCCGTGAGCCCGGTCCCGATGCACGCATGCCGCCACGCGGGCTTTACCACATTCAGACACGAAATCGGGCTGTCCCATACAGCAAGCATCACGCGGACTTTACCACTGATGTTTGCATACAAAAAACTCCCCAGCCACTACAAAGTGGCCAGGGAGTTTCCTGTATTATAAACTCTGAACTAAGTATTCAGAGTTTTGAACTCTATTAGTTCTCGTGGTTGATTGCTGCCTGTGCTGCTGCAAGACGAGCGATTGGTACACGGAACGGTGAGCATGATACATAGTCAAGACCGATCTCATCGCAGAACTCGATTGATGAAGGATCTCCGCCGTGCTCTCCGCAGATACCGCAGTGAAGCTCTGGACGAGTCTTCTTACCATTATCAACAGCGAACTTCATGAGTTTGCCGACACCGTCTGTATCAAGACGAGCGAACGGATCAGACTCGAAGATCTTGTCCTCATAGTAAGAATCCAGGAACTTACCAGCATCATCACGTGAGAAACCGAATGTCATCTGAGTAAGGTCGTTAGTACCGAAGCAGAAGAACTCAGCATCCTTAGCGATCTCATCAGCTGTAAGAGCAGCTCTTGGGATCTCGATCATGGTACCTACTTCATACTTCATATCAGAACCAGCCTCTTTGATCAGCTTGTCAGCTGTCTCAACGACTGTCTTCTTAACGAACTTAAGCTCTTTCTCTTCGCAAACGAGTGGGATCATGATCTCAGGAACCATGTTCCAGTCCGGATGCTCTTTCTTTACAGCGAGTGCTGCCTTGATAACAGCTGTAGTCTGCATCTCAGCGATCTCAGGATATGTAACAGCAAGACGGCATCCTCTGTGACCCATCATAGGGTTGAACTCCTTTAAGCCAGCGATGATGTCCTTGATCTGCTGAACTGTCTTACCCTGTGTCTTAGCAAGCTTCTCGATGTCTTCCTCAGTCTGTGGAACGAACTCATGAAGAGGTGGGTCCAGGAAACGGATAGTAACAGGATCGCCTTCCATAGCCTCATAGAGCTGTTTGAAGTCATCTTCCTGATACGGCTCGATCTTTGCTAAAGCTGTCTTTCTCTCTTCTAATGTATCTGAGCAGATCATCTCACGGAATGCATCGATTCTGTTTCCGTTGAAGAACATATGCTCTGTACGGCAGAGACCGATTCCCTGAGCACCAAGCTCACGTGCCTTCTTAGCATCACGCGGAGTATCGGCATTTGTACGAACCTGAAGTCTTCTGTACTTATCAGCCCAGCCCATTACACGAGCGAAGTCACCAGATACTGAAGCTTCCTTTGTCTTAACATCACCCTGATAGATGTTTCCAGTAGAACCATCAAGTGAGATGTAATCTCCCTCATGGAAAGTAATTCCATCAAGAGTGAACTCTTTCTTCTCTTCATCGATATTTGTGATGTCTGAGCATCCTGATACACAGCAGGTTCCCATACCACGGGCAACAACGGCTGCGTGTGATGTCATACCACCACGTACTGTAAGGATACCCTGAGCAGCGCTCATACCTTCGATATCCTCTGGTGAAGTCTCAAGACGAACAAGGATGACTCTCTCACCTTTTCCGCCCTTACCTAAAGCCTTAGCTTCCTCAGCGGTAAATACGACCTTACCTGCTGCAGCTCCAGGAGATGCTGGAAGAGCCTGTCCGATCTTCTTGGCGCCCTTAAGAGCCTCTGGATCGAATACAGGGTGAAGCAGCTGGTCAAGGCTCTTTGCCTCGATACGTGTAACAGCTGTCTTCTCATCGATCTGTCCCTCATCTACGAGGTCGCAGGCGATCTTTATAGCTGCCTGAGCTGTTCTCTTACCATTACGTGTCTGAAGGAAGTAAAGCTTTCCTTCCTCGATGGTGAACTCCATATCCTGCATATCATGGAAGTGATTCTCAAGGCCCTCAGCGAGCTCCATGAACTGCTTGTATACGTCTGGCATAGCATCTGCAAGAGTGCTGATAGGCTGCGGTGTACGAACACCTGCAACAACGTCCTCACCCTGTGCGTTGAGGAGGTACTCACCGAAGATACCCTTCTCACCTGTAGCCGGGTCACGGGTGAATGCAACACCAGTACCTGATGTGTTACCCTTGTTACCGAATACCATGGTCTGAACGTTTACGGCTGTTCCCCAGTCACCAGGGATATCGTTCATACGACGATATACGATAGCACGTGGGTTATCCCATGAACGGAATACTGCGAGGATAGCTCCCATAAGCTGATCCTGTGGATCCTGCGGGAAGTCCTTTCCAAGAGCGTCCTTGTAGATCTTCTTGAATCTCTTTACGAGCTCCTTTAAGTCATCTACATCCATCTCGACATCATACTTGATGCCCTTCTTAGCCTTGACATCGTCGATTTCTTTCTCGAAGAGAGACTTGGAAACCTCCATAACAACGTCTGAGTACATCTGGATGAAACGACGATATGAATCATAAGCAAATCTTGGGTTGCCGGTCTTCTTTGCAAAGCCCTCAACTGCTACATCGTTAAGTCCAAGGTTTAAGATGGTATCCATCATACCAGGCATTGATGCACGAGCACCAGAACGAACTGATACAAGAAGCGGATCCTCCGGATCTCCGAATTTCTTTCCGTTTACTTCCTCGAGCCACTTAAGGTTTTCCTCGATCTGATCGGTGATCTCCTTTGTAAGGCCCTTTCCGTTATTGTAATACTCTGTACATGCTTCTGTTGTGATCGTGAAGCCGTGTGGAATCGGCATATGCAGGTAATGAGTCATCTCAGCAAGGTTACAACCTTTTCCGCCGAGAAGATTACGCATGTCTGCACCGCCTTCTTCAAACTTGTAGACCCACTTCTTTGCCATTTGATTTCCTCCTATAAAAATAGTTTTCTTTTACGGGCACGTCCTTTAAAGGGGTCCGGGCGCACCCTTACATATTCTATCACAAATGCTCGATTATGCAAGCACAAAAATAGTCCGGCCCCTTTCGCCGGGCCGGACATTTTTTCAATGGTTATACCTGGAACATCGACATAGCGTCGGATAATTCCTTCAGGTTCGATTCGAGGTCTGCGATAAGCTCGCGGGACTGATTTACTTCCGAGTCGAGCTCTGCAGCCATGCTCGAAGTCTCCTC
>JAQXXU010000065.1 GCA_029226225.1 Lachnospiraceae bacterium | reverse complement strand
CACTCACCTCCACGTGCTGTGTAGTATGCCAGGCCCTCACTATAAGAATAACAGGAAATTAGAAAAATCGAAAGGCCAGAAGCTGTGTTTCATAACCACTTTGATGCCTTTCGAAGAAAGGCACATGTATAATAATGAAGGGGATAGGGATGCTGACGAATGGATGAAAAAATCCGGACAAAGAATTCTCTCTTTGCCCGGAAAAATATATCAGGATTTACTCTGCAGTTTTCTGCGGATCATCTGATCCGAAGCGCTGCTTCGCATAAGCCATGATGAGCTCTGCGCACTGCCTTCGGCCAATCCTTTCACTATTCAGGATGCAGTCGTAGTTATTTGGATTTTTCCATTCAGCTCCGCCCGAATAGAAATTGTAGTATCTGGCACGGTACTGGTCTGTCTTCTGGCAGAGGTACTTGGCACGCTTCTCAGAAACGTTCAGCTTTTTCATGATTGACCTTACGCAGGCGTGTCGTGGTGCTTCAATGAACAGCGATATCACATTCGGATAGGAGTTCAGGATCACATCCGCACATTTTCCTACGATAATACAGCTCTGAGTCTGCGCCAGTGTCCTGATGACATCGGCCATGATGTTAAACAGGTTCACATCTGAAATAAAACCTTTCTCATGAGGCTCGACCACAACCGGAGACGGCTGTTTTCTCAGGAAATTTGCAATCTGAGCACCACGCAGCTTTTCATCAGTTTCTACAAAAAGGCTCTCATCAATGCCGCTCTTGTCTGACGCTAGTGTAATAAGCTGTCTTTCGTAGCAGGGGATTCCCAGCAGCTCAGATAACTGCAACGCGATTTCCTTGCCGCCGCTCCCGAATTCTCTGGCAATAGTTATGATATATGGACTCATGGCTTCACCTCATTTCACTCTGGCTTCTTATCAGTCATCTTTGTCTGCTTTGAGAACCGCGTTAAGCATAACAGAAGCACCTTCTGTGCAATGCTCAGGCTTGGAGTACTCAGGCTCACAATGAGAAAGACCATCCTTTGACTGCACGAAGATCATAGTAGTAGGAAGCACATAAGCAGCAAACTGCGCATCATGACCAGCACCTGAATGGATATACTGATGAGAAACGCCCAGCTCCTCGCATGATTCCTTGACATAGCTTACTAACTTCTTATCCCAGTAAACGGTATCTCTGTTCCAGCCACGTTCAACCTTGCACTGGCATCCAGCCCAGTTCTTTGACTCGAGACTCTTTACTATGTTCAGAACCTGCTCGAGCACCTTCGGATCCTCGTGTCTTACATCGAGGTAAAAATCGAAATAATCCGGAACACAGGTGTGGACATTCGGGTGGCAGACAACCTCACCTGTAGTATATACCAGTTCAGGATGGCCGAGCTTATCGATCTCAGTGTGCAGATACTGCAGTGCCTGAGAAGCAGCATAGAAGGCATCACGACGTTTTCCCATCGGGAAAGTACCGGCATGAGTAGTCTGGCCGTAGAAGGCAATCTTATCAATGAACATTCCAAGTACACAGTCAACGACACCTATGTCGTTGCCATTATCCTCAAGGATAGGTCCCTGCTCAATATGCGTCTCGAAATAGCACTTATACCTGTCCGGGCTAAGTCTGTATTTCTTGTCGCCCTTATATCCTGACTTCTCAAGGGCTTCACCAAAGGTAGTCTTTCCTGTCAGAATATCTTTTGAAGCCATCATATCCTCATATCTGAAGCTAGGTTTGATGTGATCAGGAAGGTAATCATAGCAGACAATTCCTGAGCACATCATGGCAGGCGGATACAGAGATCCTTCCTCATTTGTCCAGATCATTGCAGTGAGAGGATGCTTATGAGGAATCTTCTGCTCGACAACAGTCGTAAGTACTTCCATAGCCGACATAACACCGAGAATACCATCGTAGTTACCGCCGTTTCTTACTGAATCAACATGTGAAGCCATCACGATCCTCTTGGCATTCGGATCGGAACCCGGGATTGTGGCATACATGTTACCGACATCATCAACCTCAATCTCAGCACCTATGGCTTCCATTCTTCTCTGATATTCCTTCCTGGCCTGAATAGCTTCAGGTGAAAGAGAATATCTTGTAATTCCTCCATGTCCGGCATCTCCGTATTTAGAAAATGTCTGAATCATGTCCTTCATTCTTTCTAAGCTGCACTTATACATAGTATGCGCCATCCTCTCTATAAAAAATTAATTTGATAACTGCCTTCTGACTCCCGGCTCTATAGCGTCTGCCGGACACACCAGCACGCAGAGCTGACAGCCTACACATTTTGTCGGATCCATTACCGGCTTTTTCGTTTTCGGATGCATCGTAATGCTCTGATGCCCGCCGTCATAACAGGATAAATAACATCTGCCGCAGCCAACACACCTGTCTGTAATGAACCTTGGATACTCAACAGATGATCTGTCGAGCTCATCCGCCGGGACGACCTTGTCCAGAGCGGATCCTTTAAGCTGTCTGACAGACTCAGTATTACGACTGGCCAGGTACCTGCTGAGTCCATCCTTCAGATCATCTATGATCCGGTATCCGTACTGCATGACCGCTGTAGTGATCTGCACGGTATCACAGCCAAGAGCAATGAATTCATATGCATCACGCCAGGTTTCTATACCGCCCATACCACTGATCGGAACTCCTCTTAGAGCCGAATCTGATGCCAGATCCCTGATAAACCTCAGTGCGATCGGCTTGACGGCTTTTCCTGAGTATCCGCTCTCTGCACTCCTGCCTCTGACTGCAGGAGCGGAAACTCCGTCATCTGTGCTCACATTCATAATGCTCTTTATGGTGTTTATCGCTGCAATACCATCAGCGCCGGCTCTTACAGCAGCTTCTGCCGGTTTCTCCATCCTCGTGATGTTCGGTGTCATCTTTGCCAGTACCGGAAGCCTGCTGCCTTTCTTAACCGCAGCCGTATATCGTCTGACGAGATCCGGATCAGTGCCGACATCACTTCCCAGACCCTCGCCAACCATCTGCGGACAGGAAAAGTTGCACTCGATAATGTCTGCTCCTGCCTCTTCTACAAGCTCTGCAAGCTTTGTCCATTCCTCTTCATCTCTGCCCATGATAGAGGCAATGATCACTTTTGTCGGAAATTCTTCCTTCAGCCTTTTTAAAAATCCGAGGTTTTCCTCAAGCGAATGATCCGAAATCTGCTCGAGATTCTTAAAACCGACAAATGTATTCTCTTCTTTGGAAAGAGCCGCAAATCTTGGTGATGTCTCCTCCGGGATAAACATACCGATCGTCTTGAATGCGACTCCGGCCCAGCCCATCCTGAAGGCTTTTGCTACCATCTCATAGTTGCTGCCAATGACTGATGAAGAAAGCAGGAATGGATTTTCGAACCGGACCCCCATAGATGTGACTGAAAGATCTGCCCTCACAGTCTCCGTATGGCTGACCCCTGC
The DNA here is from genome assembly GCA_029226225.1 of Lachnospiraceae bacterium. Taxonomy (GTDB): domain Bacteria; phylum Bacillota; class Clostridia; order Lachnospirales; family Lachnospiraceae; genus Weimeria. The sequence goes on along the minus strand of JAQXXU010000065.1, from coordinate 25,637 downwards.
TTTAACAGCTGCCGCCCGGAAAATACTCTTTATCCCGATAGGTCTGTCAATGTCTGCTCTGCGGCAGCTTTTTTCACAGTATCCTTCACACCCTGCACATACTGAGGCATCTACCACGGTTAAGGCTCCATCAATGTTTTCAAATCTGACTGACCTCACGGCGTCCGATACTCTGTATTTTTCAGGACAGGCCTTCTCGCATGAAGCATCTATGCAAAGAAGACACCGGCTGCTCTCCTCTCTCAGAATGATTTCTTCATAAGCCATATGCTCACCATCAGCTCCGTGGCACCCTCTTTACGAATTTTCCATCACCCGGCTTGCCTACATACTCACCATTGTCATATACAAGCTTGCCGCGAAGAAATGTCTTTACAGGGTAACCATGGAACTTTTTTCCTTCCCAGATCGTGTTGTCATAATCAGAATGCATATTATCCACATGTACTGTAAAGTCCTTCTCAGGATCGTAGATAACTATATCAGCATCCTTACCAATCTCGAGCGAGCCCTTGTCCTTACATCCGAAGATCTTCGCCGGATTTGACGAACAGAGCTCAACTGCTCTTTCAAAAGTAATCTTGCCGCTGTTTGCCGCATCAAGCATATACGGATACAGGTTCTCAACTCCAGGACATCCATTCGGAATCTTTGTAAAGTCATCTTTGCCCCAGTCCTTTTCTGCCTGCATGAACGGGCAATGATCGGTAGCAACTGTATCTATAAATCCTGCTTTTATAGCCTTCCAGAGAGCATCCTGACTCTCCTGGCCCTTCATAGGAGGAGAACATACGAAGTTTCTGCCATCCTCTCTCTTATAGACGTCACATGTAAACTCGAGATACTGCGGACATGTCTCTACATACACCGTATGTCCTTCTTCTTTAGCCTTGATGCAGGCCTCTAGTCCTTCCTTGTCAGCCATATGCACCAGATACACCGGTGTATCAAGGTGTGTAGCCCAGTGCACTACTCTCTTGTCAGCCTCAGCCTCTACGAATTCAGGCCTGCTCATATAGTGATACCATGCTGATGTCTTACCTTCCTTCAGATATTTTGCTGTACGAAGATCGATCAGATCAGGGTTTTCTGCGTGGACATTTATCATAGCCCCAAGTTCTTTTGCTCTCTCGAGTAAGGTAGCCAGCATGCCGTCATCAACCATCATGCCTTCCTTTTTGTAAACAAGGAAGCATTTGAAGCTTGTGATGCCTTCCTTAACAGCCTGTGCCATTTCATCGAGTATCGCCCCGCCATTAAGGTTTGTTATACAGCAGTGAAATGCGTAGTCGCAGCAGGCATCAGTCTCGCAGATCTCTTTCTTTGAATTGACGAGTCCGAGTATTGTCTCACCCTTGTGCTGTACAGGATAGTCAAATATAGTAGTGACTCCTCCACAAACTGCAGCTCTTGTTCCTGAGAGATAGCTGTCCGCAGATACCGTTCCTCCGAACGGCATCTGCATATGTGTATGAGCGTCAATCGCTCCCGGCAGCACCATCTTTCCGCTCGCGTCCACTGTAGAGTCAGCCTGAACATCAAGATTCCTGCCAATAGCTGCTATTTTTCCGTCATCCACAGCCAGGTCCGCTATGAAACGTCCCGACGGTGTGACTATCTCTCCATTCTTAATCAGAAGATCCATTTTTGCCTCTTTTCTGGTTGCTTATTTCTGGAAATTCTCAGGCTTGTACACAAGTACAAGTCCGGATCTCTGGTAGATCTGTGCGACTTCAAGAAGATTCATTCCGCCTGCATCAGCTGATGCCAGGTTAGTCTCCCAGGTGACACCGAAATCAACCTGTCCGTTGTTAACAGCTGTGGTCTCTGAAATATCTCCGCCGCCGGATACAATCTTTACAGTAAGGCCAACATCCTTATAGTAACCCTTGGCCTGTGCTACGTAATATCCCATGAACTGTGCCTGTGGCAGCCACTTAAGCTGAATTGATACTTTCTTCTGTTCCGGGCTGAATTTTCCGTCAGAATTCTTTGCTGCCTCAAGATACTGCTTGTCTCTGATGTCATCGAGAGTAGTGTTCTGCAGTTTTTCCTGCGCTGATGAGTCATCGAGCTTCACATACTTCTTTGCTATGTCAAGAGTCTGCTGCATCGCATCATCGTCCATGTTACCGATGTCTGTAACCTTGTTGCCCTTCGTATCAGTCGTTACGAGCTTTGCGACCTCACTAGCCATGTAATTCTGATGATCCTGTGATACCGAGGATCCAGCCTCATACACTGTCTGTGCTGCTGCCTTCGGATCTGCTATAGCATCCTTCCAGCCCTTGATAGACGCATAAAGGAATGCCTTGACTGTCTCAGGATTCTTCTTCGCAAAATCCTTCGTACAGAAGATATTGTCCTCCATCATGGCCACACCTTCATCATTCATATCAATGATTCCGATATCATTTCCGTAGCCATAGCCGCCATCGTAAGAGTTCTGCACAAGTCCGAGCTCGTTATAGGTCATAGCCGAAGCCAGTGTGATGGAATCATTATCAAAGCCGTCCATCGTGAAATCCTCACTCAGATATTTAGTCGGAAGGTTATACTTTCCCAGCAGGGCTAAAACCTCGTATTCATTACCAAGGCCCCAGTTTCCGATTTTTCCTTCACTGGCAGCTTTCTTTATGATCTCTTCATTTGTCATCGTAGCAGTACCTGTTCGGGATACTTTGCTTGAGGAATCCGCACTAGCTGACGTGTTACCAGAAGAGTTCTGTGAGGAACTGCTGCTGTTCGATCCACATCCCACAGCTGATGTTGCAACCATTGCTGTAATTGCGAGAATACTCATTAATCTTCGCACTTTTCTTCTTTTCATGATCATTACCTCCTTGTCTAGATGCCGTTTTTCTGCCCTTCTTTTATATATGTCATCAGTGGTAGCGCTTAAGCGCAACAGACTGGATGATCATCAGGATAATATAGGATACAATGCCGATGATGCAGGCAGCGGATATATATACCCATGCTATCGAATACTGTGAAAGCACTATGTTCTCCCTGATCTCACGGCCGACTCCAATGATATATTCAGCAAAATACTCACTGACAATTGCTGTCATTATGCTGGCTGGAACTGAAACCTTAAGCGCTGTAAAAATATACGGTACCGAATTCGGAAGCCTGAGCTTCACAAAAATCGTAAAGCCCGAAGCCGCATATGTCTTCATCAGATCTTCCGAATATGGCTTCAGCTCCGTAAGGCCTCTGTAGGCATTCAGACACATATCCGCTGCCGCGATCAGCATAACTACAAGTATCTTTGCAACAGTACTTCTGGTATTCGCATCCGGTGAAATATTTCTGGTCCAGTTATTCATGACCGGGGCCAGAGCAATTACAGGAATTGAAGCAAAAGCTCCGATAATATTTAATCCTCCCTTTCCCATATTCGGAAAGATTGAGGCTATCACAGCCACCAGATATCCGATAATGCTGCCTGCGATAAGACCGATAAAAGCCACAAGGACCGTTGATCTCATATTTGCCAGCACATCTGACATGTTTTCGCCGAACAGCTTTGCTATCCTGGTCGGAACCGGAAGTGTGAAAGTATCGGTGTGCATCATCGCATGCAGCACCTTAGTCTGCCACAGCACAAATATCAGGAGCCCGAACAGTATCGGAAGAACAACAGTCAGGATATTCTGGCATTTCCTGCTCTCTTTTATCCTTGAATACAGGCTCTTCTTACGTTTTATCTTCTTCTGATATACAACTGAATCAGCCATCTGATCACCTCCATTTATTACATTGCATCTGTTTCGTGGTACACTGCGAGTTTGCGCGGCCTCATTGAAAAATGTGACCTGTTTTTATCTGGCTTCAATTTTTTTTTAGATGAATGCTTTGCAAAAAGCAAAGCCCTCTCTGACGGTGAAACCAGCTTCTCGATCCAGCCTATCAGGTATGTACTGAATACTCCTATGAACGCGCTGAAGAATACGATAAGCCAGAACACATAGATATTCATGGCGTGTCTCAATGCCTGCGAAAGCATACATCCGAGTCCCCCGTCTCCCTGAAGGGTATCTACGAGGATTGACGCAGTTATCGCCATCGGCGCCGCGATCTTCAGACCGGTGAACATATAGGGTATCGTAGTAGGGATAATAACCTTCGTATATATCTGTCTTCTGCTAGCTGCATAGGTATACATCAGATCATACTTTTCCTTTTCCACCGATTTGAATCCTGCCAATGTATTTGTAGCCACCGGATAGAAGCTTAATATCGCCGCTATGATCAGTCGGCTCTGGTTTATGTCCTTAGTGATTGCCAGGATGATCGGCGCCATTCCTATAACAGGAATCAGCTGAATCAGCATCAGATACGGAAATATCATTTTCTCGACTATTCCAGACATCTGCATAAGCAACGCAAGTACAAATCCTACTGCAGCTCCTATCAGGAATCCTCCAAGCGCACGAAGGAGGGTAGCTGAAGCACTTGTAAGGACGACCTGAGTGGCTGTCATGCCACCCGACACCTTGTCTGTCGATACAGCCGCCGCGGCTATCTGCCACAGATGCGGCATAATGTTGTCTGGCATTCTTTGTGTCTGTTCCACAATAGAAGCAAAGATCTCCCATACAGCTATCACGAGGATTATCCAGAAAATGGTTTGAAAGCTTTTCTTCTGTGCTAGTTTTTTCATCAAACACTGCCTCCTTCAAAACTGTTCCTTACTTCTGATACAAGTTCATTAAAATGAGCTGTCTCTTTCATCTGGAGAGTACGCGGTCTTTCGAGATCGATATCAATAATTGCTGAAAGCCTTCCCGGATGTGGGGAGAGCACGCACACCCTGTCCGAGAGAAACACTGCTTCCTGGATGTTATGCGTTACGAAAAGTACTGTCTTATTAGTCTCTCTCCATATTCTCAGCAGATCTAGATGGAGTTTTTCCTTTGTGAACTCATCAAGCGCTGAAAATGGCTCGTCCATCAGCAGTATATCCGGTCTGATTCCAAGAGCCCTTGCGATATTGACTCTCTGCTGCATTCCTCCTGACAGCTGCCTTGGATAGTGATTTGCGAAATCCTTGAGGCCAACCATCTCGAGCATTTTGTCTGCCTGCTCATACCTCTGTTTTTTACTCTGGTACATCATTTCAAGCGGAAGCTCGACATTTTTTCTTACTGTCCTCCAGTCAAACAGTACCGGCTGCTGAAATACGAATCCGAATTTATGCTGCAGCCTGACCTCCTTCGGCGTCATACCTTCTATCCTGACTTCTCCGTCCGTTGGCTCCTGCAAGTCAGCCACACATCTGAGGAGAGTCGTCTTTCCACAACCCGAAGGACCCAGGAGTGAAATAAACTCGCCTTTATTGATATTGAGGCTGACATTTTCAACAGCTGATACATCATTTCCTGCATTATCCTTAAATGTCACGCCCAAATGCCTGATCACTATTTCTTCCTGTGTGTTTTTCTGCATTTCCATCATGGCATCCTCCTTAAAAATCCTACTCTGGCAGCTAATAAGCTGGAAAAAAAAGGGACACAGCAATACCGCCCTGTCTAGCGCCATTGCTATGTCCTTTTTATGAAAATAAATATACAATTCTGATTCAGATGAATCAATACACCACGGCACAAATGTGACTGTGCCATGGCTTACATCCGGCTATGCCGTGCATGAGATTGTTTTGTCAGCTCCGGATTCCAGATAAACGCTTTTGTAGATCTTCTCGCAGTCCTCCGCACTCACTTCCCGCATCGAATTTGCCGGGCTTCCCGATGCTATGGCATCCGCTGCCATCTTTGGCACTGCCTGCATGAACTCCTGCTCACCAATTCCGTACTCGCGTAGAGTAGGTACCTTGCAGATCCTGACCATATCGTCAATAGCAGAGATCAGAGAAGCTGCGGCTTCCTTGTCGGTCATCTCCTCTGTCGCTGTCCCCGTCTCCCTGGCGAGAGACGCAAATCTGCTGTACGCGCTATCAGCAACAAACCCCAGGGCCTCTGTGATAAGCATCGCATTTCCAAGGCCGTGCGGTACATGGAATAGTGCTCCGATCGGCCTGCTCATCCCATGCACTATCGTAACCGATGAGTTATTAATACAGATTCCTGCCTCAAACGCTGCGAGCATCATCTGTCTTCTGGCCTCGGTATCGTATCCGTCATGATAAGCCTTCGGAAGATATTTCAGAATCCGCTTCGTAGCAGTAACTGCAATTGAATCCACCGGCTTATAGCATTTTTTCGATGTATAGGCTTCTACAGCATGAGTCAGAGCGTCAAGTCCAGTGCTTGCCGTGACTGACTTCGGCATATCCTGAGTATCAGACTCATCAAGCACTGCTATCTGTGGAACAATCTTTTCACTACGAAGCAGCATTTTCAGGTTTTTGTCAGGATCAGTGATCACTGCAAACTTAGTGGTCTCTGATCCGGTTCCGGCTGTTGTTGGAATAGCAGCAACAGGAGGAATATCACCCTCTATGTTCTTTCCCTGCAGGCTCACGAAATCTCTGTCGCCCTCAGCTGCGATCGCGATCAGCTTGGCTGAATCAAGCGGACTTCCTCCTCCAATTCCAATAAGAAAATCACAGCCGTTATTCCTGTAGATTCCGGCGCCTTTTTCAATCATGTCCGTAGTTGGTTCTCCCGTGATCTCATCAAAAACCACATGAGGTATCCTCGACGCATTCAGAAGCTCACAAAGATTTTTTACCATAGGAGATTTTCCGACATGCGGTCCCGTAACTATCATTGCGTGGGTTCCTAGCTGCTCAATAGAAGGCATTGCCTCATTGATTGCATTTTTCCCGATAAAGACACGTGGTGTCAGACTGAAATACGACATGGCAGCTCCTTTCCCTACAGATACTTCTCATCTACGATTCCAAGGACTTCATCCATTTTCGCCATTTCTTCTCTTATCTGATTCTCTGTGATAATAAGAGGAGGCGCGATCAGAATGTCGTTATTGTGTCCGAATGTCATGAAACCTCTTTCCTTAAGCATCCCGATAACATCTGCAAGTATATGCTGTGGATCAGAACCAAATGGCATCAGCGGCTCTCTTGTGGCCTTATCTTTGACGAGCTCGACGCATGAAAAGAGTCCGATATAGCGGACATCGCCGACACAAGGATGCTTTTTCTTCAGATCCTCAAGTATCTCTCCAAGTACCTTTCCTACCTTTGTCACATGCTCCGGAATCTTATGAGCCAGGTAATAGTTGACACAGGCAACTCCTGCTGCACAGGCCAGAGGATGTCCGTTATAGGTAAGACCGCAGGAAAGAACATGATCATCAAAGTATGCAGCTATTTTCTTTGATACAGCAACTCCTCCGAGCTGGATATATCCACATGTAACGCCCTTTGCAAAAGTAACAATGTCAGGCTTCACATCAAAATTCTGGAACGCAAACATTTTTCCTGTCCTGCACCATCCGGCCATTACCTCGTCACAAACCATTACTATTCCATATTTGTCACAGAGTTTCCTTACTCCCGGCAGATATCCCTTTGGCGGAATGATAATACCGTTTGTTCCTGTGATAGTCTCCATGATTATTGCTGCTACATTATCAGGACCTTCACAGATAATCTGCTCCTCTAACATATTAAGACAGTAATTCGTGTACTCCTCCTCTGTAAAAGGAAGATTGTCGTGATACCTGTACGGATCACGGAATTTCACGAATCCCGGAATTCCCGGCTCCAGCGCGAATCTCCTCTGCTCTCCTGTCAGATTGCCAGCACCAAAGGATGACCCATGGTACGAACGGTATCTGGAAAATATCTTGTTCCTGCCGGTATACATGCGTGCAATCTTAATGGCATTTTCATTCGCATCTGCTCCTGCGTTTGTAAAAAATACCTTGCCCATGTTATCCGGCATCAGGCTGATGATCAGTTCCGCAAGGTCCGCGCGGTCCTTATCCGCATATGCCTCGCTTATGAATGCGTACTTCTTCAGCTTTTCAGTGATTGCCTCGTTGATCTCCCTGTTTCCGTATCCTACATTTACATTGACGTGCATTGCCGACATATCTGTATAACGTTTACCATCATAGTCATACAGGTAGATGTTGTCGCAATGTTCTATCGGGATCGGATTCAGGTTTTTCTGTGCATTCCATGACTGGAGCACATATTTCTTCTGCTTTTCCTTGATTTCATCTGAGTAATCTGACATAGTCTTCTGCCCGCCTTTCTATATATTGTTTATTGTTTTCCTTTACTCGATGTAAGAAGTATAAACTTTTCCTCAGCCTGGCAGCAATAATCTGCAGCCCGAAATCAAACGTGCCACGGCACAAAGACTTGACAGCACCAAAAGGAAAGTATTATTATCAATAAATCAGCAAAGGCGCTTATTAAAAGCGCTTCTTTTTTTTTGGGAGGTGATGATTTAATGGCTGTTTCTGTTAAAAAAATAATAGGAAAACTCTATAACCTGGATATCGAACTTGTTGCCGGAAAGAATGGTCTTGACCGGCCTGTGACCTGGGTTCATATGATTGAAAGTGAAGAGGCCTCTCGCTTTCTTGAAGGCAACGAGATTGCGGTGACAACAGGTATCGGAACGACTTCAGGCTCCGACCTGCTCAGACTTGTCGAATTCATTTTCGACCATGGTGCTTCCGCAGTCATAATAAATGTCGGTCCATATATAGAAAAGGTCGATGATCCGGTGAAGGAATTCTGCGATTCACATGATTTTCCGTGCTATGTGGTTCCATGGAGAGTACATCTGTCTGAGATTATGCGTATTATCTGCTTTGCGATAACTACGGATGACAGGAAAAATTTTGAATCAGCCTCTGCGTTTAAAAATGTAATATTTTTTCCACAGCAATCAGAGCTCTACACTGTCGCCCTCTCGAATCTGGGCTATTCCTCCGAGTGGGCATACACTGTTGCTGTTATATGGCCATCTGAAAGCGGTGATCAGCTGAAAAGGGCTGAGCGTCTGGCTTTCAAACTGAGTTATGATATGGAACACAACTACGACAGATTCGCTGTTTTCTCCTATGAGTATGAAGTGGTAGCTGTTATGGCCAACTATAGTAAAGAACAGGTCAGATCCTTTATCAAAGACCTGCAGCAGAATCTCAAGCTGGCCCTTTCTAAAAACGAAGGATATCATATCGGCGTTGGGAAAACCACGAGAAGCATCAGGTGCCTGTACAAATCTTACAATCAGGCCCGTGCTGTCTGTCAGCTGAAACAGAGAAGCCACCTGGATAATAACAAGGTCTTCTACTCAGAACTCGGACTTTACAGACTGCTTGTGTCAATTGAAGATCCGGACATTCTATCTGACTACTATGATAATACAATAAAACCGATCGATGATTATGACAGGGCTAACGGAACCGATCTGTCAAAAACACTCGAATGCTATCTGAACCACGACGGCAGTGTCAAAGAAACCGCCGATGAGCTGTTTGTCCATAGAAATACGATCAACTACAAGCTTCAGAAGATTCGCGAGCTGACCGGTCTGAATCTCTCGACCACAAGTGCGCGTCTGCAGCTTACAACAGGACTAATGGTAAGAAATATCATGTAAAACAGACCGATCATCTGCCGATACACGCTGGCCTTACTCCAGGAAAACAAGTGTAATGATCATTCCTCCGACAAGTCCGCCGAGGTGCGCCTTCATATCGATATGTTTGTCTGTGAAGCCGATGAAAAGGTTAATAACCAGGTTGATTATGATATTTGTGCCTGAGACATAGTCCCTGTACTGCGGAAGAATCGCCAGTATCAGATAGAACCCCATCAGTCCGAAAATAGCGCCTGACGCGCCGGCTGAGACCGTGTATCGATGCGTCCTGCTCTCCACGAACCAGGTCGAAAGGTTTCCGCAGAGTCCCGACAGGAGATACAGGATCAGATACCTGGCGCCGCCGAGCATATACTCCGCAGAGCTGCCCAGTGAATACAGCGAATACATATTGCACACCAGATGCATGATACCGAAATGCATGAACATGGATGTTAAAAGTCTCCACCACTGTCCCCTGCTCACATACGGATTGTACTGGGCTCCGAACTTCATGGCGATTTCTGTATTAGTAGAGCCGCCTGCCAGAGTCTCCATAAGAAAAACAATGATGTTAATCGCAATAAGAACTACCGTGACGACCGGCCTATACATACTGTAGTAATACAGCATTTCCTGAAAACTCATATGATACTCCAATCCCTGAAATACTTGTTTAGTCAGAAAAAAGTATATATTATCCCAGGGTCGAAATCAACGGTTTCCTGTTCTGCTGTAAATCATGGGAAAAATAAACTGTCTCCGCTTGTTTTTGGCCCGGCTGAGTGCTAATATGGTTATAGTTCTGAAAAGATCGCAGACAGATATGATAATAACCTGAAGGAAGGAAACTATATGTGCACCTGTGCCACTTACGCTACTAAAGACCACTACTTCGGAAGAAACCTCGATCTGGAGTATTCCTACCATGAGACAGTTACTGTAACGCCGCGGAACTTCCCGCTGCCTTTCCGGAAAAAGGACACTCTCATCTCTCACTATGCCCTTATCGGAATGGCATTTGTAAACGAGGGATACCCGCTCTACTACGACGCAACGAATGAGTTCGGACTGTCGATGGCAGGGCTTAATTTTCCAGGGAACGGATATTTCCATGAGTGCATGGATGGCCTTGATAATATCACACCGTTCGAATTCATACCGTGGATACTCGGACAGTGCAAAAATCTCGAGGAAGCCAGAAAGCTCCTCGCAAGGATCAACCTGGTGTCTATCCCATTCAGTGAAAAGCTTCCAATCACACCGCTTCACTGGATGATCGCCGACCAGACCGGACAGATAGTGGTCGAGTCAGTCCGCGACGGCATCCACATCTATGACAACCCGACCGGTGTTATGACGAATAACCCTACTTTCGACCATCAGCTGTTCAGGCTGAACGACTACAGGGGCGTATCCGCCGGACCTGATGAGGACACCTTCGCGCCGGGGCTCTCACTTGACGCTTACAGCCGCGGCATGGGCGGCATCGGACTTCCAGGTGATCTCTCATCCGGCTCCCGCTTTGTAAAAGTGGCTTTCACCCGTCTGAACTCCGTTTCCGGAGATGACGAGTCAGCATCCATCAGCCAGTTCTTCCATATACTTGGCTCCGTCGAACAGCAGAGAGGCTGCTGCCGCCTGGGCAAGGACAGCTACGAGATCACGATCTACTCATCCTGCTGCAACATGGACCGCGGTATCTACTACTACACTACCTACGAGAACAGCCAGATAAGCGCAGTCGACATGCACCATGAGGACCTCGACTCGAAGGAGCTTGCTACCTACCCACTGGTAGAGGGGCAGCAGATAAACTGGCAGAACTGAAGGTCATAAAAATTTTCTATACCGATATTATGTAAATGCTTAATATATATTTACGCAAATGTATTATAATATTTTTCTCACTCGAATTCTATCGTTCCTGGTGGCTTACTCGTGATATCATAGAGCACTCTGTTGACGTGACTGACTTCATTTATTATTCTGCTTGTCACTGTCTTTAAGACCTCATACGGTATCTCTACGATATCCGCTGTCATGAAATCTACGGTGTTTACTGCGCGGAGTGCTATCGCGTAATCATAGGTTCTCTCATCCCCCATGACACCTACGCTTCGCATATTCGTAAGCGCTGCGAAGTACTGGCCGGCGGTTTTATTCAGGCCTGCCTTTTCCATTTCTTCACGGAAGATGGCGTCGGCGTCCTGGACGATCTTTACCTTCTCTTCGGTGATGTCTCCAATGATGCGGATTCCGAGGCCCGGGCCTGGGAATGGCTGGCGCATTACGAGTTCTTCCGGAATGCCGAGATGGAGGCCGACCTTACGTACCTCATCTTTGAACAGATAGCGGAGAGGCTCTACTATCTCTTTGAAGTCTACATAGTCAGGGAGACCACCGACATTATGGTGACTCTTTATCGTAGCTGACTCGCCGCCGAGTCCTGATTCTACTACATCAGGATAGATGGTTCCCTGAACCAGATAATCTACTTTTCCAATTTTCTTAGCTTCCTGCTCGAAGACACGAATGAATTCCTCACCGATTATCTTTCTCTTTTTCTCAGGCTCCGTCACACCCTTGAGTTTACTATAGAAGAGATCCTTTGCGTTTACTCTGACAAAATTCAGCTCATACGGGCCTTCAGGTCCGAAGACCTTTGATACCATGTCACCCTCGTCCTTACGAAGCAGACCGTGGTCTACAAATACGCAGGTCAGATTCTTGCCGATAGCCTTTGCGAGGAGAACTGCTGCAACTGATGAATCGACTCCGCCTGACAGTGCGCAGAGAGCTTTGCCGTCACCTATTTTTTCACGGAGCTCTTCGATGGTCTTCTCAGCAAATGATGACATCTGCCAGTCACCTGAGCACCCGCAGATATCTATCACGAAGTTATGCAGGATCTGCTTTCCATGCTCTGTGTGAAGCACCTCTGGATGAAACTGGACTGCATACAGCTTCTGTGACGGATTCTCAGCTGATGCTACTGGACAGTTGTCAGTGTGCGACGTGATATGAAAGCCTGCTGCCGGCATCTTTATATAATCATTGTGGCTCATCCAGACGATAGAATTCTTTGGCAAGCCTTTAAAAAGTGGACTTGCCTCATCATCTACGGTAAGCGGTGTCTTACCGTACTCTCTCTCCGGTGCATGATCTACAACACCGCCTAGTACATGCATCATCAGCTGTGCGCCATAGCAGAGACCTAAGACCGGTACTCCTATCTCAAAGAGTTCCTTCGGAGCGGTCGCCGAATCTTTTTCAAAAACACTGTTCGGACCGCCTGTCAGGATAATACCCTTAGGTTCCATCTCTTTTATTTTTTCAAGAGGTGTCTTATACGAGGTGATCTCGCAGTACACGTGGTTCTCTCTGACACGACGGGCTACGAGTTGGTTGTACTGCCCGCCAAAGTCAATGACCAGAACTTTTTCCTTATGTTCCATTTATAGCTCCTTTTTGTAAAAAACCTTTTCATATGATAACCTATTCGAAGGATTTTTTCCATAGGTTGTTTATTTTTCAGAGAAAAATCCGATAAAAAAATAAAGGAGTTAACAGAATGAGCAGTTACACAGTCACAAATAACCTTTACTTAAGGAATCTGTATAAATCCACCGATTCTTCGCTGTCGAAGAAGTCAAGCCGTAAGGAGGCCGCAAAGCCTAAGCTGATCATAGCTGATACTACAGCCCTTCGCAAAGGCATCAGCAGCCTGGCCAGCGAGGATTACGGTGATGAGGACGAAGAGGATAATGAGATCGACAAGGCAAACTTCTATAAAAAGATGAAGTCGTTTGCCGATGCGTATAATTACACGCTTGACTCATCGTCCTCCTATAAGACAAACAGTGATGCAAGGAAAGCTGCAAAGCAGATGAGATCACTTACGTCAAAGTACAGTGATGAACTAGATGACCTGGGCGTTTCGTTTGACAGTGACGGATATATGCAGCTGTCAGATTCAGCATTCGATAATATAGACGAGGCGAAATTCGAAAGCAGTTTTGGCAAGGATTCCGAATTTATGAAGTCTCTGGATTCAATAGCCAAGAAGCTCTACCGCCACATAGATGTGCAGGCATGAACCTCTCAGGTCCCCGGAAACGGGGACTTTTTTCATGCCTTGACTAACACAGATGAACTTACTATAATATCTTCTGATTGCGAGCGCGAAAGCCGCTCTGTTTTTTATTTTTAAAAGGAGTAACAAAAACAAATGGAAGACTGTAATAATCTCGAAAACGTGCGGATCCTTACCCATCCGCTGATCCAGCATAAGATCTCAAGGCTTCGAGATAAGACGACCGGAACGAACGAATTCAGACAGTTAGTCGGCGAGATAGCAATGCTCGAGGGCTTCGAAGCATTAGCAGACCTGCCTCTTAAGGATATCGAGGTGGAAACTCCTATAGAAAAATGCCAGACACCTGTCATCGCCGGCAAAAAGCTGGCCGTAGTCCCTATCCTGCGTGCAGGTCTCGGAATGGTTGACGGTGTTCTTTCACTCGTTCCTACTGCAAAAGTCGGTCATATCGGACTTTACAGAGATCCTAAGACCCATGAGCCACACGAGTATTATTGCAAGCTCCCTAGCCCTATAGAGCAGCGTACCATCGTAGTCGTAGACCCGATGCTCGCTACAGGTGGTTCCGCTTCAGCTGCTATCGACTTCATCAAGCAGCATGGTGGAAAAAAGATCAAGTTCATGTGCATCATAGCTGCTCCGGAGGGAGTCATCAGACTTCACAACGATCATCCTGATGTTCAGATCTACATCGGACATCTGGACAGAGAGCTGAATGACGACGCATACATCTGCCCTGGTCTCGGAGACGCCGGAGACAGGATTTTCGGAACATTGTAAGGTGAAAGATTATGGGAATTTTTTCAAAAGATGCACCCTCTGAAGTCAAACCTCTGAATATAATCATAGTAGGATGTGGTAAAGTCGGCCATACCCTTATCGCCCAGCTCTCGAAAGAGGGAAACGATATCACTATAATAGATGAAAGCGAACAGAAGATCGGTGACATCACAAATCAGTACGATGTCATGGGGATCGTCGGAAACGGAGCCAGCTACAGCGTCCAGAAAGAGGCCGGGATCGATGATACGGACCTTCTTATCGCTGTTACAGATTCCGATGAGCTGAACCTGCTCTGCTGTACGGTCGCTACGAGAATAGGTAAATGCTCTGCCATCGCGAGAGTCAGAAATCCGGAGTATTCTTCAGAGCTTAACTATCTGCGTGACAGACTCGGGCTTGCCATGATCATAAATCCTGAGATGGAGGCTTCCCTTGAGGTCGCCAGGATTCTTTATCTGCCAAGTGCCCTTGAGGTCAACTCCTTCGCCCACGGCGAAGCGCAGATGATAAAGTTCAAAGTAAAGGAAGACTCGAAGCTTGTCGGTGCTGCCGTTTATAATGTAGCAAAAGAGACGAAGAATCTGCTTTTTACCACGGTTTTCAGAGATGGCAAAGTCATCATACCGAACGGTAATTTCATCTTTGCAGCCGGAGACATGGTTTCTTTCGTTACCTCCCGCCACAATGGAAAAAATGCCCTGAAGTCATTAGGTGTCCCTACCACAAATGTCAGGGACTGCATGATAATCGGCGGAGGTAAGGCTGCCTATTATCTGGCTTCACAGCTGACTCATGAGAACATATCTGTGAAGATAATAGAGCGTGACATCCATCGCTGCGAAGAACTTTCAGAACTTCTTCCGAATGCCATCATCATAAATGGCGATGGAACAAACGCAGACCTTCTGAAAGAAGAAGGTATCGAGACCATTGATTCTTTCGTACCGCTGACAGGTATAGACGAAGAGAACATCCTGCTCACACTGCATGCCAGACAGGTCTCTGATGCCAAAGTCGTAACAAAGATAAATCGTTTCGCCTTCCAGGATGTCATAAATACCTTAGATCTCGGAAGTGTAGTTTATCCTAGAAAAATCACTTCCGAAGCTATCATCGCCTATGCAAGAGCAAAACGGGCATCGATGGATTCAAATATAGAAACCCTCTATCATATGTACAACGACACTGTCGAAGCCATAGAGTTCAGGATTGGTAAGCCTTCTCCAGCTACAGGGACTCCGCTTAAGGATCTGAAGCTGCGCGGACACCTGATGGTATCATTCATAAACAGAAACGGACGTATCATTTTTCCAACAGGAGATGATACGATCGAAGTCGGTGACACTGTAATGATAGTAACAACTCATACCGGTTTTTCTGATATAGTTGACATTCTCGCCTAAGAGGAAAGGGGTATCTGTGTGAATCAGGCAATTATCAAATATGTGCTTGGAAAAGTTCTGGCCATCGTCGGAGTTCTGATGGTCGTACCCACAGTGTGTGGGATCATATATCGTGAGGATGAAACTTTCGCTTTTATAATCGTCGGAGTATTGAGCTTTCTGATCGGGCATTTCGCGAGCAGGAAGAAGCCTAAAAACACGATGTTCTACCTGAAAGAGGGCTGTGTAGTCACCGCTCTCTCCTGGATACTGATCTCAGTGGTCGGAGCGATCCCATTCATGCTGACAGGCGAGATTCCGAACTTCATCGACGCGATGTTCGAGACTTCATCAGGTTTCACGACGACTGGAGCTTCGATACTGAAAGACGTCGAGGCTCTGTCGCACGCTTCACTTATCTGGAGAAGCTTTACCCACTGGATAGGCGGCATGGGAGTTCTCGTATTCCTGCTTGCCGTAATCCCTATGTCAGGCGGCTCGAATATAAACCTGATGCGTGCCGAATCTCCTGGACCTTCAGTCGGAAAACTCGTCCCGAAGATCAGAAGTTCTGCCAGCATCCTCTACAGGATCTACCTGGGGATGACCATAGTCCAGGTGGTGCTTCTTATCATCGCAAAAATGCCTGTTTTTGACGCTCTGTGCATCACCTTCGGGTCAGCCGGAACTGGTGGTTTCGGTGTCAGAAATGACAGCTGCGGAAGCTACACTCCTCTACAGCAGTGGATTACCGGAGTTTTTTGTATCCTGTTTGGGGTAAATTTTAATTTTTACTATTATATCCTTGCGAAGGATCCGAAAAAGAGCCTGAAAATGGAAGAAGTCCGCGCATACTTCTGTATCATAGCTACGGCTGTTGTTTTTATATTCTTCAACATACAGGACAGGTTCAACACCGTAGAAAGCGCCTTAAGAGCTTCATTTTTCCAGGTCGGAAGCATCATGACGACTACAGGTTATTCTACTGTAGACTTTAATCTATGGCCGACATTCAGCAAAGCTATACTGGTGATGCTGATGTTTATCGGTGCCTGCGCAGGTTCGACCGGCGGCGGATTCAAAGTATCTAGGCTTGTTATCGCCTTCAAAACCTGCCTTAAAGAAGCTAACTCCTACATTCACCCGAAGAGCGTCAAGAAGATAAAAATGGACGGTGAATGCGTTGAGCACGATGTGATCCGCTCCGTAAACGTGTTCACTATCACCTATCTGGCGATTTTTATCGTATCAGTGCTTTTAGTCTCGATAGAGGGAAAAGATCTGGTAACGACGTTCACATCGGTAGCAGCCACCTATAATAACATCGGTCCGGGACTGGCGGCAGTCGGGCCTGCTGCAAACTTCGACTGTCTCTCATACTTATCAAAGATAGTTCTTATTTTTGATATGATCGCAGGAAGGCTCGAGCTGTTCCCTCTGCTGATACTGTTCCATCCAGCAGTGATCAGGGATATATTTGTGAAAAAGAAGTGCTCTCAGAGTGAGAAATAATCATCGAGTTCTGGCAACAAAAAAGAGCCACTGGTTTTTAATTACCAGCGGCTCTTTTTATTCTTATCTAAGAACTACTTTGCTGCAATAACCTGCCTCATGTCATATAATCCGGCTGGTTTTCCTTTCAGGAACTTTGCTGCTTCTACAGCACCTTTGGCAAAGACACTCTTTGATGTAGCCTGATGCTTGAAAGTGATGACCTCGTCATCTCCGGCGAAGATCACTTCATGCTCACCTACGATATTACCTCCGCGGATAGACGAGATCCCGATCTCCTTCGGGTCTCTCTTCTGTCTTCTGTCGTGTCTGTCATAGATATAAGTATACTTCCCATCGGCTGCTTCATTTACAGCATCAGCAAGGGCTATGGCAGTTCCGCTCGGTGCGTCGAGCTTCTGGTTGTGATGGGCTTCTACTATCTCCACATCAAAGCCTGCATCGGCGAAAACCTTCGTAGCCTTTCCCAAAAGTTCAAACAGGGTGTTAATCCCGAGTGACATATTTGCGGAGCGGAGGATAGCGACTTTCTTTGAAGTCTCATTTACTTTTTCTATCTGCACATCAGAAAGTCCAGTCGTACAGAGCACTACCGGGATCTGCTTTTTATCAGCATACTCTAAGAGTCCGTCTACCGCCTTCGCATTGGAAAAATCGATGATAACATCCGCATCCACGTCACATTCAGCTGGTGAAGCAAACACCGGATAGTCATTTTTCTCCTCAGTGTATGGGTCAATCCCTGCGACGATCTCGCTGTCGTCGTCCTTAGCAACTATCTGTGTAATGACCTGACCCATATGGCCATTAGCGCCATTCATTATAATACGTGTCATAGTAATCCGTAATCCTTCATAGCTTTCTTAAGTCTCTCGAGGTTTTCAGGCTCCATCTCACAGAGTGGGAGACGAAGAGGTCCGACCTCTTTGCCCATCAGGTTCATAGCTGTCTTTACAGGGATAGGATTTACCTCACAGAACAGTGCGTCTACAAGCGGAAGCTCACGAAGCTGGATCTGTCTGGCCTTCTCTATATCACCATTTAAGAAACTCATGACCATCTCATGTACATCATGCGGAGCTACGTTTGAAACTACTGAAATAACTCCGATGCCGCCGAGTGAAAGGATAGGAACTACGAGTCCATCCTCGCCCGAATAGAGTTCTAGGTCTCCGTCGCAGAGACGCATCATCTCTGAAGTCTGTGCGAGATTAGCTGTAGCGTCCTTTACTCCGACGATATTCTTCTTAGTTTTTCTCAAAGTCGCTACGGTCTCAGGTGCGATATTAGTGCCGGTTCTTCCCGGGACATTGTAAAGAATCATCGGAAGCTTTGTTGAATCAGCTATGGCGCTGTAATGAGCGATAAGTCCATTCTGTGTAGCCTTGTTATAGTACGGTGTGACAACTAATGCTGCATCAGCTCCATGCTCTTCAGCCTCCTGAGTCAGCTGGATAGCCGTAGCCGTGCAGTTACTTCCTGTTCCTGCTACAACCGGAATTCTGTGCTTTGTGAACTCTACAGCTTTCTTAATGCACTCGCTGTGCTCCTCCATAGACAGGGTAGAACCCTCTCCTGTAGTACCAACGATGACGATAGCGTCTGTAGCGCCAGCGATCTGCTCTTCGATGATTTCCTCGAGTTTGTCATAGTTTACCGACTGGTCGGCATTCATAGGTGTGACGATGGCCACGCCTGCTCCTTTAAAAACAGCCATTTTTTCTCCTTCTACTTATTACTTTCATCACTTATTTTAAAAATCTGATCGCATTTATCTCTAAGGACCTGCGGCAGTACCGTGCCCGTGAGAATAAGCTGCATAGATTCTGTGCCAAGCGAGATCAGGTTCACCATCGCTTCTTCTGAGATGATCCCTTCATCAGACAGTCCTAAAAATTCGTCGAGGACTAAGATGTCGCATTCGCCGGTAGTCAGGACCTTCTTCGCGAAGCCGAGTCCGTTCAGGATGTTCTGTTTTTCGTCCTTTTTCTCTTCTGCGCTTAACTCGTTAAAGTTATGCGTGCTCCTCTCAAAAGAAAAAGCCTTTACTTCGGGTTCAAGCCTTTTGAAATATTCTTCATCCAGCTGCCCCTTAAGGAACTGTATGATATAGACACTCTTCCCCACCGAGGCGGCCCTTATCGCGTTTCCGAGCGCTGCTGAAGTTTTCCCCATCCCCGGACCGTAATATACCTGTATTTTTGCCATAAATACCTCGCTATGACATCGGCAGGTTCTCCTGCCGTTTACAATATAATCTTTAGTATTCTATCACAAAACATGACTTTACGCAAAGACTGAATGCCGTCAGATTGCCTAAAATTTTCTTATTATTTGAAGGAATTTCGTCATTTTTCTTATAGTGTTCGTCAGTGCCAGGTGATATAATATAAAAGTTGCAATCTAATAATCGAATAAATGAGGTGTAAAAATGATTCAGACAAGAGAAGATATCAGGAACGTCGCTATCATCGCCCATGTCGATCACGGTAAAACGACGCTTGTAGATCAGCTGTTAAGGCAGAGCGGTGTCTTCCGGGAGAATCAGGAAGTGCAGGAGCGTGTCATGGATTCAGGCGCCATCGAGCGTGAGCGTGGTATCACGATCCTGTCAAAAAACACAGCCGTAAAGTATAAAGACGTAAAGATAAATATCGTCGACACACCGGGACACGCTGATTTCGGCGGCGAGGTTGAGCGTATTTTAAAAATGGTCGACGGCGTTGTGCTTCTCGTAGACGCTTTCGAGGGCGTTATGCCGCAGACGAAGTTTGTTCTGATGAAGGCTCTGGCATTAAACCTTCCGGTCATCGTATGTATCAATAAAATAGACCGTCCTGGTGCCAGACCTGCAGAGGTAGTCGATGAGACTCTTGAGCTTTTCATGGATCTCGATGCTACTGACGAGCAGCTCGATGCGCCGTTCATCTACGCATCTGCCAAAGACGGCTACGCTATAAACGAGCTTGGCGATGAGAAGAAGGACATGACTCCGCTTTTCGAAGCCATCCTGAAGTACATCCCGGCTCCTACAGGTGACCCGGATGCCAATACCCAGGTACTGATCTCTACTATCGACTATAATGATTACGTAGGCCGTATCGGTATCGGTAAAGTATCAAACGGTTCTATAAAGCTGAACCAGAACGCCGTAGTAGTAAACCATCATGACCCGGATAAAAAAGAAAATGTCCGTATCTCGAAGCTCTACGAGTTCGAAGGTCTGAACAAGGTCGATGTCGAAGAGGCAAAGATTGGTTCGATCGTTGCTATCTCAGGTATCGCCGACCTTCACATCGGTGATACGATCTGCGGTACAGACGGTGATCCTGTAGCCATTCCGTTCCAGAAGATCTCAGAGCCTACGATAGCTATGAACTTCATGGTAAACGACAGCCCGTTCGCCGGAACCGAAGGCAAATACGTGACCAGCCGTCATATCAGAGACAGACTTTATAAAGAGCTGAATACAGATGTATCTCTCAGAGTAGAGGATACAGACAGCCCTGATACCTTTAAGGTTTCAGGCCGTGGTGAGCTTCATCTGTCAGTCCTTATCGAGGAGATGAGACGTGAGGGCTACGAGTTCGCAGTAAGCAAGGCTGAGGTTCTCTATCATTACGATGAAAACGGCAAGAAGCTCGAGCCTATGGAAAAAGCCTACGTCGATGTTCCTGATGAGTTCCAGGGTATCGTAATCCAGAAACTTTCAGAGCGTAAGGGTGAGCTTCTTGGAATGCATTCCATCACAGGCGGCTATACCCGTCTTGAGTTCTCTATCCCTGCCCGTGGCCTCATCGGATACAGAGGCGACTTCATGACCGATACAAAGGGTAACGGTATCCTTAATACCGTTTTCGACGGCTACGCACCTTACAAGGGCGACATCGCCTACAGAAAGCAGGGTTCACTCATAGCGTTCGAGGCCGGCGAGGCTGTCACCTACGGACTCTTCGCAGCCCAGGACCGTGGTACGCTTTTCATCGGACCTGGTGAGAAGGTTTACTCCGGGATGGTCGTCGGTTCTTCAAGCCGTGCTGAGGACATCGAGATCAACGTCTGTAAGAAAAAGCACCTGACAAATACACGTACCTCATCATCTGATGAAGCCCTGACTCTTGTTCCTCCGAAGGTTCTTTCACTTGAGCAGGCACTTGACTTTATCGAGACCGATGAGCTCCTTGAGGTAACACCTGAGCATCTCCGTATCAGAAAGAAGATCCTCGATCCTCTTCAGAGAAAGAGAGCCATGATCAGAAGAAATAACAACCAGTAATTTTTCAAATAAAAAGGCTTGCTCCGGCGGGTCTTTTTTTGTTGAAGAAACTATTTAAAAGGGTTATAATCTATGTATCGACAGAAATACACAGGAGGATTTTTTATGTTAGAGTACCGTTATGATACCCAGCTGCTTATCGATGGAGAAGATTTAGACGAAGACGCTATAAACGATTATTTCGTACAGAACTTCAAAGGTGACTGCCTTTTAGCCGTAGGTGATGAGGATCTGATCAAAATCCACTATCACACGAACGAGCCATGGAAAGTGCTTGAGTACTGCGCTTCACTCGGTGAGATCTATGATATCGTGGTAGAGGATATGGACAGGCAGGCACGCGGACTTCACGGCTGATAACCGGAGAGGAGGATCTTTCGATGGACGACGGACGCGATTATTTAGCCAGATTAAAAAAATACCGTGAGAGCAAAAATCACACAGAATTAAAGTACTGCAGGCGTTGTGGCAGAGCTTTTCCATACAAGGGTGAGGGCGAGATCATCTGTCCTCAATGCATCCAGAAAGAGCAGGATGATTTCGACAGGGTAAAGAAATACCTGACTGAAAACCATTCCACCGAGAAGGAAACTGCCGAGGCTACTGGAGTTTCTGAAGCCACCCTGACCAAATGGGTCAGAGATGGAAGGCTCTCGTTCGGGGCCGGCGTATCGGGTCTTCGTTGTGAAGTATGCGGTAAGCCTATCCGCACCGGAAAGCTCTGTGCTGACTGCCAGAAGAAAGCCAGTAAAAAAGGATATTCCACCAACCGGTCAAATAACGATGGAAAAATGCGTTTTGCCGGCAGGGATAATTGACCGGATCTATAAAAGGCCCTGCCGTCAATTCAGGGGAAGGAACGGCCTATGAACAAGCTGACAGATTACGATCAGGAGAGAAAAAGACTCTATAAGAAGACACTCG
The DNA here is from genome assembly GCA_029226225.1 of Lachnospiraceae bacterium. Taxonomy (GTDB): domain Bacteria; phylum Bacillota; class Clostridia; order Lachnospirales; family Lachnospiraceae; genus Weimeria. The sequence continues at coordinate 3,128 of JAQXXU010000065.1, read as the reverse complement.
GAGATTATGACCTCAGGTACTGCACTGAGTGCGGGAGACTTTTTGCGTACCCGGGTTACGGACCGAATATCTGCCGTGACTGTCTGAATAAGGATCAGACTGATTTCGACAAGGTACGTGAATACCTGGAAACGCACGATTCGAGCCTCCCGAAGACAGCCATGGACACCGGCATACCTCCGAAGAAACTGTATCAATGGGTCCGTGAGGAGAGACTTTACTTCAAAGACCCTGATGGAAGCGGACTTTACTGTGAGATCTGTGGTGCTCCGATCACTACAGGGCGCTACTGCCGTCAGTGCAAGGCGAAGCTGATGCTCAAAGGTGTAAAAATAAATACCGATTCACCTTCAGATACTATTGATGAAAAAATGCGTTTCATCGGCAATTCCAAAAAGTAACGGAGTAATTTTATGCAATTCAGGATCATGGGTTTTACTTTCCTGCAGATACTTGAAGTGTATCTTATCCTTTCATTCCTGCTGACAGTTTTTTCAGTAGTTAGAATGTATGTGATAGGTGCTTTTGCGTGCAATAAGAAAAAGGGACTTCAGAGAATGAAGCTTCTCCGCAGCCAGGGGCGGTTCAGCCAGTACCCCGTCTACACGATTGAGGAGATCGCAGAGAAGAAAAAACGCGGAGCCGTAAGACTTTCTGTATTTTTAAATGATACTGGAAAAAAATCCCGATGCGTCATAGTCTGTCCTGGCGGCGGATATGCCCACCTGTGTACTACGAAGGAGGGTTATCCTGTAGCCGCAAAGCTTAATGAGATGGGTTACACTGCTTTTGTGCTTGAATACAGAGCGGGACTTGACTGTTCTTCTCATGCCCCTATGCATGACCTGGCTGCCGCTGTCAGATTCATCTCGGCAAGAGCTGACCAGTTTAATGTAGACATGGATGGTTACGCTGTCGTAGGATTTTCAGCCGGGGGCAACCTCGCAGGTATTTTTGGCAGTAAAGCCTGGGGGTATAAGAAGTACAACGCTCCGAAACCGGGATGTCTTATCATGGGGTATCCCTGGACAAACATAAATCACTGGATGAAGCATCCATACTGGAACATCTGGGTAGCCCTGATGGGCATATGGCTATCCGAACGCGGCAATATCTATATGTTCGGGCCTAAAGGTCATTTTAACAAGAAAAAGAGAGATTCGCTCTGTGTGCAGAAATGGATCACTCCGGACTATCCGCCCGTCTATATGTTTGGCGGTGGAAATGACGTGCTTGTGCCTACTGCCGCTCATTCAGATGTCCTGGCAAAAGCTTTGGATGAAAATGGAATCCCCTATAAATATGACAAATTCTTCGGACTTCCTCACGGAGTTGGTCTGGGATATCATACTAACGCAGAGGGTTGGATCGAGACAGCAGTTCATTTCTGGGAAGAAGAAGTAAGCAAATAAAAAGCGCCCTGACCGGGCGCCTTCATTTTAGCTGTTTTCCTTATCTATTTTAGATGCAAGCTCACAGATCAGATGAACACAGGTATCTTCACCAAGCATTCCTGAGTCGAGTGCCAGATCATAATTCTGATAAGCTCCCCACTGCTGGTCTGTATAGTACCTATAATACGTGCGTCTCTGCTTGTCCTTCTTCTGGATACGCTTTCTGACATCGACATTCGTTATATCACCGTATCTCTCGAGTACCCTTGTGATCCTGTGCGGCATATCTGCATGGATCAGAATGTTCAGACATGGTATCTCAGCGTTCCTTAAGATATAATCACTGCAGCGACCTACGATAACGCACGGTCCCTTCTTCGCAGCATCTAGGATTACCTTTCTCTGTGCCAGGAAGATCTCGTCCTGTGGGCTCTGGAAGTACATCGCAGAAGCTGCTGAGATGTCGAACCACTTATTTGCAGCCGATGCCGTCTCACCCTGCTCTTCTATAAGTTCCTTAGCGTAGCCACTCTCTTCAGCTGTCTTCGTGACAATCTCCCCGTCAAGGAATGGTATGTCAAGCTCCTTTGCTACTTTTTCTCCAATGGAATGTCCACCGCTTCCGAACTCACGGCTTATAGAAATAACTGGATACATAAAAATACCCCCTTTGCTGGTATCATCTATAGAAAGTTCTTATGAACTTCCTTATCTTTTAGTTATATTGTACAAAAAAAGGTGCTAAATGTCAAAAGAAACTGTAAAATATTTATACTTCAATTTGAGCGGAGTGTATGACTCCAAAAGTCCAATGATAGACCTGACTGACATATCCGGAACCAACTGCTATTGTGATGATGTCGCCGCTTCTGAGATCTGCAGACGCATAGATGCTCTTCCCGAAATCCCGCTAGTACGCTTTATAGACTCCGGGAATTACCACTATATGTCACTTTTCTTCATGCGAAAAATAACCATTCCATTCACACTTCTACTTCTAGACAATCATCCCGACACCAAGCCTCCCGTATTCGGAAATATCACCTCGTGCGGCGGCTGGGTAAGAGAAGCCACAGAGACGATTCCGAATCTGAGACAGGTGATCATGGCTGGAGTTGATCAGAAGCTCATAGAGGAGGAATCTCCACTTCCTGAGCAGGTTATTTCTGTAGGCCTGACTGATCTCCCTTCGCATCTGAAAAATGTCACCACGCCCCTATACATCTCCCTCGACAAGGATATCATGAACACGAGCTATGCCAGTACTGACTGGACACAGGGGCCATATACCCTCGATGATATGATCGATGTACTTAAAGAAGCGTATGCCTCATGTGATGTCATAGGTCTTGATATCTGTGGAGAAAAAAAAGAAGATCCTACATCTGAGGATCTCCTGATAAATGAAAAAACAAACCAGATAATTCTAGATCAGTTGTAGGTTCGAGCTCTACACTTTTTATAGTAAAAAAGAACTGTCAATCAGACAGCTCTCAACCAGCTCCCCGAGTAGGGCTCGAACCTACAACAACTCGGTTAACAGCCGAGTGCTCTACCATTGAGCTATCGAGGAATATAAAAGAAGCAGATACGCTTCAAAACTTCATACAGATTCGAGTAATCCTCGCTAAGTGCTCTTGATCAAGCCTTCGATCTATTAGTGACAGTCAGCTCAGTGCCTCACAGCACTTACACCCCTGCCCTATCTACCTTGTACTCTCCAAGGGATCTTAT
>JAQXXU010000064.1 GCA_029226225.1 Lachnospiraceae bacterium | reverse complement strand
AGAACCTGTAACGAATGTATTTCCGCAGTTGCAGGTAACTGTTGCCTGATAGTACTCAGGCTGAACTGATTTTCTCATCTTACACCTCAATCATTAAGTATATATGATAAAAACATTCTATTGTACATCCCGACGGGACTTTAAGTCCCAGCAACTCCTGAATTTATCACAACCAAATTGAACAAATGAAGTTCTTTTCGTTAAGTTCGCACTTAGCTTCGCTCGTGCTCACTAATCTCAAAGAACGACCTCGCTTCGGATTCGAACTTCACTTCGTTCGTTCTCATCTCGAAGCTTTCGGTCAGTCAACAGCGATGATCTCACGCTTGTTGTAAGTACCGCAGTTCTTGCAGACTCTGTGCGGCATCATAAGCTGACCACACTTAGGGCATGCGACAAGTGTAGGAGCGCTCATTTTCCAGTTAGCTCTTCTCTTGTCTCTTCTTCCTTTTGAAGATTTGTTCTTTGGGCAGATAGACATACGTTACACCTCCTTGGTATTATATTCTGATCAAATGTGCAGGCAGACTTCCGCCCACAACGTCATCCATTATAAAACTTCAGACTATTTTTGTCAATCACTTTTTAGTACTGTTAAAAACATCTAAAAACTGTGCCATCCGCGGATCTAAGACCTGCTTGTTGCATCCACAGCCTCCATCGTTTAAGTCATGGCCACAGACCGGGCAGAGGCCTTTACAGTCAGGCCTGCACAGTACCTTGTCAGGCCAGTTCATCTCCATCTGATCATAGACCAGGCGGTCTACATCCAGACTCTTGCCCTCTGCCAGATCAGCATTCTCATCACTGTCCGTTACAATCTGCTCATCCTCTATGACAAAGTCCTCATTTATCTCCACCGGGAAGTCTACAGTGACATCCTTAAGGCAGCGGTCACATGGTATAGTTACCTTTACCTCTGTGCGTCCCGTCACAGTAAGACTTTTTCCTGACTCATTTCTCACAGAGAGATCAAATGGAGATGTCTCCTCAATATCAAAATCCTCCCCGTAGTGTTTTACCACAGGCATATCAAAAGTCACAGTATATTTTTCCTGTCCGTCTCCAGCGGACAGCAGTTTTGTCAGATCAAGCTTCATGTATTACTCCCTTGATTTGAAAAATTCATCGATTTCCGAAAGTATCCTCTCCGGCGGCAGTGTCTTCAGCAGATAATTCTCAGGCTTAAGTGACAGCACCTTTATGACACTTTCCTTGTCATCCTTTGCGGTAAGGAACATCACCGGGATATTCATCGTCTCAGGCTCACTTCTCAGCATCGAAAGTACCTGAGGCCCGCTTGTCACCGGCATCTCATAGTCGAGAAGGATCAGGTCGACTTTATTTTTTACCAGAAAAGTGATAGCATTCATTCCTGAGTTTACCATGAACACCTGATAATGAGGGGAAAGCCAGTCCCTGATACGGCGAAGCATCACGCCATCATCGTCTACCACAAGAATTTTTTTCTTGGCATGGCGCTCTGCATCTTTTTCAAAAATGCCCCTGAAGTGCGATCCCAGTTCTGAGATATTTACCGGACGTTCAAATACCCCTGAAAGTATCGATCCGGGGATTACTTTTTCAACTCCTGTTATGTCATCTCCCCTGCCAACCACCGTAAGAGAAATATTTTTCTCATTTATAGAATCACGCAGGAATGTCAGGACATCATCACCTGGATCAGTACCATCCAGATACAGCAGAATAATGCCTGATTCCTTCAGATGTCTGCTGATAACTGTCACTCCGACAGGAACTGTCACAACCTCTACTCCGTCTGACTCGAGTTCGCTTATGATGGAATTTACCATAAAGCCCTTTACATCACTTGCGAGGATGATCTTTTTTATGTATTTTTCCCCATCTGTGTTCATATCCACCATTACAGCACCTCCATCAGTCCATCATGGTCTACGTTCTTTTCCATTACTCTTATCTTATCCCATTTCTTTTTTTCGCTATCAGGTATCCGGTACTCCTCAAGCATCCCGATTATCCTGTCAGCCCCGTCAAAATCAAAAGCATCAACTAAAGTCTTAAGCTCCTCATACGCATCGTGCAGATCCTGCTCTGAGATTTCAGGCTTAATGTCTGATGTGCGTTCCGGCACCACCGGTACTAACAGGTCTTCAAAGGCTCTGTACATATCTAAAAGTTCCGGTGTATGCTCTTCTATCTGCCTCTCGTCTGAATCCCCGCCTGCCATTTCCATATCATAAGACAGTTCAGACAGGTCAGAAGCTCCTATAAGCCTGGATGACGATTTCAGCGCATGCACCCGTATAGTATAATTCTTCCAGTCCTTTTTTGCAAAAAAATCTTCGATTTCGTCTGATTTTTCCGGAATAGTGAGCTGGAATTCATTTACAGCCTCTTTCAGGATATCCTCGGTGCCGCAGTTCTTTAACGCCTCGTCTGCATTTATCCCGGGGATTTTCCGAAAATCAGACAGCCACTCGTCAGGAGCCTCTTCGTCTTCTGAAGTATCATCCGCAGCCTGTATGAGTTCCGGTCTCAGGTAGTGCTTTATCATAAGCTCCATTTTAGGTCCGTTGACAGGTTTCGTCAGATAGTCGTCAAATCCGGCTTCAAGGTACTGCTCCCTTGCACCTGATACAGCATTTGCGGTAAGCGCTATACATGGAACGCCTTCATGGTTCGGGTTCTTATTATCCGATTTAAGCCTGTGCAGAGTTTCTATTCCGTCCATCTCAGGCATCAGGTGGTCGAGAAAGATCATATCGTATTTTTTCTCTTTAGTCCTCTCAAGGGTCTCCGCGCCGCTTCCTGCTGTATCGATCTGGATCTTTGTTCTTTTCAGAAGTCCGGTCACTACCATCAGGTTCATAGCATTGTCGTCTGTGATCAGAATATGCGCATCCGGTGCATGGAAAGCCTCATGGTAGTCGCTCTTCTGCTCGGCCAGCTTCCTGTACCTCTCGGTGAAGTCTCCGATCTCGTTGCTCTTTACGACCTGCTGTAAGACTTCAAAAGAAAAATCACTGCCCTCTCCATAGACACTCTTCACGCTTAGCCTGGTGTTCATCATGGCGAGTAGTTTCTTTACGATGCTCATTCCCAGGCCCGTGCCCTCTATCGAGCGGTTTCTTATCTCATCTATTCTCTCAAACGGTGAGAAGAGTTTGCCCAAGTCCTCTTCCTTCATTCCTATTCCGGTATCTACTACACGGAATTTAAGCACATAAGGAGTATTATCTTTAAATCTGTCTATACACAGCTCTTTCGGAAGGTTTTCTGCTTCTTCGGCTGAAGCCTGATGTCCTGAGATTTCCATTGTGACAAGGCCCTTCTCAGTGTACTTTACTGCATTGGTCAGGATATTTGTCACACACTGTTTTACCCTGATCTCATCGCCAAAGAAAAGGCACGGGATATGCGGATCTATCTGCACATTCAGAGTCAGCCCCTTCTTATCAGCCAAGGCCTTTACCATCGTGATCAGATCATTTATCGTAGATGAAATGTCATAGTCTACGGGAATGATCTCCATCTTCCCGGCTTCTATCTTTGAAAAATCGAGGATGTCATTTACTATCGAAAGAAGCTGGTGTCCGGCTGACGCTATGTTATTCGCGTACACTAAAGTATTTTTATCATCTGATTCGCGAAGGATCATCTCATTCATTCCAAGCACAGCATTTATAGGAGTCCTGATCTCGTGGCTCATGTTGGACAGGAATGAAGACTTCGCGTCACTGGCAGCCTTTGCCACTTTCAGATCATTCTCCAGCTTCTGTTTGGTCTTCAGGTCATTGACATAGACTTCCATGGCAGAGACAGTATTATCGATTGAAAAATACAGGTCTCCGATCTCATCATTCGACCTTACATTCAGGGAATGGATTTTTCCTATGTATTCATTATCTTCCTCTCCTATATGCCTGGTGTAACCACGCATGTAGTCTGAGAGTGTATGTAAAGGTCTGGATATCGTAAATTCAGCCATGAAGTTCACCAGAATAGCTATAGGAACAGCAAGACAGGCCAGCATCATCAGAAGCTTTATATCAAAGGCGATACTGTAGCTGTTGTAGACAAACTTCATGTTCTGCATGTCTTCAACACTGATGCTCTTTTTTTCATCGCCAGGCTTTGAATTTCCGGAACTGTTTTCTGAGCTGCCCGGAGCAGCAGGCGGTTTACCCTCCTTTAATCTCTGGTTAGTATCAGATACCTCTTTCTCGACTGCGCTCCTGTTAAACTGCGAAGTGAGCATTCTCTGAAGATCCGGGAAAAGGATATTTACAAGTACTACCGCCGCAACTATCAGGAGAACAGCTTCTACAGTAGTTGTGATATTAAGCTTTACCCTGACACCGTAGAACAGTTTTTTCTTCTGATGATCCTCTTTATAATCTCTTATGTAAAGACGCCCATTGGGAAACAGTGTCTTTACACTGTCAGGCACAAACCTGAAGAAAAAATAGAGCACAAATCCTGCGAGAATAGTTTCTATCGCATCACCTGCCACGAACTTCCACGCGTGCTGGATAGAAAAAGATGTGAAATCATAATTCTGTAATATATCAAGAGCCAGATAGTCAACACCGCCACAGACTATGGAGGTAGCCATTATCGCTATGACTGTCTTCCACAGCTTTCGGAAAAAACCGTTCAGTGCAAAAAGCAGGAACAATACCATTCCGATCAGAAGTACTATCGTAAAGTACGCCATCGATGATCTCGTACAGGCGTAGATAGTAAATGCCGCAAGGAAGGCTGCCATTCCGAGCACTGGCCCGCAGAGTCCTGCCGTAACAAACAGAAGAAGCTCGCTTAAGCTGAAGCTCACACTTCCTGGCGTGATAAAAGAGCGCTCTGATGCTATGTATGCCCAGACCGAAAATCCTATTAGAGCAAAATTAAGAAAGCCCGCGAGCCAGGCCTTCCAGTTTCTTTTAAAAATCGGTTTAGTCTGATCCACGGGCTTTCCTCCTTTAATGCTGAAATTCAGTTTTTATTTTACAAGACGAACTGTTTCACGGGCAATAGCCAGCTCCTCGTTTGTAGGGATTACATAAACGAGAACCTTTGAGTCATCGGTAGAGATCTTTCTCTCCTCACCAGCCACTTCATTTGCCTTAGCGTCGATCTGAACGCCCATAAATCCTAAGTAGTCGCAGATCTGGCTTCTTACGAATCCATTATTTTCTCCTACTCCGGCTGTAAATGCGATAAGGTCTACACCGTTCATAGCTGCAGTGTAAGCTCCGATGTACTTGGCTACTCTGTAGCAGAACATATCAACTGCAAGCTTAGCTCTGTCGTTACCCTCGTCAGCTGCTGCAAGCAGGTCTCTGAAGTCTGAAGAAACTCCTGAAACTCCTAAGACACCTGACTTCTTATTCAGGAGATTCATGACTCCGTCGAAGTCCAGGCCTTCCTTCTTTGCGATATACTCTACCGCGGTCGGATCTATATCTCCCGAACGGGTTCCCATGACAAGACCCTCAAGTGGAGAAAGTCCCATCGAAGTATCTACTGACATACCATTCAGTACAGCTGAGATGGAGGCACCGTTTCCTAAGTGAGCTACGATTATTTTTGAATTATGAAGGTCAATTCCTGCCACTTCTGCGGCACGCTTGCTGACGAAGCTGTGTGAAGTTCCGTGGAAGCCGTAACGTCTGACTCCGTACTTCTCATAGCACTCATATGGTACTGCGTACATAAAGGCCTTGGCAGGCATTGTCTGATGGAATGCAGTATCGAATACACCTACCATAGGTACTCCCGGCATCAGCTCTCTGCAGGCGTTTATGCCGATGATATTGGCAGGGTTATGGAGAGGAGCGAGTTCGTTACACTCTTCTACCTTCTTGAGCATCTCATCTGTGATGACAGCTGACTCTGTAAACTTCTCTCCGCCGTGTACGATACGGTGTCCCACTGCTCCGATCTCTGAGAGGCTCTCTAATACTCCGTTCTCTGGATTTACAAGCGCATCAAGTACAAGCTTTACAGCCTCCTTATGAGTAGGCATAGCCACGTCTGTCTTTATCTTATCAGAACCGGCCGGCTGATATACGAGTCTTCCATCGATCCCGATCCTCTCGCATAGTCCCTTCGCGAGCACCTTCTCTGACTCAGAGTCGATGACCTGATACTTTAAGGATGAGCTTCCGCAGTTGATTACTAAAACCTTCATTTTTATGATCCTTCCTTATATCCATACTGTCTGTGGACAAAATCTCACAGCTGTTTTATTATACATCTATAGGAAAAATTCTTCAATAATGAAATGGGGGTAAAAAGTGTCGCGCATTGGTATCGTAGCTGAATTCAATCCTTTCCACACCGGTCATAAATACATCATAGACTATGCGAAAAATGAACTGAAAGCAGACTCTGTAGTCATAGCTTTAGGAAACGAATTTACTCAGAGAGGCGGCCTTGCTGTCCTCGACAGATATTCGCGCGCGGAGTGCGCCATAGATGCCGGCGCAGATCTCGTGATCGGAATGCCAGCCATCGCTTCTGTCTCAAGTGCTGAGATTTTTGCCGAATGCGGAGTCTGCCTGCTTCACGCCTGCGGCTGTGAAAGAATCGTATGCGGGTATGAGGGTGTCAGTGAATCCGAGGACAGCCAGTTTGCTTGTACTTCATCAGGTGTATCAGCTATAAAGGATATCGCGCGTGCACTTTCAGATGAACCATCTGAGTATAAAGCCGTACTGAAGAAAGAACTCAGTTCCGGGAAAAGTTTTCCAGCAGCCAGAGAAAGTGCGCTGTCTGGATTTTTTCACTCAGATAAGGTCCATGATCTGGTTTCCAATCCGAATAATATCCTTGCCATCGAATACCAAAAGGCCATCATAAGGCACGGCTTCGACATAGAGCTTATACCTGTAAAAAGACAGGGGACCGGCTACAATGACTCCGAAAATGACGGAGTCTTTGTCTCGGCCTCATATATCAGAAATCAGATAAATGGTGGAAATCTGTCAGCAGTCAGAAACCATCTGACTGATTTTTCATATAAGGCATTAAATGACGCATGTAACAAAAATGTACTGCTGTCAGATAACGACTTAAGCCTCCCGCTTCATCTGGCTCTGCTGTCACACGACGACTACAGGGATTTTCTTGATGTATCAGATGATCTGTCTGACCGCATCACAAAGCTGCTGCCCGAATACACCGGTTTCAGCAAATTCACTGAACTGATAAAAAATAAAAGCCTTACGGCTTCAAGAGTCCGCAGGGCTTTAATCCATATACTTCTTGGAATAACTGATGATGATCTTAGCGCATTCCGTGCCAGAGGCAGCGTTCCATATCTCTGGGTCCTAAAGACCTCTAAGACCGGCCGCTCAATGCTAAAAGAAATAAAGTCATCTGCTGCCGTGCCTCTTTTCATGTCCACAAATGAACTGACAGACAAAGATATCATCTCAGAAGATCTGAAAACTCTATCTCTGGTCAGAGCTTTACGTATACATAAGAGCGGAATTCTGCTCCCGAATGAATTTCAGCGTAAGGTTCACTTGTGATATGGCTCATGGTTTATGATACGGAATGAACGGTATACCTGCTCCAACAGGATAACCCTCATCAGCTGATGCGGAAATGTCATCCGTGAAAATGACAGCGAGTAGTCCGCTCTCTTCATGACTGCCTGAGAAAGTCCCAGTGAGCCTCCGATCACGAATACTATATGGCTTTTCCCCGTTAGTACCAGTTCCTCGATTTTTACGGCGAGCTTTACGGATGTAAGTTCCTCGCCTTCTATAGCAAGGGCGATGACATATGCAGAGTCAGGGATTTTTGATAAAAGGCGCTCTCCCTCGATTTCTTTTATCTTTGTCTCTTCTGCTTCTGAGGCGTTCTCAGGAGTCTTTTCGTCTTTTACCTCGACTATCTCGAGCTTGGTGTACCTCGATAGGCGCTTGGAATACTCTGCTATCGCGTCCCGGTAGAATTTTTCTTTTACTTTGCCGACACAGGCTATGGTTATCTTCATGATTTTCCTGCCAGATTCTCTACTATCTCCGTAAGTCTCCTGCACATCGACTGAAGCTCATTGTTCTGGGCTCTTAGAGTGTCATTTTCATTCTGGATCGACTTCCATTCTGTAGTCACCCTGTCTATCAGGCGTTTAAGCCTCGTGTCCGTCATGGCAGAATGCATGAAATCGTACAGAAGGTTATCGTACCCGTCGTACAGGACAGCTATATCCCACCATATCAGCTCAGCCTCATAGTGGTCTCCGCTATTGTTCCACGGCTTCGGACCTGGGAAGTGAACCACCGATATATCTGTATCATATATACTCTGGCTCGTGATCCCCCTTTCGGCAGCATTCCTTGCGAAAAAATTATACCGTTTCCAGTCGATCACCTTTGTCTCATCATAATTCACGTAGTTTAACAGATCCTGATCCGGCGCTATGACCTGATAGTCCCATTCCTTTAATGCCTTCACATAATCGTCAAAGCTGTGGCGCTCTCTCATGGCATTCATGTCAAAAAGCAGGATCCCGGAATTGAAGTAATGATAGCCTTTTTCTTTTAATGGGCCCAGCATTTTTTTCTGCATGGGCTGCATGTCATCAAAACAGGTGTCTGCCCGCAGGTCTATACAGGCGCAGAGGAGCTTGTCACCCAGATCACAGTGATACAGCTGAGAAACTGAATGGACCGCGACCATGTCGCAGTCCATATAAAGGATCCTGTCTACCTCAGGAGGCAGGAGCTCTGTAAACATCAGTCTGAAATATATCTCAGCCGTCCAGTTATTTGTAACTGGCGCTTCTTTCGGGATTCTGTCCGCATCAACCCTTATAGAATGGAGCCTTACTTCCGGTAGAACTCTGACAGCTGACAGCCTTTTTCGCAGCTCATCTGTCAGATGCTCTTTCGCGTATTCGATAGAGGCGGACATTTTTCTTATGTCATTATCATCCATGTCCTGATGAACCAGATAGATGTCCAGGTCCTCTGTTTCATGCAGCATCAGTGAAATGACAGTCACCGTCGCGTACGGGATGTATTTTTTGTTAAGGCATAATGAAATATTCATATTAGTGATGGAAGAGTCTGATACCGGTAAACGACATCACCATGCCATACTTATCACAGGTAGCTATTACATTATCGTCACGGATAGATCCGCCCGGCTCGGCGATGTACTTGACACCTGACTTATGCGCACGCTCTATATTATCTCCGAATGGGAAAAATGCGTCAGATCCAAGAGTTACATCTGTATTCTTATCAAGCCATGCGCGCTTTTCTTCCTTCGTAAATACATCAGGGCGCTTTGTGAATACGTTCTGCCATGAGCCATCGGCTAACAGATCCTCGTATTCATCACCGATATAGAGGTCGATAGCGTTGTCCCTGTCAGCTCTGTGTACATCATCCTTGAACGGAAGCTCCAATACCTTCGGGCACTGACGAAGCCACCAGTTGTCAGCTTTTGATCCTGCGAGTCTCGTGCAGTGGATACGTGACTGCTGTCCTGCGCCTATTCCTATAGCCTGACCGTTCTTTACGTAGCAGACTGAGTTACTCTGGGTGTATTTGAGCGTTATCATAGAAATAGCGAGGTCACGCTTAGCTGCATCAGGAAGGTCTTTGTTCTTTGTTACGATGTTATCAAAGAAATCAGGTCCTATATGAAGCTCATTTCTTCCCTGCTCGAAAGTGACACCGAATACCTGCTTTTTCTCTATCTGAGCAGGAACATAATTCTCATCGATCTGTATTACGTTATAATTACCCTTCTTTTTGTTCTTGAGGATCTCAAGTGCCTCAGGCTCATATCCCGGAGCGATGACTCCGTCTGAAACCTCACGCTTTATGATCTTTGCGGTCGGCACATCGCAGACATCTGACAGCGCGATAAAATCTCCGAATGATGACATACGGTCTGCGCCTCTTGCTCTGGCATAGGCATTTGCAAGTGGTGAGAATTCCATATCCATATCGTCGACCCAGTAGATTTTCCTCTCGACATCTGACAGTGGAAGTCCTGTAGCTGCTCCTGCAGGTGATACGTGCTTGAATGATGTAGCTGAGGCAAGGCCTGTGGCCTTCTTCATCTCTGATACTAACTGCCAGCCGTTTAAGGCGTCGAGGAAGTTGATGTAGCCCGGACGACCGTTAAGGACGGTGACAGGGAGGTCGGAACCGTCTTCCATGTAGATGCGGGAGGGTTTCTGGTTAGGGTTACAGCCGTATTTTAATTCAAATTCTTTCAAAAGTGGTCTCCTTTCGTTCGTTAAAGTCGGTCGGCCAGCATAAACATAGCTCGAGGCCCGCTTTCGCTCCGTATGGAACGCAGCGGTCGCATAAGCGGGCAAAGTACGCCCGCTAAGCGCCGGCGTTCCATAAGGTCCTCTCGCTATTGTTTATGCCGGCCTCCCTCTTTTCCTGATAAATAACGCTCACTTAAAGCGATAATTTGCCTTAAAGTGCTAGATTTTTGGAAACTGTATCATTTTCCAAAAACCTTATGTTTCAATTGCTGTATATTATACTAAAGCTCTATACTTCAATTGCTGTATGTTTTTCTAAAACTCTATACTTCAATTGCTGTATATTTCCTAAAACTCTATACTTCAATTGCTGTATGTTTTTCTAAAACACTTCGCTTTAAATATACTATGTTATTTGTTTTTATTCAGTATGCGAGTCTCATATGTGCCTGTGGCGATGTCGATGTAGCGGACAAAGAGTGAGACTTTGTTGTCTGTATTCAGGTTTGTCCATACCAGATTCGTAAACGCATCTATGTCGCCGGTGATGTCGACTGGGGTTGGTTCGCCCTCGAATGACGGGAGAGGATTTCCATCGCCGATATAGGTATGGATAAAACGGCCCTCTCCTGCCTTTGGCTTATCATACGAGAATGTATATCTATCTGTGCACGACGGATCCATTCTGTCACTTTTAAGGATTGACATCTGATATGAGAAACTGTCATTCTCGATATGCATATCGGCTGAGATGCGCGGAGTATAGTTCGGCTCATCCGGCTCGAATTCACGGCTCCTTAAAGATTGCTCAAACGTAAGTCCGTTTTTTAGTCCGTCAAATACAGTATCGGTCTGGTCTCCGTTTGTGACTATCGTATCATTTCCCAGAACCCTGACCGGCGCATAGATGATAAGTGACGGATCTTCAAGCTTTGACGGATCAAACGCTTCTGTGCGAATTCCCTGGTCTCCAGCTTCCTTAAAAATCCTGTTTCTCGAATTCACAGATCTACCCATGATAAAATACGCAGTAACCGCATACTTACCATCCTCTGATCTGCCAACCACAATACCCCTACCCGGATATGTGTTTGAATTCAATTCATCAGCAAGCGATCTTAATTCCATTTTTCCTCCAACTATATATATATAAATCAAATAAGTTCTTGTTTATGTATATTCTCAGGTTTTCTTAAACCAGAGATTGTTTATGCATATTCTACGCTGTGTGGCTGAGTGAATCTTCTTCAGCGTTAAATATCGAGAAAGTGAGGGGCGCGGCGACACACAGGTGCATCGAGCGACCCTTATGAAGCGTCGGCGCTTAGCGGGCGTTTTTTGCCCGCTTATGCGTCCGCTACGCTTCATACGGAACGAGAGTGAGTCGCGAGATGCACGCTGTGTGCCGCCGCGCCCCGTAACCCATTTCGTCTATTTTACCTCGGAATAAAGATATACTTCAGCACGAACAGCACGGCGAGAATATACATAAGCACCGTAACTTTCTTTTTTTCTTTCATAAAGGTATTGCAGATCGTATTGATAACCACATAAGAGATGATACCAATAGAAATACCCTCAGAAATACTGTAGAACATCGGCATAGCGATGACAGCCAGATAAGCCGGAATAGCTTCGCGGTAATCGTTGAAGTCGATCTTCAGGATTGATGCAAGCATCAAAAATCCCACGAATACGAGTGCTGGTGAAGTGGCAAATCCCGGAATAGCTGTAAATATAGGTGAGAAGAACATAGCTACAAGGAACATAATACCAGTCGTCACAGAAGTAAGACCTGTACGTCCGCCTGCACCTACACCTGAAGCAGACTCTACGAAAGTCGTAGTTGTAGAAGTACCAAATACCGCACCTACTGAAGTAGCGCAGGCATCAGCTAAAAGAGCTCCCCTGATATGTGGAAGCTTACCGTTCTGGTCAAGGAAACCAGCCTTCTCAGAGCAGCCTACAAGAGTTCCGATAGTATCAAAGATATCTACGAAGAGGAATGAGAATACTACAACGATGAAGTTGAATACGCCCTTATCGTTCATGGTAGAAAATCCCTTGAAGCACTGTCCGAAGGTATTTCCGAATTTTGAGAAATCTGTAAATACTCCAGATGGGAATGCTGAATAGAAGCCATTTTTCGGATCAGGTATATAAATACCGCAGGCCTGGAATATCATACCAAGGATCCAGGTAGCTATGATCCCGATAAGAACGGCTCCGGTAATTCCTTTGATGTAAAGAATAGATACGATCATCAGACCGATCAGAGCAAGTAAAGCGAATGAACCAGCCTGATGCCAGTTAGCCCTGAAGTCTACATAGGTGACAAAAGTCGTATCCGAATTAGAGATAAGCTTTCCATCCTGAAGACCAATGAAAGCTACGAAAAGTCCGATACCTGCTGAAACACCTTTTTTCAGTGTAGAAGGTATAGCGTTAAAAATAGCTTCACGGACATTTGTCAGTGAGAGGATGATAAAAATGACACCCTCGATAAATACGGCTGCAAGAGCTACCTGCCAGCTGTATCCCATATTCTTGCAGACTGTATATGCGAAAAATGCATTGAGTCCCATTCCCGGCGCAAGCGCAAACGGGTAATTAGCCATGAATGCCATGCAAAGTGTACCGAAGCATGATGCAAGGCAGGTAGCTATAAGAATAGCAGTTGAATCCATTCCCGTACTTGACAGGATATTCGGATTTACAGCAAGTATATACGCCATTGTCATGAATGTCGTAAAACCAGCCATGAGTTCAGTCTTTACGTTAGTTCCATTTTCTTTCAGATGGAATGTCTTTTCCAACATTTTATTTAAATCCCTTCTATTGCAGATTTTTTATTTATGTCGTTTACTATAACTATCAGTTTCCCTTGATCTCTTCAAAGACAGGTCTAGTGAGTCTGTATATATCATTTGCCTTTTTCTGGATCTTGAAATTTCTGGTAAGAGCGATATTGTACTCATTCTTATCAGCTGACTCTGATACAGCCTTATAGAGTCTGGCATATTCGATAGCCTTGAGTCCTGCAGGCTTGACAGCTTCTTTGAGCTTACTCTTCTGCTCATCTGTCAGATTGGTGCCGGACTTCTTTTCGGATTTTTTCTCTGGCTTCTTTTCTGCTTTCTTTTTATCTGTATCATCAGATTTCTTTGCTGCCTGTGCAAAAGCATTTCTAGCCTTCTTTAATACATCAGGAGCGATCTTTGCAGCCTTTTCATCGTTTTTCTTCTCAGGCTCAGCTTTTTTCTCTGCGGCCTTCTTTGCCGGAGCAGCCTTCTCGGACTTTTTCTCAGATGCAGCTTTGCTCTCTGCCTTATCTAGGATGCTGTTTATCTGTACCGGAAGCTTTGTCGGATCACCGGTAATGAAGAATACAGCGTCTCCGTCAGCGCTTTTTTCAATTTCTCTGACGCCCTCCGCGCCAACGCTCTTGTAATCAATGATGTACACTTTCATAATACATAACTCCTTGATATGATATAATTTGAAAACAACGCTAATACTATACCTTAATTCAATGAAAAATAAAAGCTTTTATTAAAAAATGTGTCAACGGGGACGCGTACCGTTGACACATTTATGTTGAAGGCAGAAATATTTCCTGCCTTACAGGTTTGAATACCCCATCAGGAATTCGTCGACCTCGCGGGCGCATTTGCGTCCCTCGGCGATGGCCTTGACTACTAGGGACTGACCGGTGTGCATGTCACCGGCAGTGAATACCTTTTTCACTGAGGTGGCGTGACTGCCGTTTACACCCTCGACATTGGTGCGTTTGTCGAGTGAGACTTTGAAGGCGTCGGTTACGTACTTTTCAGAGCCCAAGAAGCCTGCTGCTATAAGGACAAGCTGACAAGGGACTTCCTTCTCGCTTCCTTCGATAGGGACCATATTCAGTCTGCCGGTCTTCTCGTCCTTCTTTGCATCGAGGGAAACGAGAACTACAGACTTCAGGTCGCCCTTTTTATCCTTCTTATACTCCTTTACAGTCGTCTGGTAGATACGTGGGTCATGACCGAATACCGCGATAGCTTCTTCCTGGCCGTAATCCGTCTTTAAGACGCGCGGCCACTCAGGCCAGCTGTTCTGAGGGGTTCTCTTGACTGGAGGGGCCGGCATCATCTCAAGCTGTGTCACAGACTTGGCGCCGTGTCTCATGCAGGTACCGACACAGTCATTTCCTGTATCACCACCGCCGATAACGATGACATCCTTACCCTTTGCAGAGATGAAATCACCCTGCGGAATGGCATTCTCATCAAGAGCTTTCGTCGTAGATGTAAGAAAATCCAC
>JAQXXU010000063.1 GCA_029226225.1 Lachnospiraceae bacterium | reverse complement strand
TTTGACAGACAGAAGAGAGTATATTTTACTCCGAAGATTTCGGATATTATTGTTCGTGAATCTGATGAGTTAAATCTTTTCGATTCGCCACTGTATCTGTCGAGAAACGTTGGCTTTTCGTTGTGGCAGAGGGCGGTGAAGAGAGTAGGTGACATCGTACTTTCGCTCATCGCGATCATTCTGACTTCACCTATCATGCTTGTGACTGCAATAGCCATACATTCTTATGACAAGGGTCCAGTGTTCTACAAACAGGAGCGTTACACTATTCACAAGAAAGTGTTCAAGGTGATCAAGTTCCGCAGTATGATAGTGGATGCTGAGAAAAATTCCGGCGCAAGGCTTGCGTCTGAAAATGACGATCGTATAACGCCAGTAGGGCATTTTATCCGTTCGACCAGAATCGATGAGATACCGCAGTTCTTTAATATACTTAAAGGCGATATGTCGTTCGTTGGGCCGCGTCCTGAGAGACCGGAGATTCATGAGGAATACTGCCAGAAGGTCCCTGAGTTCGACTTCAGGCTTTCAGTAAAGGCCGGGCTTACCGGTTATGCCCAGGTATTCGGCAAATATAACACGACGACGTATGACAAGCTGAAATTCGATATGATCTATGTACAGAAGGCTTCGATCCTTCTTGACATGCAGCTAATACTTCTTACTCTCAGAGTAGTCTTCCAGAAGGAAAGCACTGAGGGTGTGGAAGAAGGAGAAAAAACAGCAAAATGAAAAAATACATTAAAGGCTTTTTTGACTACCGTTTTCTTTTAAGCGAGCTCGTAAAGCGCGGTATCAGATTAAAATACAGAAAAAGTTACCTCGGAATCGTCTGGTCTCTGATCGAGCCGCTGATGACGACCGCCGTACTCGTAGTAGTATTCGGTGCCCTGTTCAACAGACTTTCAGATCCGACGTTTGCCACTTACATCATGTGTGGTCGTCTGACATGGACATTTTTCCAGAACGGTACGAAGGGCGCGAGCAAGGCCATCCGTGGCAATGCGGGCATGATCAAGAAGGTGTATGTACCGAAATATCTTTATCCGCTGTCGGAAGTACTGTATGATTTCATCATCTATCTGATATCGCTCGTAGTCCTGATTCCGGTCATGATCTATTCACATCTGGGACCGACCAGACGTCTGGTAAATGTGATCCCGTCGATCCTCTTTCTTCTGATCCTTACGATAGGTGTCGGAATGATCCTGTCTGTGCTCGACGTATTTTTCCGTGATATCGAGTATCTCTGGAACGTGCTCCTGATGATCATCATGTACTTATCGGCTATTTTCTACCCGATAGAGCGAATAGCGAAGCATCACCTGATGTGGCTTCTGCACTTAAATCCGGTCTACTGCATCATCGAAATGTTCCGTGGCGCTATGATGGGACACTGGGTCGGATGGAAAGTCTACAGTTACCCGCTGATCTTCGGTCTGATCTGCTGCGTTATCGGATTTGTAGCCATGAAGAAGACACAGGACGAGTTTATTTTACATCTGTAATTGAGGTATATATATGCAGCCAACAGTTGAAGTGTCGCACCTCGGAATGAAGTTCAACCTGAGCCAGGAGATGCACGACACCCTTAAAGATTATTTCATAAATCTGTTTGCCCATCATCAGAAGATGAAAAAGGATGAGTTCTGGGCCCTTTCGGATGTGAGCTTCAAGCTTTATCCTGGAGACAGGCTCGGTATCCTCGGTCTGAATGGTGCCGGAAAGTCTACCATCCTTAAGGCTATTGCCGGTGTCTATCATCCGACGACAGGCTATGTAAAGAAAAAAGGAAAGCTGGCACCTCTGCTTGAGCTCGGCGCAGGCTTTGAACCACAGTATTCAGCGCGTGAGAATATTTTTCTCTATGGCTCTATCCTGGGATATAAGAAGGATTTCATCCAGTCGAAGTTCGATGAGATAATCGACTTCGCTGAGCTCCGCGATTTCATCGATGTGCCGATAAAGAACTACTCTTCAGGTATGAAGAGCCGTCTCGGATTCGCCATCTGTACCGCGGTAAACCCTGATATCCTGATCCTCGATGAGGTGCTTTCTGTCGGTGATAAAAAGTTCCGCCGTAAGTCTGAGGATAAGATAATGAGCATGTTCGACGGTAATGTCACGGTGCTCTTTGTATCACACTCCTTAGATCAGGTACGCCGCATCTGCAACAAGGCGATGATCCTTGACCATGGACATCTGAAGTGCTTCGGGGATATAAATGACATAGCACCGATCTACGAGCAGATGACCCAGGAGGATCCTGAAGAGATCGCAAAGCGCGAGGCAAAGGCTCGCGAAAGCCGTGCAAGAAAGCTGCGAGCTTCGAGAAAGACTAAGGGACGCGATATTATCCGCATGACAAATAACCTGAATATCACGCCTGAAGAAGCTATGGCTGCCCTTGATATCCCGGAAGAGAAGTATCAGATCTACCGTGATGTCATAAAAGAGATCGAAGAGAATGAGGGGATGCTGACAAAGCAGGAGGCTATGAAACAGGCTGCCGCTGAAGAAGCCGCCATCGACCGCGAAGCCACCTTCCCTGACGAAGAGGAGCAGCAGGCTACCGAAGACAGCGACGATTGACCGAAAGCATGTAGGCGAGAACGAGCCAAAGGCGAAGCTTGAGCCACATGGGAGGTCGTTCTTCGAGATTAGCGAAAGCGAGCCGGAGGCGAAGCTTGAGCTTAACGAGAAGAACTTCATCTCGTTCTTCGAGATCTGCGATCCGTAAGCGGCAGCGAAGCACAGAATTTTAGCACTTGACACTTGCGTTTTGCCGCGCTATAATGTTATAGCGTGCGTAAAAACGCGGGTGTTTTTTTGCGCGTAGAAACGTACAGTATTTTTTACAGGAGGTGAAATAAATGCCAACATTTAACCAGTTAGTGAGAAAGGGCAGACAGACATCTGAGAAGAAGTCTAACTCACCGGCTCTGCAGAGAGGCTTCAATTCACTTAAGAAGCGTCCTACAGATACAGCATCACCGCAGAAGCGTGGTGTCTGCACAGCTGTGAAGACTGCCACTCCTAAGAAGCCTAACTCAGCGCTTAGAAAAATCGCCAGAGTTCGTCTTTCAAACGGAATCGAAGTTACTTCTTACATCCCAGGAGAAGGACACAACCTTCAGGAGCACTCTGTTGTATTAGTTCGTGGCGGCCGTGTAAAGGACCTTCCAGGTACCAGATATCACGTCATCCGTGGAACACTTGATACTGCCGGTGTTGCTGACAGAAAGCAGGCTCGTTCAAAGTAC
>JAQXXU010000062.1 GCA_029226225.1 Lachnospiraceae bacterium | reverse complement strand
AACAGGTTAAAAATGCCGCAGATCAGCAGCAGGATGATGATCGACTTCAGGCCTCGTACCATGTAAGAAAATGGCACCTTCGAGAGCGCGATGACTCCGAAGAGACAGATCGTGATAAAGCAGAAGCCGACCGGGTCGTTGGCGACGAAGATCGCGATTATGAAAAAAAGTGTGGCGACCAGCTTGACACGGGGGTCAAGGCGGTGGATGACCGAGTCGGCGGTATAGTATTGTCCTAGTGTAATATCTTTGAGCATATTTTCCTCAATAATTTACGGTCACTGCAGCGCATATGTCATCGCTCGGGACACGTTCTCACTCCGTATAAGACGCAGCGGACGCGTAGGCGGCTTGAAATACAGCCGCCAAGCGCCGGCGTCTTATAAGGTTCCCTCGCGATGCATATGCGCTACAGCTCCCTCATTAAGTGTAAGAAATAAGGGCAACAGACATACGGAGCGAGAGCATGTTCTGGGCCGCTTAAGTGTGTTCGCTGCCCGTAAATTCATCGAAAAGCCCCAAGTATCTCCGCTTCTGCTTCCTCTACTGTCACCGAGTGGTCGTCCACTGGGTAGCCCTGTGAGCGCAGGTCGTGGAGGAGGTAGGTGACTGACGGGACGGCGAGTCCCATGGTTTCGAGTTCTTTTACGTGTGAAAATACTTCGCGCGGGGTTCCGTCGTAGACCGGGTGACCTTTGTCGATCACGACTGTACGATCTACGTATTCGGCGACATCTTCCATGCTGTGTGAGACGAGGATGACTGTCTCGCCGGATTTGTCGTGCATCTCTTTTATCAGACCCAGGATCTCGTCACGGCCTGCCGGATCAAGCCCGGCTGTCGGTTCATCGAGGATGATAACTTCCGGGCGCATAGCTATAACTCCGGCGATTGCCGCGCGGCGCTTCTGTCCTCCAGATAGTTCGAATGGTGATGCATCAAAGGAATCCTCCGGGAAATGCACTTTTTTCAAGGCTTCATACGCACGGAGCGTAGCTTCTTTATCATCGAGTCCCTGATTCTTCGGACCGAACTTCACGTCCTCTAGTACTGTCGTCTCGAACAGCTGGTGCTCTGGGTACTGGAAGACCATTCCGACACTAGTGCGTAAGCCTTGTTTATCGAAGTCACTGTCGGATATGTCTTTCCCGTTAAAATATATATGCCCTTCGGTAGGAGCGATAAGCCCGTTAAATGTCTGGATCATCGTCGACTTGCCGCTTCCGGTATGTCCTATGATCCCGATGAAATCTCCTTTGTTCACCTGAAGTGACACGTCTTTGAGTGCCTGGGTTTCCGTGCCACCGTCCTTGTATGTGACTGATACGTGGTCGAGGATCAGTATGGCATCTTCCGGAGACTTTTCATTTTTTTCAGGAGAAAGATTCGTGACAGCTGTCATTTTTCCTGATGGAGCTCTGAGCTGGGAAAGTGCATCCTCCAGCTCTTTTCTCGTAAGCACTCCCTCCGGCAGATCCATCCCCGCCTCGCGCAGGCGGAAAGCTAAATCCGTGACCTGTGGAACTGTCAGATGGTATTTTTTCAGGGTATTTACTCTTGAAAAAATATCCCGCGGCGTTCCCTGCATCACGACTTTTCCATGATCCATCACGAATACATGGTCAGAATACACAACCTCTTCCATATAGTGCGTGATCAGGATGATCGTGACACCCTTCTTTTTGTTCAGTTCTCTGGCTGTGTCGATGACTTCCTTTCGGCCGTCCGGATCGAGCATGGCTGTCGGTTCGTCCAGGATGATGCATTTCGGCTCCATCGCCATGACGCCGGCTATGGCAACTCTCTGTTTCTGACCGCCAGACAGACGGTTCGGGGATTTTTTCCGGTATTCCCACATGCCGACACCCTTCAGGGCGCGCTCGACTCGAGCCCAGATCTCATCAGTCGGGACTCCTATATTTTCCGGTCCGAAGCCGACGTCCTCCTCGACTACCGAAGCGATGATCTGGTTGTCAGGATTCTGGAAGACCATTCCTGCCTCCTCACGGACAGGAAGCTCGTTTTCTGGCTGTTTTGTATTCTTACCATCGACATATACTGTCCCCTCAGTCGGGATCAAAAGCGCGTTGATGTGCTTCGCGAGTGTCGACTTTCCAGAACCGTTATGTCCGAGTATCGAGATGAACTGCCCCGGCTGCACGTCCAGATTGACGTGATCCACGGCGGTGTCAATGGATTCGACGTTACCGTCCTCGTCCCGGCGGTAATATTCGTAAACTAAATCTTTAGCTTGTATAATTGGTTTCAAGATAACCCTTTCCAGATGGCGCGCGGGTGGCTCGTCCGAGTATTTCCCAACTGCCTATACCCACAAGCGGCTAGTCCCTTACAGTGATTTCAGGAATTTCTCGATACGATCCAGCGCGATTTTCAGGTTCTCCATCGAATACGCGTACGAGATACGGATAAAGCCTTCTCCGCAGTCCCCGAACGCAGTTCCTGGAACCACAGCCACTTTTTCAGTCTTAAGAAGCGTCGTCGCAAAATCATCGGACGACATTCCGGTGCTCAGGATAGACGGAAATACATAGAAAGCTCCATAAGGTTCAAAGCAGGTCAGTCCCATGTCACGGAGACGCTTAAGCACATAGACGCGGCGCTCATTGTACTGCATCTTCATGTCCTCGACCTCGCGGTCGCAGTGCTTAACGGCCTCGATGCCAGCGTACTGTGAAGTCGTCGGCGCACACATGATAGCGAACTGGTGGATTTTAAGCATCTGCTTTAAGATAACTTCCGGAGCGCAGGCATAGCCCAGTCTCCATCCAGTCATAGCAAAAGCCTTTGAAAAACCATTGATGTAGACAGTCCTCTCCTTCATGCCCGGAAGCGATGCGATGGACACGTGATCCATCTGGTAGGTAAGCTCCGAGTAGATCTCATCAGTCATCACATAGAGGTCATGACGTCTGATGACATCAGCTATAGCCTCAAGGTCTTCCTTTTCCATGATGGCACCAGTCGGGTTATTCGGATAAGGCAGGATCAGGACCTTAGTCTTCTCAGTTATAGCGTCCTCGAGCTCCTGCGCAGTCAGGCGGAACTCATCGGATTCCTTTAGATTAATGATCTTCGGAACACCGCCGGCCAGAACCGTACACGGCACGTATGATACGTATGAAGGCTCCGGAATGATGACCTCATCACCCGGATCAAGCATCGCACGAAGGCCTATATCTATAGCCTCACTGCCGCCGACAGTCATCATCATCTCCGATTTCGGGTTATAATGCAGATCATACTTCCTGTCGAGATACTCCGAGATAGCGACCTTCAGCTCCATCAGGCCGGCATTTGACGTGTAGAAAGTCCGGCCCTGCTCGAGCGAATAGATGGCCTCATCCCTTATCCTCCACGGCGTGTCGAAATCCGGCTCACCGACACCGAGGGAGATAGCGTCATCCATCGTGTTTACTATATCGAAAAATTTACGGATGCCGGAAGGCTTGATCTCCGTAATAGTCTTGCTAACAGGATTTTTCATGACAGCTCCACCCTCTCATCCTTCTTCTGCTCATCGACCATAATAGTACCATGGTCTTTGTACTTCTTCAGGATAAAATTAGTCTTGGTCGAGAGTACCGAGTCAAGCGTTGACAGCTTCTGCGATACAAAATCCGAAACCTCACGAAGCGTCTTTCCCTCGATAGTAACCATAAAATCAAAACCGCCAGAGATCAGATACACAGAGCTTACTTCCGGATAGTTGTAAATCCTTCTGGCAACCCTATCAAAACCCATGCCTCTCTGCGGAGTAACCCTGACCTCGATCAGCGCAGTTACTTTTTCAATACCAGCCTTATCCCAGTCGATAAGAGTCGGATAACCACAGATCACATGCTTCTGCTCTAAATCCTTTATGTTCTTCTCGACAGCTTCCTCGTCCTCCCCTACAAGAACAGACAGCTCTTTGGTATCAATCTTCGAGTTCTTTTCTATTATGTTCAGTATTTTCTCTTGCATTTTTTTCTCCTATCTAACAGGTCTGGCCGATTGCCGCATGCCTGTGGCGGGCGGCATTCAAAGAACCGGCCAGACCGTCCATCTAACCTAACACTTTGTGAAATTCATCCGCCTCTGGCGGCTCGAGATAGCGCGTCTGACCGTCGTAGTGCACAACACGCTGCTTTGAATCATCAGTCCTTCCGATGACAGCAGCGTGGATCCCGGCATTTTCAAGCGCATCCACGACGCGCAGCCCGTTCTCAGCGGCAATGAGCATCGACCCGCTAGAGATCAGACAGTACGGATCTATGTCAAAAAAGTCGCAGATCTCGACAGTCTCCTGTCTGATCGGAATTTTTTCGATGTCCACAGAAAGGCCGACACCAGAGGCTTCGCCCATCTCCCAGAGCGCACCAAAGATGCCGCCTTCCGTGACATCGTGCATCGCGACTGCACCCGCTCCCGCGGCAATAAGACCGTCCTGAACTACAGAAAGCATAGAATTAAAGCCGATCGCGTTATCCACGAAACCGGCAGGAAATTTTTTAAGAAGCTCCTCTTTTTTCTCGGCAGCGATGATAGAAGTCCCCTCGAGACCGATCCACTTGGTCACCACGAGGTCCATGCCAGGCTTCGCACCGGAAGTCGTGATCATGGCGTCCCTCTTTACTTTTCCGACACCGGTCACAGAAAGCACCGGACGGTTTACAGCGTCAGTCACCTCAGTGTGTCCGCCTATCACGGACACCTCCAGTCTCTCGCATGAAGCATTGACCTCAGACATAATACTCTTAAGCTCAACTTCTTCAGTCTCCGGCGGAAGCAGCACCGTGAGCAGTATGCCCACAGGCTCAGCCCCGGCACTTGCGAGGTCATTTGCCGTGATATCGACAGCCAGATGACCTATATCTATAGCAGTTCCGGTGATAGGATCCGTAGACATCACAAGCACTTCGTCCGGCTCAGTCGCTACTGCTCCGCAGTCTTCACCTACGCTGCTGCCTATGATGACTTCACTTCTTTTTACTGTCAGAGGTCTTATCACTGACCTTTTTAGAATCCTTTCCGGAATTTTTCCCGGTTTTAGATTTATCGTCTTTTTTTGAAGACTCATTCTTCTTTTCGTCTTTCTTTTCTTTTGTATCAGTTTCCTTTTTCTCACTCTCCTGCTCATTATCCGACTGTGCGTTCCTCCATTTTGCGGCAGCATCCTGAGCCTTGCTCAGATCACCGCTTGCTATAGCAGACTGCATGGCGGCACGTGCCTCGGCAGAATCGGACTTCGTACCTACAGAGTATACCGCGTCACCAGCTGCGTAGCTTGAATTGTTAAATACGGTACGGCTCTTTTCCTTGCCGTCTACTTTTACTATCTTCCATAAGCGCGCCTTAAGACCATCGTGCACGCTTCCGTCTGTCTTTGTGATCGTACCGACAGGAAGTGAAGAATCAGCCACAAGTTTCGTCTTCGACTTTATAGTATCAGTCGTCTCACTCTCGAACTCGACAGTTCTGTCAGGGTCTCTGGTCTCTTTACCATACACGGTAAACGTGATGATACCGCCTGAAGCGTGTCCGTCGATGTATACCGGATAATCAGTGTTATTCTGGAACTGGAAATCCTTTGAGAAACCGGCGATCGCCGCATCCTCAGAAGGCTGTACATAGTGCACCATCATAGAATGCGCAGATCTGGTCAGCACTTTAAGCTCAGACCTGATCACGGCATTATAAAGAGTCGTCGATACCTGGCAGATGCCGCCGCCGTATGTCTCGACAGTCGTACCATTCTCATACGAGGGTGCTGGTGCGTAACCGTTCTCCTTTGTCATAGGATTTAAGGCCTTAGCCACTGAGAACTTGTCGCCCGGATACAGAAGCGTGCCGTTTATTTTTGAAGCGCCGTTCTGTACGTTCTGCGCTCTGGCAGCCGAAGACGCCGAGTAATCAGTCGAGAATTTGCCAAGCACATCCTTCACCTGTGAGAGCTCTTCCTCAGTGCCACGTGGCTTCTCTACCTTTGTCACCAGGTCTACGGTATCAGTCTTGTCGTAGTCTCCTGATGACACATAGTTCATGACAGCTTCCACCGAAGCTTCCATGTCCAGCTCGTGTCCGTTCTTCCCGGCCACATACGTGAATTCTCCGTTCTCCAGCTTCAGAGTACCATCCACCGGTTCAGTAACGAGCTTACTCTGATTTTTCTTTAAAAAATCACGTATCTTTGTCTCATCCGCCGTAGTCGAAAGTGACAGGCTCTTCTTTTTTCCAGCATCGATAGCCTTTATAGACTGGTATCGCTCGATCAGGTTCCCCTTCCTGCCGTACTTTACCGCCGTATCTACAGAGTCTCCGGAATCTGCCGCAAATCCTAAATCCGCGGCGCTTACTGTGATCTCCTTATCCACTGTCTTAAGCGTTATCCGCTTCTGTCCTACCTCATTCGCGTAAGAAGCGATGGCTTCCTCAGCCTCAGACGAGGTCATTCCGGAAACATTTACTTTTCCAATCTCTACATTTGTCGCTATCCTGCTCTCCGCCTCTGCCTCCCCGGCACCCCAAAGTGATAATGCAAAAACCGTTCCCGCTATTAACCCCCCGGCTAATAACTTTTTCATGTAAAATCACCTCAAAAGTGGTATCATATCTGTGGAATCATCATCGCTACAAGGGTGATGACCATGGTTCCCGCGAGGACAGCCGCTATAATGCCGGCCATGATCCTCGTGCGTTTCTGCTTTTTACGCATCGATCCTCCTTTTAGAAAGAAAAATTATGCCAATACTTACTATCCTCTTTATCGCATTCATCATATGGCTCACAGTCCGTATCCATCACGCCCGGAATAAGACCGACGCGACCTGGGACAGCTACTACGAGCGCGAGCGCGAAGCTGACCTCGCCGAAAATCGGGATATAAGTAATCTATCCTATATTACCATTCCATTGGAAAAATTTCCATTAAATTTTTTAGAAAATACGGAAAATGAAGATTATCCCCTGATCGTCGATGAGTTGGAGCAGCTAGATCACACCCGACTCCTGAACTTAAACGGCAAGTCAAACACCGACTTAAAACTCGAATACGGTCCCCGGAACTTAAAAGAAATGCAGGAGATCGCCGACCGCTTCTCCAGAGTCGAAGTACTCCTTACAGACCTCGCCAAGTGCTTTCTCGAAGAAAAAAATCCAGAAGGCGCTGCCACAGTCTTAGAATACGGCTCCGACATCGGGTCTGACATCTCCACTAACTACACCCTCCTCGGCGAGTGCTACCGCGAGCTCGGCGAGCCCGACAAGCTCAAATCCCTTATAAAACACGTCAAGTCCATGGACTTCCTGATGAAGGACTCAGTGCTCAAAGAACTGGAGAAAATGCAGTAACAGGCGGTTCGGCTCTTTGAATGCCGCGCGTGTGTGGCGGCCGGCGTGCTGTGGCACATGAGTGGCCGACTTTAGGTGTCGCGACGCAGACCTGGAAGCTAATCCCAGTTGATAGATCTGTGCACCCTGAAGGCAAGGAGCGAGCACCGGTCGGCCGATCATGATGCCACAGCCGCCCGGCCGCCGCATGCGCGCGGCAGCCGAACCGCCGGCCGGACCGGTCTACTTGATATCCCCGTGGCTGGTGCACAGGTCACTGAGGAAGCACTCCTGGCACTTCGGCGACTGCGACTTGCAGACCGTGCGGCCGAGAGTAATGAGCTGCGTATTTATGATGATCCAGTGGTCCTTCGGCAGCTCCTTCATCAGGTCCTCTTCGACTTTCTTAGGGTCCTTCTCAGTCGTAAATCCAAGTCGGCGTGAAAGCCTTCCCACATGAGTATCCACGACTATTGCCGGATCATGATAGATATGCCCCCTGATCAGGTTTGCGGTCTTCCTGCCTACGCCAGGAAGAGTCAGCAGGTCATCTAAGTCTCTTGGCACCTGACCGCCGTATATGTCGATAAGGCGCTGCGCCGACGCCTTTATATTTTTTGCTTTGTTATGGAAAAATCCTGTAGGCTTCACGTCCTCTTCGAGCTCAGCCAGATCAGCATCCGCAAAAGCTTTAAGAGTCGGATATTTTTTAAAGAGGTACTTCGTGACCTCATTCACCCGTGCATCAGTGCACTGAGCGGAAAGGATCGTAGCAAAAAGAAGCTGCCACGGTTCCTGGTAATGCAGGAACAGGGGCAGCTCGGTGCCATAGGCCTCGTCTAATCTATTCAGTATTTCTTCAGTTCTCTTCTTCATGTAAGTGCCACTCCAAGGCTCCAGATGCCGCCTATGATCAGAAGCGCAGCACCCACGACGTAAAGCTTCGGTCTCGAACCACAGCCGTATCTGTAACCGGTATAGACTCCGGCAGCTACAACTGCTATCGTCGTGCACAGGATAAATCCGAGCATCATCCAGAAGTACATCGGAAGATTCTGGTTCGAACGGATAAGTCCGCAGGCCAGTCCGGCGAGCAGAGTATAGAAAGCTCCGGCGATGATGATCTTCACATAGGTCTTTATGCTCATCTCCTCGCGCTTTTCCTCGATCTCCTCGTGCTTTATGGCCTTGTGTATCAGCCGCACTGCCAGGATAAAGTAGAAGATCGATGCCATCTCACACCCCAGCTGATCCGCGTGCTTTACTTCGTTATGATAGACCATCTCATGTGTGATAAAATATCCACCAAAGAAAAAAATACACTGTATCAGAGTAAAGAGCAGACTCGTAAGTATCAGGATCTTTGGCCTGATCTTTGCGAGCATCGCGCCTCTGACCTCCATGGCCGCATATACATCAAAGCTGATCCCGACTATGATCAGCAGATTTCCCAACCAGTTCATTAAAGTCCTCCAGAACTTTTATTACAGACATTTTCTGACTTGTATACTATAATTTAAATCGCTCTGTTCTTGAATATTCAAATTAAAATTCATGTAAAAACGGTTTATACACTTTTTAGAATGTGTCAATCACTTGTAGAGATTTCCGATGATATCCAAAAGAGAATGAGAAGCTACATAAATGAAAATATCCACAAGTTCATTCATCGGCACGCGCATGTCGTCCTTGACCCATTCAATGATCGCGTAGCAGAGCGCCTCACTGAAATAGTCAGCGACGATCTCGGCCGTCAGCCATTTTTTCGGGAGAAGCTCCTCTATACGCTTTCTGTTCAGTCTCGAGAGAGCCAGCTCAGCTATAGCCTTTTTTAAGGTATCAGCGAATGAATTCTGCCCTTCGAGGTAGACAGCCTTTGTATAGAACGGTTTCTCTTTTTCCATCGTAGTGAGCGCAAGAATAAGGGCCTCTTTCAGCATTCCGTTGTCCAGAAGAGGCTCCGCAGGTGCGATCAGTTCGCGCTTTACTATCCACTCTAAAAGCTCGTATTTGTCCTGGAAATGATTATAAAAGGTAGGCCGTATGACACCGGCTTTATCTGTTATCTCCCTTATGGTTATTTTTTCGATGGGCCGCTTCGTGGCAAGCTCCTTGAAGCTTTCCGCGAGGAGCAGGTCTATCTCATTTGCTCCCTGATTTGTCATAAATACTCCTAAATCAGCAGTTTTGTAATAGTCAGGTTCCACACCTTTCTGTCTTCGGTCAGATCTATCTCCTCCCCTGTGTCACGCACTTTTATCCGAGGACGCATGATCGAGCCGCGGCGGTTTGCAAGCACCACAGCCCTCTGTCCATTTGACAGCTCCACCTCGCAGCCTACAGGGTAGACACAGAGTTCCTGACTCATCAGCTGCACGACTATCGGGTCAAATTCCATCGCGTTTCGGCCCATGATGTACTCAAGCACATCACTCGGAAGATACGGATCATGGTAGCTGCGTTTCCCGGTCATCGCGTCATACACATCAGCGACTTTTAGTATCCTCGCCAGGAAGATGATCCCCCTGCCCTCGAGCCTTCTAGGATATCCTCCGCCATTAAACCATTCATGGTGCTGATATACGCCCTGCATCACGTTCTCGTTGAAGTGATAATTATCCTTTAAAAAATCATAGCCCATCCTCGGATGGTCCATCATCTTTGCTCTCTCGTCCGGTGTCAGCTTTCGTGGAGCGTTGATGATATCTACACTGATGAATACTTTTCCGACGTCGTGAAGTAAGCCCGCAGTGATCAGGTCGTGGAGCTCCTCCTCATTCAGGCCGAGCTTCGCTCCTAAGACTCCTGACAGCACTGCCACATTCACCGAATGGAAATATGTATATCCGTCATGAGTCCTGATGGAGATCAGATTCTGCATCACATCGTCGTTCGAGATCACTTCCCTGGTGATCCTGTCCACTACCCGTGACAGCTCTTTCTCGGATCCTGCCTCATGGTCCTGCGCCTTTACGAACACATCATGGATGATGCGCAGCGCTGACCTTCTGACCTCTGAGCTTATGACCTCCTCTGCCTTCGCATCCTCGGAAAAATCCTCATCCACATAAATCCCTGGAACTCCGGTAAAGATAATGAAACTGATGTTCTCTTCGGTAAGTACAGTATGCTTGGTCATCAGAAGCCGACCTTCTGAATCATATATCTCCTGACCTAGTACCATATCAGGCTCTAATTTTTTAACTGGAACATATCTCATCTATAACCTATACCGGGTCCTCATCAAACTCCACAGTCACGTAATAGCCCTTTGGCGTTTCCCTGACATCAGTCACAACGCCTTCTCTGGACTTAAGTCTCTGCAGAGTAGTGTAGTTCGCTGACATGGCATATGCCCTGCCAAGTGTGTAATAGTAGGAATTCGGGAGCTTTGATTCCGTAACGGGAAGCCGGTCCCCGACTTTCAGAAGACCAGTCCTCTCCATTTTAAAATCCATCTGTCTCAACTCAGATATCCTTCTCGTCTACGATATGTGAATCCACGACGCCTTTTTCAGCCCTGTGAACTCTGATAAGAGAATAGAGTGATGAAATACCATCGTAGACCAGCATGATACCTATGATGATGAACTGCAGTGTCAGCAGATCCATGGCTCCAAGGATACACAGGATACCGAAAATAAAGCTGATAAGGGCCAGAAGCATCGAAACCCACCAGTTCGGTGTTCCTATCGTTCTCATCGCAAACGATACGTTAATTCCGGAAACTCCGTCTGCTATCATCAGTACTCCGAACACCACGAAGATAAGCTTCATCACATCATTCGGTCTTGAAAAAATAAACAGTCCTATCGCTACGAGCACCGCTCCGAGAATGATGGCCGGAAGCCTGTAGCTCTCATCCTTTATCCTGCTTAAGATCATGACCGCACCGACTACTATGATAACGATCCCGATGATCTTTCCTACAATGGCTGATACTCCGTCAGGATTTGCTATACAGAGAATTCCGAGTGCCACAGCCAGTATAGCTATGACGAACTCAGAGACTCTGGAATCCTTTAATTTCTCTTTCATAAGGTATCCCTCCTGCTTTTTACAGAGCTTTCTTTATAGCACCAAGCAGCTCATCGTAGGTCTCATATGCCGGGATTTCCGGATGAGCGGCCTTTATAGCGTCTGTACTCTTAAATAAAAATCCTGCCTTGCTCTCTTCGATCATTCCCAGATCATTAAAGCTGTCTCCACTTGCTATGGTCTCAAAACCTATGGACTGGAGAGCCTTTACCGTGGTCCTCTTCGAGTCCTTAACTCTCATCTGATAGCCAGTTATCTCATTTCCGTTCACCTCAAGAGTGTTGCAGAAAATGGTCGGCCAGCCGAGCTTCTTCATGAGCGGCGAAGCAAACTGCTCGAAGGTGTCGCTTAATATGATGACCTGGGTGATGCTTCTGAGCTCGTCTAAAAACGCCTTTGCTCCATCCATCGGGTCTATATCAGCTATGACGTCCTGCACTTCCTTAAGTCCCAGTCCGTGCTGCTTCAGCAGGTCTATCCTGTACTTCATCAGCTTGTCATAATCCGGCTCATCTCTCGTGGTCTTCTTAAACTCTGGTATTCCTGTTTTCTCCGCGAATGCGATCCAGATCTCTGGTACTAAGACTCCTTCCATGTCAAGGCATACTATATTCATGATTTCCTCCATTAAAAAAATAAAATCGACAAATCCATTATAACTTTTCTGAACGTCAATAGCAAATAAAAAAAGCAGTCCCGCTTATACCATGCGAAACTGCTATATACTTACAGAATATCGATGTTTTCCCCGGCAAGCGCCTTGTTCATCGAGCGCACTGCACAGAACTTGCCGCACATAGAGCAGGTGTCAGAATGGTCGTCCTCCGGAAGACGGCTGTCACGGATGGCTTTTGCTGTCTCCGGGTCGAGAGCGTGCTTGAACTGCTCGTCCCAGTCGAGCTTTCTTCTGGCGTCTGCCATAGCATCATCCTCATCACGGGCTCCCGGCAGATGCTTCGCGATATCAGCTGCATGGGCAGCGATTTTGGAAGCGATGATGCCTTCGCGTACATCATCTACGTTCGGCAGAGCCAGGTGCTCAGCCGGTGTCACATAGCAGAGGAAAGCTGCGCCGCTCATGGCTGCTACAGCTCCACCGATGGCCGCCGTGATGTGGTCGTAGCCAGGGGCTATGTCTGTAACCAGAGGTCCAAGTACATAGAACGGAGCGCCTTTACAGATAGTCTGCTCTATCTTCATATTTGCAGCGATCTGGTCGAGAGGTACATGTCCCGGTCCCTCGATCATTACCTGGACGTTCTTCTCCCAGGCACGCTGTGTCAGCTCGCCGAGCCTTATCAGCTCGTCTACCTGGCTTATATCTGTAGCGTCTGCGATACATCCCGGTCTGCAGGCATCTCCTAAGGAGATCGTAACGTCATGCTCTGCGCAGATGTCAAGGATCTCATCGAAGTGTGAATAGAACGGATTCTCCTCTCCTGTCATCGACATCCAGGCATAGATAAGCGAGCCGCCCCTGGATACGATGTTCATTTTGCGCTTGCCGTTCTTTATCTGCTCTAAGGTCTTTTTATTGATACCGCAGTGGAGAGTCACAAAATCAACTCCATCCTCTGCGTGAAGTCTTACGACATCGATAAAGTCCTCTGCCGTCAGGGTATTCAGGTCTCTCTGATAGTGGATCACCGCGTCATAGACAGGAACTGTACCTATCATCGCAGGGCATTCTGAGGTAAGCTTCTGTCTGAATGGCTGGGTATTTCCATGGCTCGATAAGTCCATGATAGCGTCGCCGCCTAAGTCTATGGCTTCCTTTACCTTCTCCATCTCGACATCGTAGTCCTTGCAGTCACGGGAAATGCCGAGGTTTACGTTTATCTTCGTAGTAAGAGCCGATCCTACTCCGGCTGGATCTAAGCACTTGTGGTGCTTATTTGCAGGGATGACTACCTGTCCCTTAGCGACAAGCTCCATCAGCTTGTCCTCGTCCATGTGCTCCTTTTTTGCCACGGTCTTTAGCTGCTCGGTCTTTATGCCTTTGCGGGCAGCATCCATCTGTGTAGTATACTTTTCTGACATAATTCCTCCAAAAAAAATGGGATACCCCTGATCAGGGCATCCCGCGAGAATTCTGTCTGTGTGACTCTTCCTACGCCGGCATTGTCCGGATCAGGTTCTCGGGTTCTTCTCAACGGCAACTGGCGTTGCTTTCGTGCCCCGGGTCATACAAATTAGGATATACTATTTTTCTAAGATTTTCAAGCCATGCTGTCCACTTTTTCAAATACATCTGTGACTTCTTTGGAAGGAGATTGAGTAGCGAAGCTTACGATCACATCAAGGAGCAGTGCCACGATAAATGACGGGAGCAGCTCATAGATGTCAAACGCGCCTCCTAAAGGCCTTACGGCGAACTTCCATACGAAGATCATGATGCCGCCTGAGATAAGGCCCGCCAGGGCTCCGTTCTTATTCGATCTCTTCCAGAAAAGCGCAAGGATCATGACAGGTCCGAACGTAGCACCGAATCCTGCCCAGGCAAAGCTTACTATCTGGAAAACCGAGCTGTTAGGATTCCAGGCGAGTACTACTCCTATGACTCCGATGGCCACAAGGGCAAGCCTTGAGATCGTCATCAGCTTCTTCTCCGAGATCTTCGCATGTAAGCACTTTACCAGAATGTCTGATGAGATCGACGACGAAGCGCAGAGCAGCTGCGAATCGGCAGTCGACATCGTAGAAGCCAGAATTCCCGAAAGCACTATTCCTGCTATCACTGCAAAAATAGCTCCGTGACTTGCGAGGAGATCGGAGATCTTTATAATGACAGTCTCCGAATCAGAACCATGAAGCACCGGAATCTCGCCCTTTGCGCTCATTCCGAGGCCGACTACTCCGATGCACACCGAGACAGCCATCGAGATCAGCACCCAGACTGTAGCGACCCTGCGTGAGATCTTTAGTTTTTTGTCATCCTCTATAGCCATGAACCTTAAGAGAATATGTGGCATTCCAAAGTATCCAAGACCCCACGCCAGAGTCGAGATGATATGGATAAATCCATACGGATGCGCAGTTCCTGTAACCGCGTCATGTGTCTGAGTCATTGAAAAATAACCGGCCAGTCCCTTTGCATTGTCGATTACCGCATTCGCTCCGCCGGCCTTCATCGTTCCAAATACAAGAATTATAATGAGTGCTGCCGACATGATGATACTCTGCACGAAGTCTGTCGTCGATGCGGCGAGGAAGCCTCCAAGCATCGTGTAGGCGATAATTACGATAGCGCTTCCAATCATTGCTGTATGATAATTCGTGTTGAAGAGACTCGCAAAAAGCTTTCCGCAGCCTGCGAATCCGCTCGCCGTATAAGGTACGAAGAAGATCACGATGATCACGGCTGCTATGAAAGTCAGGACATTTTTTTCATCTCCATATCTGTCTGAGAAAAATGCCGGGACGGTGATCGAACCTGTCTCCTCCGAATAGCGCCTGATCCTCTTCGCTGTGACTAGCCAGTTCACGTAGGTTCCGGTCGCCAGTCCTATGATGGTCCAGCCTGCGTCTGCGATTCCCGACAGGTAAGCCAGTCCGGGAATACCCATCAACAGGTAGCTCGACATGTCGCTTGCCTCCGCGCTCATCGCCGTGACAAATGGTCCCAGCTTTCGTCCTCCGAGGTAAAAATCACCGACTGTCTTATTTTTCTTTGACAGTACTGCTCCCATGAGAAGCATAGCGACGAGATAGACTACCATCGTCGCAAACATTCCGATCTGTGACGCGCTCATTTTTTCACCTTTCATCTGTTGCTTTAACACGCTAAAACGCTGATATTTTATAATAATAGAGCCTTCATGTCAATTCAATGAATTTTTTTCATGTATTGAATGAATTAAATTCAATACAAGTAAAATTTTTCAGCCATTTTTTTCCGAAAGTAGTATAATGTTTTCAGTAAATTTTTCTCAGGAGGTAAAAAAGAATGAGACCAGAAGACATTGACTGGGGAAGCCTGGATTTCAACTACAGACAGACTGATTACAGCTACGTTTCCATGTATAAAGACGGAAAGTGGGACAGCGGCGAGCTGACAAAGGACCACACCGTTACTATGAGCGAATGTGCCTGTGTTCTTCAGTATTCACAGTCCTGCTTTGAGGGACTTAAAGCATACCACACCAAGGACGGCAGAGTAGTCTGCTTCCGTCCGGACGCTAACGCAAAGAGAATGCACGATTCATGCCTGCGTCTTGAGATGCCGCCATTCCCGGAAGACCAGTGGGTTGAGGCAGTAGATAAGGTAGTAAAGGCTAACGAAGCCTGGGTTCCGCCATATGGCAGCGGCGCTACTCTCTACATCAGACCTTATATGTTCGGTTTCAACTCAGTCATCGGTGTAAAACCGGCTGATGAGTATATGTTCAGAATCCTTGTAACTCCGGTAGGTCCTTACTTCAAGGGCGGCCTGAAGCCGGTAGAGGTTACTATCCCTGATTTCGACAGAGCAGCTCCTCACGGAACAGGCGGCATCAAGGCAGGACTTAACTACGCCATGTCCTTACATCCTATCATGGAGGCTCACAGACATGGCTTCAATGAGAATATGTACTTAGACCCTGCTACCCGCACGAAGATCGAGGAGACTGGCGGAGCTAACATCATCTTTATCAAGGATAACGGCAAGACTCTTGTAACTCCGCTTTCTGATTCTATCCTTCCTTCGATCACCAGAAGGTCTCTGTGCTACATCGCCGAGAATCTGCTTGGCATGAAGGTAGAACATCGTGAAGTCCTTCTCAAAGAAGTAGAGGACGGCGAGTTCGATGAGATGGGTCTCTGCGGAACTGCTGCTGTTATCTCACCTGTAGGCCGCATCAACGACCACGGCAAGGTCATCGACATCAGGAGCGGCATGGAAGAGATCGGACCTACTCTCGCAAAGCTCA
The DNA here is from genome assembly GCA_029226225.1 of Lachnospiraceae bacterium. GTDB lineage: Bacteria > Bacillota > Clostridia > Lachnospirales > Lachnospiraceae > Weimeria. The sequence goes on along the minus strand of JAQXXU010000062.1, from coordinate 2,015 downwards.
GAAGCACTCTGACAGGCATCCAGGACGGCGAGATCGCAGATCCTGCAGGCTGGGTTCATGAGATTAAGTGATCGTGTCTTTTCGTAAAAGTATTGCGTAATAGTGTCACTGTCACATAGGCGCTCATTCCGATAAGCACCTGCAGCGGATATGTGGGAAGCGCTGCAGTGTCAGCCAGATAGGCAAGTATCATTAGCGCTCCTGCGGGTGGCACCATAGGACCGATATGATAGAAGGCCACAAGGAATATAATCGACGAGACCAGAAGACTTAAGGGCATATAGCTATCCGGCAGGATAGTAAAGGCCAGTCGCACATAGGCGCCGGCTGCAGCGGAGAGGGTCATCAGGATGATGATCCTTACCGGATGCAGTCGGATCGCCTTATTTTTATACGCTGAGAGCTCTGTAAAAGCCACCAGAAGCGGCGGTGCTGCCAGAAAGGTAAGTCCGCTCTTCATGGCTATCGTAATCATCACTGATACGGTAATGAGACGAAACAGAGTAAGTGAAAGAGGTATGTTTTTATCGATCGGAATAAAGTCCTCAGTCTGACGCTCTCCTGCCTTCTCGAGAATTTTTCTGATAAACACAATAAGCAGCGAGAAAATCGCTACCGAAACCAGATACCATGGTGAGCGGCTCCTAAGCAGCACCGGAAGAACCAGAGCCGATATCATCGGCATGAACGAGGTAGCTGACAGGGACTGAATCAGATATGCCAGGGCATAGGCGAGTATCATCTGCACGACAAGAGGAAGCGATACGAAGCGTACCATCACCATCCCAAGCGCAGCGCACAGAATAAGGCACAATATCATCCTTCTACCATTTGTCATCCACGGCCGGTTCGGTGTAAGAAACATACCTGCCGCAATCGCGCCCACCTCAGGAAATATGATTTCCTTTTCATGCATGACAACCGACAGACCCACCATCAGTGTGACGACTGCCAGAAAACAGGTGATGTCTATCCATTCTCTTCTATTGACCGATGTTTTCATTGAAATCTTTTCTATTAACTATTATTGATTCGTATTATATTATTATTTACTAAAACTATTTGTTAATGCGCATCCATTCTAACATAACTCATGCAAAAAAGCACCCCGATACGAGAATATACATCCATGCAGCTGTCCCGTACGAGACACTTTTAATGTATGGTAAGTAATTATTATTGACATATGACAGAAATAGAGATATACTGAGAACTGTTGTTGGCATATGTCAGAAAGGATAGCATTATGTCGAGACCTAAAAGATGCAGAAGGATATGCAGTTATCCCTATTTCTGGAGTTTTTCTCCTGACGGAGCAAGTGCTCCCGAGTCCATACCATTCATGCTTGATGAATTGGAAGTGATTCGCCTGATTGATTACCAGAATCTGACGCAGGAGGAATGTGCGTCAGCTATGTGCGTATCAAGGGCTACAATTACAAGCATTTACGAAAGCGCCCGCTATAAGCTTGCGGATGCTCTGATGAACGGGAAACGTATCCGCATTACTGGCGGCTCTTATCGGATTGATTCTATCCCTGCATCTGCCGAAATAAATGAAAAAGGAGAACATATCATGAGAATCGCAATCACCTATGAACAAGGAATGATCGGTCAGCATTTTGGGATGACAGAGCATTTCAAGATCTACGATACCAAGGATGGAGACATCATATCCTCACAGGTCATTGATACAAATGGCACAGGACACGGAGCGCTTGCCGGTTTTCTTCGCGCAGCAGAAGTGGAAGTGCTCATCTGCGGCGGAATTGGCATGGGTGCCAGAAACGCCCTGGAAGAGGTTGGTATCAAGCTCCTTCCCGGCGTATCAGGCAATGCGGATGACGCCGTAAAGGATTATCTTGCTGGGACACTTAAATATGACCCGAATACGCAGTGTCATAATCACGATCATGCACATGGAATGGGGCATAACTGCCATCACGGTGATTGCCATTCCGAAGGCTGTCATTAACCTTCCATTAACACATATAAAGAAAGGCCCCGAAAACCGC
>JAQXXU010000061.1 GCA_029226225.1 Lachnospiraceae bacterium | reverse complement strand
GGATGTCCGATAACTGCCTGACCCTGAACCCGCGCTTCTGATAGAAGTCTACGATATCATTATCTGAAGCCGTCGACGTGACCTCGCTTCCGAGCAGATTTACTATTTTTTCATCTGTCTCACTCTTAGGGAGAAAATCGTACATAGCGCACCGCAACTTCACATCAGGTGCCGGTCCCTCCTTCTGCCCGATGCAGTCCATAAATGCATGCTCCCAGATGATGTCCGGATATTTTTTCCTTAGCGTCTTAAACACATAGTCGAAGTCGCAAGACAGCACTCTGTGCGAGCATACTGTAAAAAGAAAAATGACTCTCGGCCTCTCTTCCAGCTCATCCACGACCTCGGAAGCCCCGTCTATCGTGACGGTCTCGAGGTTATCGACTATCAGGTCTCTTTCATCGACTGTCACACACGAGATGCGGTCTGCGGCATCCATCTCCAGCGCCGTCATCACGACTCCCCGGGCGCAGTTCTCCGGACACACGAATATCTGGTGACTCTCAGGCACCTGCATTGCTATATTTACGATGTTCCAGCCCTCATGGACCGGCATATTGAATTCTAACATATGTCTTTTAAAAATACGCCTGTCATTTATCTGGCATGCTTACAGATAAAAATCAATGTCTTCCGTATAGGTAAAATGCCGAGCAGGCGCCTTCTGATGAGACCATGCAGGCACCGACAGGATGCTCCGGCGTACAGGCCTTGCCGAAAAGCGGACATTCTTCAGAGGTACACTTTCCCTGCAGCACTTCTCCGCAGCGGCAGGCGGGATTGTCACGGCCTGTGATATGCGGCAATGCATACTTTTTTCTCGCGTCAAAATCCGAATACTCTTCCCGAAGCGCCAGTCCGGAGTTTTTTATCTCTCCTATACCGCGCCAGAGCACATCGACTGGCTCCATGTATTTTTCTGTAAGCGCGACTGCCTTAGGCGAACCCTCTTCTCTTACAACCCTCGGATAGGCATTTATAAAGAAAGGTTCTCCGCGCGAAAGTCCCTTTACCTCGAGTGCCAGAGCCACCAGCAGTTCTGACGGTGTAAATCCCGCGCAGACCCCGCTGATCCCGTACTCGTCGCGCAGCTTCTCGCAGACCGACGTCCCGATTATCGCGTGCACATGTCCCGGATAGAGGAACGCATCGGTCGCATCCTTCATAGCCAGATATGCTTCTGGCATCGTCTTATTCGCCGTCAGCAGCGAAAAATTCTTAAGGCCTTTTTCTATCGCCTGCTGCACTGCCAGGCACTCCGACGGCACAGTCGTCTCGAAACCCACTGATAGGAAAACCACTTCTTCATCCGGATGAAGCTCCGCGTATTTCACAGCGTCCTGCGGTGCGTACACGACCTTTACCTTTGCTCCGTCAGCTCTCGCATCGGCTAGAGACTTCTCTGAACCGGGCACCCTGACCAGGTCACCAAAAGTAGTGATCGTACAATTTTTTTCTAAGGCAAGCATCACAGCTTCATCGATAAAATCAGCCGGTGTCACGCAGACAGGACAGCCAGGACCTGATATCAGGTCTATCTGCGGCGACAGGATCTGTCTTATCCCGTCCTTAAAAATCTCATGCGTGTGCGTGCCGCAGACTTCCATGATGCGCACTTTTTTACCATCGTAGGATGAGAGAAAATCCTTTGCCTCTGATGCTGCACTCACTTGAAACTCTCCCAGACAGAGTCGCTCTCGTCCCTGTCATCGTCGGTTATTTTTGAAATGGCGGAGCCTGCGTGAACCATCACATAGTCACCCGGTCTCAAGCCGTTCAGGAGCGCCGCTGAGACTTTCCTCCTCGCGCCGCCCGAATCCACGATCATCGTGTCCTCATCCACAGAGAGCACCTTTGCCGATAAACCTACACACATACTGATCCTTTCATGCACTGGCCGAGTGAAAGCCCGCCGTCGTTTGGCGGAATCTCGTGTGCGGTCAGCACTTTAAATCCATACTTTTCGAGTCCTGATTTAGTGAGTCCTAAGAGCAGGGTGTTCTGGAAACAGCCTCCTGACAGAGCGACCGTACCGCACCCGGACTCATCCCGGATCTTCACCGCTTCATTCACCGTGATCTGCGCGAGTCCTTCATGAAAAAAATATGCAAGCTCCTCTGCGCTTCGCCCGTTAAGTCTCTCCTCGACTATCCGGTAAAAAAGCTCGTCAGTTCCTGTGACATCACAGCTGAGAACGTTCTCATGTATTTTCTCTGCCGCGAACTGAAGTCCCATCGATGCTTGGCCCTCGAAGCTCTGTTTCCGGCAGATGCCAAGAACTGCGCTTACAGCATCGAAGAGCCTTCCGCAGCTCGTCGACGTCACAGAATTTATTCCCATATCGTGCATTGCCTTAAGCGGGCGCACATACTTAGTCTCACACAGATCCAACCGTTTTATTATATCATAGATATCGTTCTCATTTTCGTATTTATTAAAGAGCATCGAAAGCGCCACCCTGAAGCCTTCCCTGCTCGCCACATCTCCTCCCGAAAAAATAAACGGGCTGATATGTGACTTTCTCTGATATCCGTTCACATCGCACAGGAAAAATTCTCCGCCCCAGATGGTCCCGTCATCTCCGTAGCCTGTCCCGTCATACGCCACTCCTATTGTCTCACCGTAAAAATGATTTTCGGCCATGACTGACAGTACATGCGCATAGTGATGCTGGACTTCTATGAGCTTTGTTCCCTGATGCTCCTCTGCGTATTTGAGCGCCAGCGCCCGGCTTCTGTACCTCGGATGCTTATCGCAGACCACTACCTTCGGATGAGAATCGAGCATCAGTGTGAACCTCTCGACAGTCTCCTGCAGTGCCCTGTCACTTTTCAGGTCAGACAGGTCACCGATATACGAAGACGGATACATCAGATTCCCCTTTCCTATGCAGAAGGTATTTTTCAGTTCTCCGCCGAACGCCAGGACTTCTCCCCGCATCCCGCCCTTTACGGTCACAGGGAGCGGCGCATATCCTCTCGACCTTCTTATCATATAAGGCTTCCCCTCGAAAAAATCAACGACCGAGTCATCGGCTCTCGTAAGTATCTCCCTGTCGTGCGAGAGAATACCGTCGCATACCTGGCCCAGAGTTTTCTCTACTTCCTCCTCTGTTCTGCAGATGACTCCGCCGCTCCTGTTCGCGCTCGTAGCGATAAGGATCTGAGGCATTTTTTCATCGAGCCCGTCAGGATATGAAAAAAGCAAGAGCTGAAGCGGTGCATATGGAAGCATGACTCCAAGCGAGGGATTTCCAGGCGCCACGCTTTCCGGAAGCGCGTCTGTCTTTGGCAGAAGGACTATCGGCTTCCGATGTCCTGTCAGAAGTCCGACTGCCTCAGGCTTTACTTCGCAGATAGTTTCAGAGGCCTGAAGGTCATGCGCCATTACTGCGAACGGTTTTGCCGGGCGACCCTTTCGATTTCTTAATTCTGTGACTGCAGCATCGTTCGTAGCGTCACAGTAGAGGTGAAACCCGCCTATTCCTTTTACCGCAATTATTTTCCCATTTATCAGCGCCTGTCTTGCCTGAGTTATAGCGTCAGAATCTCTCGATACAGTTTTCCCATTCTCGATAAAATACACCGAGGGTCCACAGTCATTACAGCAGACCGGCTGTGCATCGTATCTTCTGTCGTGTATATCCGTGTACTCTTTTTCGCAGGACGGACACATCGGGAATTTTTTCATAGAAGTACGCGGGCGATCATACGGGAGTGAATCTATGATCGTAAGTCTGGGACCGCACTGGGTGCAGTTGATGAAAGGATGCAGATAGCGCCTGTTGGTCTTATCGTAAAGCTCCCTCGCGCAGTCATCGCAGATGGCGAGATCCGGCGGTATGAAAACCGGCTCATCCGCTGGCTTATGCATTGGACTTTTTGCGATAAAAAACCGCTTTCCCTCCTCTCCCTTCTCCGGCTCATCTGCTGAAAGTCTCTTTTCGAACTCCTCCTCCGTGATCTCATTTTTTTCTATATCAACTATTTCCGATCTCTCTGGAACATGAAAACGGCTGCTTATCTGATCAAATGTGTCAGTGAACGCGTCCCCACTGACACATATGTCGACGTAGGAGCCACAATTTTTTACTGATCCACGCAGGGTGCTGAAGGCTCTGGCGACCGCCGGCCTGAAGCCGACACCCTGGACTATGCCGTATATTTTTATATGATAAAAATGTCTCATGCGCTAATTATACAGTCTCGGCGTACAAAAAACAAACCTCCGCAGATCATGAAGTCTGCGGAGGTTCTGGTTAGAAAGGAGGGGAAACTGAACTCAGAAGAGTCAGCTTATCGAGAATTTATAAAGTGCCCCACGGGTTTTCATCCTCGTAGCGGTCTCCTGCCGGATGGTTGTAACCGATCTCAGCCGGATCCACTCCGATATATTTGAATGCGTCATAGAGCGACTTTGCATAGTGACCAAACATCACAGCGCCGTGATGCGGGAAGTTTTTGCCGATCAGATGATAGCGGTAGAAACGTCCCATCTCAGGAATAGCGAATACTCCGATCGAACCGAATGACTGTGTCGGTACGTTAAGCACTTCGCCTTCTGCTGCATAAGCGCGAAGCTTTGCGTCCGCTGTAGACTGCAGACGATAGAAGGTGATCTCTCCTGGCTGGATGTCGCCCTCCATGGTTCCGTCGCACCACTCCTTCGGATGAGTATTTGCCATGATCTTCTGGTAGCCGATGTGCGGATTTGTGAGCTTCGATGAGCAGGTATTTCCACAGTGGAATCCCATGAATGTATCGGTGAGTTTCCAGTCGTAGTCGTATTTTCCTTTGATGGAATTCTCGTACATATCCTTTGGTAGGGAGTTATTGATATCGAGGAGAGTGACTGGCTGTCCTGATACGCACCAGCCGATGTACTCTGAAAGTGCTCCGTAGATATCTACCTCGCAGGATACCGGAATTCCTCTGCCTGTAAGTCTGGAGTTTACGTAGCAAGGAACGAATCTGAACATATCCTCAAATGCAGGCCAGCACTTTGTCGTAAGTGCTACGTACTTGCGGTAGCCCTTGTTTGCCTCTACCCAGTCGAGAAGTGTGGCTTCGTATGCTGCGAACTTATCGAGCATATCTGACTGTGCCTGGCTCGGACTTGTAATACCAAGCTCTTTTTCCATGTCTGCCTTTATCGAAGCTATCTCTTCGTTCTGCTTTTTTACTAGCTCAGGATCGAGGTCGAACTCGTCCGGGGTGTAGTGCTTTTTATATGCCTCAAAGAGGTCTAATTCAGACTCCTCTTCTATTTCTACGTTCAGATTATACAGCTGCTTTATAGGAGCGTTGCATGCCAGGAAATTTGCCGGGCGCGGCCCGAATGAGATGATCTTCAGGTTATCGAGGCCGAGCTTTACGCGTGCTATCGGGAGGAAGTCGTGGATATTATCAGCTACGCCTTCAGCGTTCTGTACCGGATTTTCCGGGATCCAGGCTTTTGTATTTCTGAGCGCTAAGTTATATGAAGCGTTCAGCATTCCGCAGTATGCATCGCCTCGTCCCTCGATGCCGAGTGTCGTGGACTTTTCCTCTGCTGCTGCCGAGAACATGACCGGTCCGTCGAAGTGTTTTGCGAGAAGTGTCTCTGAAATCTCTGGTCCGAAATTTCCTAAGTATACGCAGAGTGCATTGCAGTCATTTTTCTTAATGTCCTCTAAGGCATTTACCATGTCGATCTCTGACTCTACGATCGTGATCGGACACTCGTATATGTCTGCTGCATCGTATTTTTTCTTATAGGCCTCTACTACTGCCTTACGCCTGTTTACTGCGAGCGGTGCCGGGAAACAGTCCCTTGACACTGCTACGATACCGACCTTTACTACTGGTATATTACTTGTCATACTTTTCTAAGTCCTTTCCTTTAAAAAATCACAGTTCCGGAAAAATGTCCTTAAGTGCCGGGTACAGCTTGTGGAACGTCTGATAGCGCTTGTCGTAATCTGCGGCGAGCTCCGGATCCGGCTTTACTTCACCGGTCGTGCGTATAAGCTTATCACAGGCTTCCTGGACTGATGAGTATTCGCCGCAGGCAACTGCCGCGAGGATTGCGCCGCCGTACCCCGGTCCCTGCTCTGTCTCCGGGATCGTAAGCGTTATATCGAGCACATTTGCGAAAATCTTCTGCCAGAGCGGGCTCTTCATGCCGCCTCCGGATACCATGCTCGTCTTCACTTCGATCCCAAGCCCTTTTATCTCTTCGAGCGAATCCCTGATACCGAAAGCCACGCCCTCGAGCACGGCCTGCGTCATATCTTCTCTCGTAGTGTCCATAGTCATTCCGATGAAGCAGCTTCTGCAGAATGGGTCGTTATGCGGTGCTCTCTCGCCCATCAGATAGGGCAGATAGTACACGTGATTTTTCCCGAGCTTGTCGTCTGTGATGTCCTTCTGTTCTGCCGGATAGTCTGTGGTCCTTATGATCTGATCCATGAACCACTTGTTGCACGAAGCTGCAGAAAGCATACATCCCATCAGATGGTAAGCTCCGTCCGCGTGCGCAAATGAGTGAATACCGTCAGATGGCTCTAAGAATCTGTCACTTGAGATAAAAAGCGTGCCGCTCGTGCCAAGGCTGATATTACATGAGCCGTTTCCGACTGTTCCTGTTCCGATGGCTGCGGCTGCATTGTCTCCGGCTCCTGCTACTATTTTTACAGAGGTAGACAATCCTAACTCGTCTGCCATCTCCGGGAGAAGTGTCCCCGTCACATCGTAGCTCTCGTAGAGCTTCGGCATCATCGATTCCGTGATACCGCAGATGTCGAGCATCTCCTGGCTCCATCGTTTATTTTTTACATCGAGGAGGAGCATTCCTGAAGCATCGGAGTAATCGGTCGAATTCACGCCAGACAGCTTATAGTTGATATAATCCTTCGGGAGCATTATCTTTGCTATACGCGAAAAATTCTCCGGTTCGTGCTTTTTCAGCCACAGGATCTTCGGGGCGGTAAAACCGGCAAATGCAATATTTCCGGTGTATCTTTTTAATTTTTCCTTACCTATGGTCTGATTCAGGTAATCTGTCTCTTCCTGTGTCCGGCCGTCATTCCAGAGGATTGCCGGGCGGATGACCTGGTCGTCTTTATCCAGGACTACAAGTCCATGCATCTGGCCGCCGGCTCCAATGCCTGCGACCTGTGATCTGTCGATACCCTCAGTCAGCTCTCTGATGCCCTTTACTACTGCTGTAAGCCAGTCCTCAGGCTTCTGCTCTGACCATCCCGGATGCGGGAAGTACAGAGGGTATTCTTCTGAAACTATTTTTTCTATTTTTCCATCCCCGGTCATCAGCAGCAGCTTCACTGCTGATGTTCCGAGGTCTACGCCTATATAGTACATATGCGTCTCTCCAATGATTTATGACTTTCCTGTCTTGTGGTTTGTGACTACGTCGAAGATAACGGCTGCGAGAAGAACTGCGCCTTTTACGACGTACTGGTACTGGTCAGGAAGTCCGAGGATCGACATTCCCATGTTGATAACACCGAGGAGGATAGCACCTACCATGACTCCTGAGATCTTTCCTGATCCGCCGTAAGCTGAAGCTCCGCCGATGAAGCAGGATGCGATGGCGTCCATCTCGTATGAGTTACCCATGTTACCGTCTACAGAACCGATCCTGGCTCCAACGAGGAGTCCTGAAAGTCCTGCGAGAAGTGACATAAGGAAGTAAGCCCAGAAGTAAACTTTTCTAGGATCGATACCTGAAAGCTTTGTAGCCTTCTCGTTACCGCCTACTGCGTAGAAGTAACGGCCGAATACTGTCTTTGAAGTGATAAATCCAAAGATAAGAACTATGGCGAGGATCCAGATAACCATTACCGGGATGCCCTTGTAACCCATAAGTCTTGATGCGTATGCGATGATCAGCGCGTCAAAGATGATGACTCTGATAAGAGTCGATGCAAATGATGCTACCTGATAGCCCTGCTTTGCCTTCTTTGCTCTGTTTGCGATCATGAAGATCGTAAGACATACAGCGATTATGATACCGATTACCATGGCTGATGGGCAGTTTCCTAACGAATCTACTCCAGGGATCTGGATGTATGAAGTGAAGAGCTTCAGGAATCCAGGATTCATGACTGCTATAGTCTTTGAGTCAAGGATAACTCGGGCAAGTCCTCTGAAGAGGAACATTCCTGCGAGTGTACAGATGAATGGCGGGATGTGGATATATCCGACCAGCCAGCCCTGCCAGATACCTATCACTGCTGAGATCAGAAGTGATACGAAAACTGCTGTAGCCGGTGATGAACCGCCTTCCATGAGTTTTGCAGCTGCTGCTGCAGAAAGACACAGTGTAGAACCTACGGAAAGGTCTACGTTACCACCTGTCAGGATACAAAGAAGCATGCCGCAGGCCATGACGAGAACGTATGCATTCTGCAGAAGCAGGTTTGATATATTCTGCGCCATTATGAGTCGGCCGCCCGTCAGTATCGTGAACAGAACAAATACCAGGATCAGTGCCAGGACCATGGTATATTTCTTTACAAAATCTTTACCTTTCATTTATAACCTCCATAATCAGCTCATCAGCCGGCTTTAACTGTCTTATTGTCTGATGAAAGGATAGCGCTCATGATCTTCTCCTGAGTGGCGTCCTTTCCGTTAAACTCACCGACTATGCGGCCATCATTCATGGCATAAATGCGGTCGCACATACCCAGAAGCTCAGGAAGCTCGGATGATATCATCACAACAGCCTTTCCCTGGGATACCATTTCATTTATGATCTGATATATCTCATACTTCGCTCCGACATCGATTCCTCTGGTAGGCTCGTCGAGGATCAGGACATCCGGCTCTGCGAACATCCACTTTGCGAGCAGTACCTTCTGCTGGTTTCCTCCTGAGAGGTTACCGGCGTGCTGCTGGATACTCGGTGTCTTTGTATGCATGGCTTTTACATAGATTTCTGCTTGTTTGTTCTCTTCCGGTACATTTACGATGTCCTTATGTGATATCTTATCCATGCGGGCAAGCGTGGTGTTACGGGCGATAGTCTCGTCGAGGATAAGTCCGTTTGTCTTACGGTCCTCAGTAGCATAGGCTAAACCATGTTCGATGGCATCCGCCTCATTTTTTAAATGAACTTCCTTTCCGCCTATGAACTCCTGTCCCGTGATGTGGGAACCGTAGCTCTTTCCGAAAAGCGACATCGCAAGCTCCGTGCGCCCTGCACCCTGGAGTCCTGAGAAGCCGACCACTTCGCCTTTATGTACCTCGAAGCTGGCATGATCTACCACGCACTTTTCTGTGTAGACCGGATGATAAACCGTCCAGTCCTTGCATGAGAGCATTACTTCCTTACCTATATTATGCTCTCTGTCAGGGTATCTGTCGGTAAGCTCACGGCCTACCATTCCTTTGATGATACGGTTCTCATCGATCGTGTGGTCTTCGTTCTGCATCGTTTCGATCGTCTGTCCATCACGAAGAACTGTGATCTGATCTGCGCAGTACGCTACCTCGTTCAGTTTGTGTGTGATGATGATGGATGTGATGCCCTCTTTTTTAAAGTCAAGAAGCATATCAAGGAGCATCTTCGAATCTTCTTCGTTAAGTGATGAAGTAGGCTCGTCAAGGACTAAAAGCTTACAGTCTTTTGCAAGAGCTTTCGCTATCTCGACTAACTGCTGCTTTCCTGTTCCGATGTCTTTTATAAGTACCTGGGATGACTCTTTGAGGCCGACACGCTTCATGGCTGCCTGAGCCTCACCATACGTCCTGTTCCAGTCGATGGTTCCGAACTTCGTGCGGCGTTCATTTCCCATGAACATGTTCTCCGCTATGGTAAGCTCCGGGATCAGGGCGAGTTCCTGATGAACGACGGCTATACCGACCTTCTCTGAATCCTTTATGTTGTGGAACTGACATACATTCCCATTAAAAATAACGTCTCCGGTATATTCCCCGTAAGGAATAGTTCCGGAGAGTACGTTCATGAGGGTGGATTTCCCTGCGCCGTTCTCCCCGACCAGCGCATGGATCTCACCTCGTTCTACTTTAAATGTGACGTTATTCAGTGCTTTGACACCAGGATATTCCTTGACTATATTCTTCATCTCAAGAATAGTATCTGACAAGTAAGCACCTCCTGTGTTTTATCAGTCAATCTGTTTCTGTAAAAAATTCCTTAGCCTACTGCCTTAAGGTATCCGTCACTGCCCTTCGTGTAGTATCCGGTATCTACAAGCTCTTTGTCCATGTTATCCTTTGTAACTACTGTAGGAACAAGGAGGTATGAAGGTATCTTTCCGGTTCCGTTGTCATATGAATCTGTGTCATATGAGCAGTCGAATGACCATCCTGATGAAGAGATCAGCTTGTCATCCGGCTTCTCGCCGTTCATGATAGCTACTGCAAGGTCAAGTGTTACGACTGCCTCGTTTGCAACTGCCTTGTATACTGTCATAGACTGCTTTCCGTCTACGATGTTCTTCAGGTTAGCTTCATCACCATCCTGTCCTGTGATGATAACGCTGTTCTTTCCTGCGTAGTCAGACTCGATAGCCTGTGTAACACCAAGAGCGGTTGAATCGTTTGAGCAGAGAGCCGCGTCAAGCTGTGTGCCGCCTGAGTAGTAAGAACCAAGGATGTTCTGGAAACGCTTCATAGCTGTAGCTGTATCCCACTGTGCTGTAGCGCACTGGTCGAACTCGGTCTGGCCTGAAGGAACCTTAAGTGTACCTTTGTCGATGTAAGGCTTAAGTACATCCATAGCACCGTTGAAGAAGAATCCAGCGTTGTTATCTGCCGGGTCACCGGCTGTGAACTCGATGTTATAAGTCTTGTCACCTGCGTTGTCGAGATCCAGCTGATCTTTGATGTACTCACCCTGAAGTTTACCTACTGTGTAGTTATCAAATGATACATAGTAGCTGATGGAGTCTGTGTTCATGATCAAACGGTCATAAGAGATAACCGGTATGTTAGCTTCCTTTGCCTGTCCTAATACCTGTGAAAGTGCTTCACCGTCGATAGCTGCGACTACGAGTATATCTACCTTATCAGCGATAAGACCCTCGATATCGTTGTTCTGCTGTGCTGACTTGTTATCTGAATAGGTGAGCTCTACTTTGTACCCCTTGTCTTCGAACTGTTTCTTCAGATAAGAACCATCACGATTCCATCTCTCGAGAGACTTGGTCGGCATCGAGATACCAACTGTCTTTCCTGCTTTGCCTGATCCGGAAGTGGTCTTTGAAGCACCTCCGTTTGATGATGATCCGGAAGATCCGCTTCCGCATGCTGCCATTGACAGTGCCATAACGCCTGCCAGTACGAATGATACAATTTTCTTTGCTTTCATAAAGATTTCTCCTTCTTAAATCTTATAAACCTCCACTTTTCGTTAAGCTCCCTGGTGGAAAGTCCTGGGATTACCGCCCGTCAGCGGGATATCCGGCGTCCCGGATAACTGTCCCATCGACTTTCGTAAAGATGTTTAACAAAAGTACTTTACGGAAATAAATATACAATTTTCACTAAGGAAAGTCAATATAAAGTTTTTAGCTTTTGTGCTTTTTGTTAAGTGTTAACAAAATTAGCCAGAGGTTTTTGTGCAGTTTTCACAAAAACCTCTGGCTATGGTTCAGATCTGATTTAAAAATTTACCAACATGATACCAGGCTGCTCCCTGGAGCGAAGCCTTCGGTGACTCCGCTATCTTCAGATAGTCCGCATCTGCCCCGAATGGGTCTAGTCTTTTTACCTCAGTCCTTAAAAAGTCCATAAATGGCCCTAAGAACTCGGTCATAAAGCCTCCCAGGACGATCTCGCAGTCAAAAGCCATACGCAGATTTACGATGCCTATGGATAAGTATCTTAGAATATCGTAGAAAAGTGCCGTTTTCGGGCCTTTTCCCTGTTCTTTTTCCATCTCATCAAAAAACTGCTCGACAGTGATTCCCAGGTCTCTCGTAATTCGAAATGCGCTGCAGTACGCTTCAAGGCATCCTCTCTGTCCACAGTTGCAGACCCGGCCATCAGGAACTATCCGCATATGTCCGAACTCACCACTCCTGCCATTTATGCCTCGCAGCTGCCTCCCATCCATGAATATCGTACCGCCGACGCCGTTTTCTAACAGCAGATAGACGAAATCCTGCGACTGGCCGCTTAACTGTCGGACTCGTCTTTCTTCATAGCCTGCACATGACGAATCATTCATGACCGCTGTCGGCACTCCCGCCTCTTTTATGAAGTCTGAAATGCTGAAGTTCTTCATTTTAAGTGTAGGTGAGAGCACTATCTGCTCGCTTTTCCTGTCGAACACTCCCGGAATAGTGATGCCGACGCCCAAAAGCTTCGCCGGATCAAGACCGGACTCTTCTATAAAAGTATCCATTCCCCGCTTCAGCGCGTCGCTTTTTATCTCATCGAGCTGGGCATTCGGAATCCTGACGCTCTTGAAGCCAAGTTCTTCCTGCTTTAAGTTCCCGGCCCAGAACCTGAAATGGTTCGAAGTAACCGCGATTCCTAGAGTGTACCTGATATCCGGGTCCACTTCATAACCAACCGGAGGCCGTCCACCCGTAGACTTCTTCACTTCACCAGCTCTTATATATCCGGCCTCCAGCAGTTCTGTGATATTCTGGTGCACCGTCGGAAGCGATACATCTATCGCGTCAGCTATCTCCTGTTTGCTGACCGGTTCGTTCGAAGCGTATATGAATCTGTATATGGAGTTTCTTGTGATCCTTCTGCGTTCAGTCGCAGTGGGTTTCAGCCTGCGTTTCGTTTTCTCCTTCATTTGCCTTTCCTTTCTCCGGAAAGCTTTGCCCTAAGCCTTTCAAGTCGGTCAGCAGCCTGCTCATCAACGGTGTAGTAGGCTTCTTTCACCGCCTCACTCACCACGGAAAGCTCTTCTTTAAGGCCCAGGACCTGTGGCGCACCATAGACCAGTCTCCACGCATCCATGCACTGGTCTGCTATCTTCACGCCGTCTTCGACAGTTCCCACCCCGAGGAGTCTGTGGCCCTCGCCATTTTTTCCACTCGTCGAAAAAAGCCTTATAGCCGCATTCTTCATCTCTTTAAAAAATGCTTCATCCGCCCCGGCACTTCCCATAAGGGCTGTGAGATTTGTCACGGTCTTTTTTGCTTCACGCTTTATAAAAAAAGGCTTCTGCCTTACAATTATATCAAGACACATCAGAAACCAGATATAACGGTCTTTTCCAAGGTCGGCTTCACCTGTCTTCTCGTTGCTGAAGCGAATACCAAAGAGCTCCTTCGCTCTCTCGTCCGTATCCTCCTCAAGCATCTGTCTTCTCTTTTCCGGATCTGTTTCTCTATAAAAATAATCTGTCATGTATCAATAATAGCACAATCTGTCTGATTTTTGCAAGGTCTTTTATAAAAATATTTTACAAAAGCCTTTTACCAAATGTCTCTTCCAGAGCTTCCTTTGCTTTCTCTATCCCGTTTTCATAGCTTTCCATCCCATTTGCAGGAACTGCCACGACAGGAAGTCCGGTCTGTTTTTCGAGCTGGCGTTTCAGGCCATTATAATCGGTTCCGATAGTAGATGGAACCGGCGTCCCGATCAGCGTGATAAATGAAGGTGAAAGCAGCTTAGCTGCATCGACTATTTTTCTTATGAGCTCCTCATCACGTCCCAGGATGGCGTCCATATCCCGTAATCCAGCTGAAAATATCATCGCCTTCTCGTTCTGCCACCTTGGCTCATCAAATCCGCAGACATTCCCGGTACAGCCGCCGGCGTCAATTATCACAGTCAGTGAATCCATCGGAAAAATGACCGATACTGCCCCCGACTGGTCTGAGGCGTATCTCATGTCATGCTTTACTTCCAATGGTGCCTGCTGCACAGCGTCACCGTCTATCTCTTCGATCAGTTTTTTTACAGCACTGTAGCCGAATGGCTGGCTGTCTGCATTGAAATCAAGCTTTTTAGCCTCTGTGTCACGATAATACCACGCAGCGTCTTTTCCGATACAGAGATTTACAGTCGGATCAGGCTCGTGCCCCACCATCGACGGGTGCTGGTTGAAGTAAAATCTCGTGCTCGGACTTCTCTTCGCGATTTCCTGTATATACCAGATATCAGTATCTGAAAGCGTGCAGAAAACCTCTTTCACCCGGGCTCCGTATTCTATAAGGGAAAGCGCAAGTTCGGCGGGGCGCGCGTTAGCGCACTCACCGACAGATACAGTATAATCTCTGCTTATCGCAGGAATTTTTTTCACAAAGTCACTTTCCAGGCCGAATGCCTTATATAAAGCCTTATACTGTGATTTTATCCTGTCCTCCCCGTAAAATCTCTGAAGCTCTATATATCCAGTTCCCAAGCGCCTGCTAATGTCATCGGCCGCTGCCCTGGCTTCTGGGTCTAAGACTATGTTAAGAGATGCTTCCGCCATCTCCTGAAACTCTTCATATGTACGGCAGTCTGCCGCTGTCCTAAGCTTCGTGATGCCGAGCGGCCTTAAGACTTCCCGCATTTCTTCCATGCTGTCACTATCCAGTCCGCCGAAATAACCGAGCACATTGGCAGCATGCGGATCCTTTTTTCTTTCTTCGAGCAGCGAGTATATACTCCGTCTGACCTGCACCATAGGCGGGTTCAGTCCTTCCCTGGTCAGGGCATACATCGGTGCGTGGACAGTTCTTACTCCGGTCTTTTCCTCGCACTTTAGCGCGATATGATCCATATCAGTTCCGAGAAGCGCGTCTACGCAGGTGGAAACTAAAACGATAGCTTTGGGTTCCACCGCAGACGCCTTTACTGCCTTCTCAGCCTCTTCAGGTATCCTCTTTAAATACCGGCCTGTCACAAGGTCTATCTCATTTATCTCCATAAAAAAAAGCCGGCCGTCCACATCTTTTCCACCTGGGACACCGGCTGAATTCCTTCCGCAGCATCGTGGAGAAATGACGAGCTCTATGGTCTCCGGCACAGCTAAGGCTGCCCGCTTTACTCCGAAGCCTTCCGCCCCAGGCGAATTGTACGCAAGTGTAGCCGGAGAGGAGTACACTAACCCCTTTCCGGTCCTGAATTCATCAGGGATTCCGCTCTCTGCTATGTCTTTTGCTGTATAGTAAACTGCCTTTATCATATGAGTCTTTCTGCAAGTTCTATAAATCTACGGCTTATCGGAAGGTCTGGATCCATCTCTATGACTGTCTTGCCCATCTCCTCAGCCCGGTTTATGTCATCCGAACGCGGTACCACGCCTATCACAGGAATGTCTCGCTCATCGGCGAATGTCCTTACCTTCGCATCCTCATCAGGGACATTCCGCTTATTTAAAAGTACTCCACGGACTTTTGCATAACTGCGGTCTTCGAAATTCTTTACAGCGGTGTTTATGTTATTCGCGGCGTAGAGAGCCATTTTTTCACCTGAAGTCACTATCATGACCTCGTCAGCGTAGCCCTCTCTTATAGGAGCCGCAAAGCCTCCGCAGACCACATCGCCTAAGACGTCGAAAAGTACGACATCCGGTTTCACCGTCTCGATCAGTTTTAATTTTTTAAGTATCTGAAAGGTAGCTATGATGCCTCTTCCCGCGCAGCCAAGTCCTGGTGTCGGGCCGCCTGTCTCTATGCAGACGACTCCCCCGTAACCGACACGTGCTATATCCTCTATGCTCTTAGGGTCCTTTTCATCACGGAGCATATCCATGACTGGTTCTATCGGTGTCCCGCCGAGCAGGTTCATAGTCGAATCAGCCTTAGGATCGCACCCTATCTGTATTACCTTTTTTCCCAAAAAAGAAAAGGCGGCTGCAAGATTCGACGTCATGGTCGACTTGCCGATACCGCCCTTTCCATAAATAGCGAGTTTATACATTAGCCCTCGTAATCTACTGAGTTTCCTGTACTATAAGCTGATGAGCCTGACAGATAACCCTGTACAGCCTTATACAGGTCCTCTGCCGAGTTCGCGTAGATGGTCTTCGTACCATACATATCCCACGGTGTGACTTCTCCTGTCTCATCACTATCAGGATTCTTCTCTACGTACTCGAAATCGTCATCGTCTGCATCAGCTGTCTTTGTATCATCGACATCCTTTGCATCCTTCGTGTCATCAATCTTCTTCGCATCATCCGTCTTATCGGACTTCTCTGCGGCTTTCTCTTTTTCTGCCTTCTTCGCAGCCTTTTTAGTCTCAGCCTTCTTTGCGGCTTTCTTCGCAGCCTGCCTCTTCTGGAGTGCCTCGTTGCTGACTTTGTTCTGGTCTCTTACCGTAGCAAAGAAGCTCGTAGCTCCATTATCGAGAACCTGCATTCCTACGCCCTTCAGGACACCTGCTCCCATTTTTGCCTCGAGCTGCTTCTGTATATCCTGGAGCTGTGAGGATGAGTTCGCGATTATATTCTCATACTTCTTCGCGTACTCAGGGTCTGAAGCCATCTGCTCGATCTTATCCTC
>JAQXXU010000060.1 GCA_029226225.1 Lachnospiraceae bacterium | reverse complement strand
GATCTCATCTAAGACCATAACCGGATTCGAGACTCCAGACTTGTGGATCCCATCCATGATACGGCCCGGCATAGCTCCTATATATGTACGTCTGTGACCTCTGATCTCAGCCTCGTCACGGACACCGCCAAGGGCTACTCTTACATATTTTCTGCCAAGAGCGCGCGCGATGCTTTTTCCGATGGAAGTCTTGCCTGTACCAGGGGCACCTACGAAAAGAAGAATAGATCCGGCCTGCTGCTTCTTTAAGTTCATGACAGCTATCTGCTGGATGATCCTGTCCTTGACTTTCTTCAGACCGTAATGGTCCTCGTCAAGCACAGTTCTGGCCTGCTTTAAGTCTATATCCTTTGGCTCTTCCTTTTTCCAGGAAAGGGTCGTCACGAAATCGAGGTAATCATAGAGCATGCCGTACTCAGGGGAATTCTTGCCTTCCTGCTTGAGTCTTCCGAGAACCTTCTCAGCTTCCTTCTTAGCATCCTCATTCATGCCGTTATCTTTTAAAGCTATCTCGAACTTTCTGATATCAGAGACGTTCTCAGGATGCATGTCATCAAGCTCTTTCTGCAGATAATCGATCTGCTTCTTAAGAGCGCTCTCCCTGTATATCTTCTGGTAATCGGCTTCCTGCGCATTCGCAGCCTCGGTGCCGATATTACTCATCTCGATGTTCTCATAGATCATCTTCTCCATCAGGTCGAGACGCTTTGCCTTAGAATCCTCTTCGAGAACTTTGTACCTGTCCTCTGCTGAATTAAAGAGCCATGGGCTCATGGCTGCAGCGATTTCTGATATCGAGCCGAACTGGGCGATATATCCGCGGCTTGCGCTTCCCCACTGTGAATTGGAAAAATAGCCTACCAGTGCCTGTTTGAGCTTATCAAGTCTAGCACGCTCATCATCCGGGTCTATGTCTTCGCCCGGAGTATCTTCACGCTTCGTGGCCGTGACATTTATCGTATGGTCAGCAAAGATCGTGATATCAGTGATGTCGGCTCTCTTCTTCGTCCTGATCACTATGTAGTTATTATCCGAGTTTATCTCTGTGATGATGCCAGACACTCCGATCGGATAGAGGTCGTCTTCTGTGATCTCTTCTCTCTTCTTAGGAGACTTCTCTGCAGCGATAATGAGCCTATCCTGGTTCTCAGGCTCTTTTCCTGTCATAGCTGTGAATGCCTGAGTCTGTAAATACAGGTTAGTCTCCGGTATCAGCATCACATTATATAAAGGCAATACTGTCATCTGAATTCCTCCTTTGCGCTTTAATGCGGCTACAAGCGCGTCCGCCGTCTCGTTATTAGCAACCATCTGCCATGAGTGCTAATTAGATTGTATGCAAATAATATCACCGTTATCCACTTCTGTCAATAGGAAAATTATGAAAAATATGTTAAACTGTGTTTTATGAATATATATATCACAAGACATGGACAGACAGACTTAAACAAAGCGCACCTGATGCAGGGCAGAACCGACGCCCCGTTAAACGAACGCGGCAGGCAGCAGGCAGCCGAGGCAGCACAGCAGATAAAGGACCTTCATTTCGATGCTGTCTATGCATCTCCACTGCAGCGGGCAGTGGACACAGCTTCGATCATGACAGGATTTCCAAAAGATAGGATCATCACTGACGATCGCATTATTGAAGTCGACTTCGGCAGATACGAGAAGAGGAAATACACCGCACTCGGACTTAGGATGTGGTCATTCTGGCTGCTTCCTACGATTTTCCCGGAGCCAGATACAGTAGAATCGATCGAGCACATGAAAAAAAGAGCCCATTCATTCCTGAATGACCTCTCTAAAAATGATTACGAAAATGTACTTATCTCCTGTCACGGAGGCATCATGCGTGTGCTCTGCGGCATTCTGGGCCACAGAAAGAACGAACTGATGTGGAATCCAAAGCCAAAAAACTGCGAGATCCGCGAGTTTACTCTGTCCTAGGATTCTCTCCGAAAAACAGTGGCAATCGTTTCCGCAAAAATCACCATTTTTTCTTTGGACAGCGGGTATTTTTTGCAAAAGCCCGGATCTGAACATAGCAGCCACAGGCCTGGCAGGTCACATCCACGAGGTCAGGGCATTTTTCGCATATAAATAAGCGCCCGTTATAGGCCGCATTGGAGGCACGGTCTTCGGGCGCGATCATGTTTCTGTAATGAAGGAGATCTGCCGCATCCGCTCCAGCTTCTTTTTCAAGCTCGCAGAGACGGCAGGTTCTTTTTCCACTCATGCTTTGTAGTTTTCTCCATATAGAGGGTCATCAGCTCCAACCGGATCTTCTGAGATGTGCTTAGAAAACACCTTATAGAAGAAAAGTGACTGGAGCCAGCTGACTGTTGAAAATCCAAAAAGTGCCATGATAATGGTAAGTCCCGGATTCAGTGTCGCAAGCCACACTGCAAATACCGCAAGTCCTGCAGCGCATACAGTGTAAGGGATAAAATAGCCGAAAGCCATTCTGGCTGCGTTTTTCACCTGAGTCAGGAGGCTGTCGTTCATTTTTGCGATAAGTGGGAAAAGCCACATGGCTACTACACCGATCAGTATAGCTATGACGATGCTTATGACCTGCATCATACGGCTTAAGGAGCCGGCTTTCATCACATTCCAGAACCTGTAGTCAAAGAAAAGGAGGAATCCACATGCCGCAAGTACAAGGAATGAGATCGTAGACTGCCTGAAGCTCTGCTTAAAAGCTTTGAAGTAGGTCCTTACTACATAGCCATCGCCGTATCGGATCGAACGGAGTGAAACGGCATACATGGCAGAGAGCGATGCCCCGATAGTAAATACCGGAATGGAGGTAAGAATAAAGAGAAGATTTAAGACCAGTAGATCGGTCATTTTATTTAAGAATCTGACAACGCTGCTGTTAAACTGTTCCATGTATACCACTGCTCCTTTCGTATTATTTGATGCCGCTGATGGCAACTGACTGCACGATGACTCTCTGGAAACAGAAGAAGAGAACCAGCGTAGGAATAATAGCTATAACCGATGCCGCCATTATCAGAGCGTAGTCACTCTGGATAGCGTAGTATGAGTTGAACGACTTGATAACCACCTGTAAGGTCCATTTGTCTTCATTTCTTAAGAAAATGACCGGAGCCAGGTAGTCATTCCAGATACCCATGAACCACAGGATCAGCTGTGTACCAAGGGCGCCCTTCATCAGAGGAAGGAATATCCTCCAGTAAACTCCGAAGTAGGAGCAGCCGTCAAGTTTTGCAGCTTCCATAAGCTCTGTCGGGATACTGTAGAGATTCTGTCTCAGGAAGAAAATGATGCTGACATTTCCGAAGCATCCAGGAACTATAAGAGGAAGCAGGGAGTTTGTCCATCCCATTTTTGTAAAGAGTACATACTGCGGGATCATGACTACCGCGAACGGGATCATGATCGTGGCGAGAAGAGCCATGAAGAAAGCGTTCTTTCCGCGAAATCTCATCTTTGCAAAAGCGAAAGCCGCAAGTGATGAGGTGAAGCCTCCGAATACAAGAACCGGTACTTCGACCTTCAGGGTGTTAAAAATACCGTTTATGAAACTTCCCTTTGAAAGCACTTCTGAGTACTTTCCGATAAGAACAGGATCCGGAATGATACTCAGCTGTCCGGAAAGAATCTGGTTCTTCGTCATGAAGGAGGTGGCCACCATGTAGATCAATGGGAAAACCATCGTCACGGCTCCTAAAGCCAGAAGGATAAAGACTACTATGTCTCCAACCTTCTGTTTGGTGGATTTGTGGCCCTTCTTAGCTATTTTTAAAAGTTCTTTCTTATTTATAGTAGCGTCACTCATTTTTCCACCTCCTTAATCCATAGTCTTGACCCATTTATTCTGGGTACCAAAGTTGATCGCCGTTATGATAAAGATAATGATAGCGAGGATAACTGCTACTGCGCAGCCATATCCGAGCTGATTCTGTGAGAATGCCTTCTGATACAGGTAGAACACGATAGTAGCGGCGCTGTAGTTTGTACCACCGTTTCCTGTCATGACCTGAACCTCGACGAATACCTGCCAGCCACCGATCAGAGAAGTGATCAGTACGTAGAATGTGATAGGGGAGATCAGTGGAAGGGTGATGTACTTAAACAGCTGGAATCCTGTGGCTCCGTCGATCTTTGCAGCTTCATAATAATCCTTCGGGATATTCTGAAGACCTGCGAGATAGAGGATGATCGTACCACCGAGGCCCTTCCAGGTCATGAAGATGATCATGGCTACTTTTACCATCTTCTCATCGCCGAGCCAGTTCGGTCCATGAAGACCAGTCAGCACCTTGATGATAGAGTTCAGAAGACCATAGTCGAAGTTAAACACCCAGGCCCAGAGGATTGACACAGCCACGAGGGATGATACAACCGGGATATAGTAGAGTGTTGTAAAAATACGCCCAAGCTTCTTTAATCTGTTGATACCCATTGAAATCAGGATACTGAGTATCATACCGATCGGTATACCGATCATGTAGATGATCGTGTTCAGCATTGACTTCCAGAACTTGGTATCTGTAAGTATGTCGTGATAGTTTTTTAGGCCAGCCATGTTGCCGAGGAGGGAGTTAAGTCCTGTCCATCTCGAAAAACTGGCCGTAACTGCGAAAACTATCGGGTATGCCATAAAAATGCAAAATCCTACGAACGGCGGCAGGATGAATAGCCATGCCCAGCGTTCTTCTCGTTTCGCCATCGCAGACAGACCCTTGCTCTTGCTCTTTGTAACTTCCATTTTTATAATTCCTTTTCTGAAAAAACGGCCGCTCTTTCATATGAAAGAATCTATAGAAAGAGTGGCCGCTGTAAACGAATTGCGCGCTAGAGAATGTCTGTTAGTTCTTTTTTCCTGATGAGAGATTCCATGCGTTGTCGAGGGCTTCCTGACACTTCGGTTCTACTTCCTTCAGATAATCGCTTGCCGATTCTGAACCGTTCTGTACGTTCGGTATTCCTTCGAGGAAGGTTGTCCACCACTCGTTGTTCGGAGTGTATGTAGTCTCTTCGAAAATTCCCTTGTACTTGTCGTTTCCTTCGATGTAACCGAAGATAACGTCTACATTTGAAGCATATGGGATCTTTCCATCCTTAACAGCCTGCTTCCATTCACCTGTAGCATAGTCCTTGATGTTCGGGATCTGCATTGACTTTCCGGTAGTTTCACCCGAAAGAGCCTTCTGTCCGTCAAGGTCTGTAGAAAGAGCTGTGATAAGCTCAGTAGCGAGTTTTGGGTGCTTGCAGGTCTTAGATACTGCAAATCCTACTGTTCCAAGCCATGTAGTAGACTTTCCGTCTCCATCCGGTCCTACAGGCCATCCACATAGATCCCAGTTGTACGGGAAAGTGGCCTTATCCATGAACGCTGCCACATCCCAGGTACCGCATGCGTAGAAACCGATCTGGCCGTCAAGCCATCTCTGGTAGCCGCCCATGGCTGTATCCTGCTCTACTGAAGGAGTAACCTTATACTTTGAAGTAAGGTCTGTGTAGAACTGGAAACCATCCTGAAGGGCTTTGTTGTTAGTGAAGTTAACTTTCTTATAGTCGTCACTTAAGAACTTAACTCCGTTAGAATACAGATACGGTGTCATACCGAATGCATTAGCATTTGCAACACCCCACTGATCGATCTCACCATCACCATCAGTATCCTTTGTCAGTTTCTTGCAGACTTCAAGGAACTCATCGTATGTGTATGGCTTATTAGGATCCGGATAATCAAGTCCGGCTTTATCGAAGAGGTCTTTGTTATAAGCGAATGCGAAGCATGAGAGATCCTTCGGCAGGCAGTACAGAGAGCCTTTTCCGATCTCTTTGCCATCGTACTGGTAAGCGCTCTTGATCTCAGGCCAGAGGTTATCAACTGCTGTCTTGTCTACATACTTATCAAGAGGAATGCAGTAGCCGTTATCTACATACTCCTTAACTGATGCAGGTCCTACATAAAAGATATCCGGCAGATCGTTTGCTGTGATAGCTGCTGTCATCTTCGTATTGTACTCGTCCTGTGTTGTTACTTCGAAATTCACGTTCTTGATCTGATCCTTGTGAGCTTCTGTGAACTTCTTGATCTGTTCCTCGTAGGCTGCCTTCTCATGCTCCTGTGCGTAGATGAGGATGTGGAGTTCGTCCTTTCCTTTACCCTTCAGATTCGTGCTGGTTGAAGCATCACTTGAAGAAGCTTCGTTCTTTGCTACACTGCATCCCGCGAAGGACGTAACTGCCATGGCCGTGCAAAGGCCAAGTGCTAATGCCTTTCTGAGTTTCATAAATCATTTCCTCCTATGGGCTCTTTACTTTTCCTTAAAAAATATCCGCCCTGTGCTTGTCTCTAACTCGATCTCGATTTTAGTGAATTGTTTTACTTTCATCTGTCACTGTCAGCTCGCGCGCCTGGCCGTTTTGTGAAAGATTACTGTAAAACCCCTCTCTCTATCTCGATTTTCTATGCATATTGTACTATCTGTTTCTGCTTCTGTCAATAGCTTTTTTATTTTTTTCTAAAATAATTTAGTTCTCCAATTTTTTATCGCAAAATTAAAATTTTGTTATTGACCTAAACTACTTTATGTTTTATCATAGATTTAGAAAACTATAAAGATTACAGGAGGCGAAAATGATACGAATCACTACGCCCGAGGAGGCACTCCCACTTTTTAAAGTACTGGGATCAGACGCCAGAATGCAGATCATAAGTCTGCTGCTTGCAAACAAGCAGATGAACATGAATGAAATCGCCTCTGCGTTAAATATCACAAACGGAGCCCTTACCGGACACATCAAAAAACTCGAGGCTGCCGGTCTCATCACGGTAAATAACGACAGCGAAGGTCACGGCAATCAGAAGCTGGTCTCTCCACGTCTTGAAAAAATCCTGATAGATTTCGAGACAGCTGAAGAAATCCAGAACATCTACAACGCTGACATAAAGGTCGGGCACTACACTAACTACAAAGTATACCCTACCTGCGGCATCGCGACAAGCAAGTCGCTGATCGGAGAAGTAGATGACACCAGATACTTCTCACACCCTGACAGGTACGAAGCTGATATCCTATGGTTTACCCGCGGATTTGTAGAGTACGAGGTACCGAATTTCATACCGGTAAACCAGAAGATAAACCAGATCATGATCTCCGCCGAGCTCTCATCTGAGGCTCCGGGAGTAAATTCAGTCTGGCCTTCAGATATTACCTTCTCGATAAACAATACAGAGCTTGGTATGTGGACTTCTCCGGGAGACTTCGGAGATACCAGAGGAATCTTTACTCCTGACTGGTGGTTCCCGAACTGGAACCAGTACGGGCTCCTGAAACTCCTCGTCGTAAACCATGAGGGAACCTTCATCGATGGTCTTCAGATCTCTGATGTGACCATCGATCAGCTTGCTCTGAACTACAAGAGCCACATCTCATTCAGACTCGAGGTAAAGGACGACGCCGAGCACGTCGGAGGGCTTACGATCTTCGGAAGTACATTCGGAAACTACGCTCAGGATATAAAGGTAAGTCTTTACTACGAACCGATGGCATAACAAAACAGGGCGGCAGGCCTTATGGCCCGCCGCCCTGTTTGTTATAGTTATTACAGAACCATGGAACATCGCCCGATTGGCGATGGAAGGAGGGAATCCATGGATTTATAGGAATATTTTACTTTATGCGAAGCATAGTGACGCTGGCTGCCGGCAGTGTCGCCTTGAGTCCATCATCTGTCTTCTTAAAGCCTGTGAATTTTTCTTCGGTGACTTCATCAGGAGCCTCGAAGGTATTGTGAGCGTGGATCTCTCCAGTCACGACTGTAGCTTCCTGTACCTCGAAGTCCTTCTTTTCAGCAAAGCTGATGTCTACATCCTGTGCGTCGTCTGCGGACAGATTTGCCAGGGTTACGGTGATAATTCCGTCTTTATCTATAGAAACCGACTCTGTAACCTCTGGAACCTGCCATTCATCAGGTCCGATGATTCCATCATCAGCGATATGCGTATCAACGAGCTCTGCTCCTTGATGATATCTGTACTGATGAAATACATGATAGGTCGGAGTCTTTATCATTTTGTCTCCGTCTGTCAGGATCATAGCCTGAAGTACGTTGATCATCTGGGCGATGCAGGCCATTTTTACACGGTCACAGTGCTGGTTGAAGATATTCAGCGTAATGCCGGCGATCAGCGCGTCACGGACTGTATTCTGCTGATACAGGAATCCAGGATTTGTACCCGGTTCAGCTGTATACCAGCCGCCCCACTCATCGACTACCATGCCGATCTGCTTCTCAGGATCAAAGGTATCCATTATCTTGCCGTGCTTTGTCACAAGCTCGTCCATATACAGGGCTTTTGACATCGTCTTGTACCATACTTCGTGGTCGAACTCTGTCGACGGTCCCTTTATCTCCCAGCCTTCCGGATGTACATAGTAGTGAAGTGATAATCCATCCATAAAGCCGTGAGCTTCCGGTATAGCATGGTCAAAGCAGGTATCTAAGACTTTCTTAGTCCAGTCGTAATCATCTACATTGGCTCCGCCGCAGATTTTTTTGATCGGATGCTCAGGATCGTAAACCCTGACATAGGTCTGGAATCTGCGATAGAGGTCTGCGTAATACTCAGGGCGCATATTGCCGCCGCATCCCCAGTTCTCATTTCCGACTCCAAAGTAGTCGACAGTCCAAGGTTCCTCGTGGCCATTTTTCTTACGAAGCTCTGACATCGGTGAGAGTCCGCCGAAGGTCATGTACTCGACCCACTCTGACATCTCCTGGACAGTGCCGCTTCCTACATTTCCATTGATGTAGGTCTTGCAGCCGAGCTGTCTTACCAGTTCGAAAAATTCGTGAGTTCCGAAGCTGTTATCCTCGGTCACACCGCCCCAGTGGGTGTTGACCATTTTCTTCCTGGTCTCCTTTGGTCCGATGCCGTCCATCCAGTGGTACTCATCGGCAAAGCAGCCGCCCGGCCAGCGAAGCACCGGCACTTTTATCTCTTTTAACGCCTCTACGACATCTTTTCTCATGCCGTTCTCATTCGGGATATCCGAATTCTCTCCGACATAGAGCCCTTCATAGATGCCGCGGCCCAGATGCTCGCTGAACTGGCCGTAGATCTCAGGTGAAATGGTTCCTTTTTTTACCTTTTCATTGATAAAAAGCTTCATAAGTATTTAACCCCCCAGATAGTCTGGTTG
>JAQXXU010000059.1 GCA_029226225.1 Lachnospiraceae bacterium | reverse complement strand
CGCCACTCACCTCCACGTGCTGTGTAGTATGCCAGGCCCTCACTATAAGAATAACAGGAAATTAGAAAAATCGAAAGGCCAGAAGCTGTGTTTCATAACCACTTTGATGCCTTTCGAAGAAAGGCACATGTATAATAATGGGGAAACTGTACGTAATAATAGGAAAAAGTGCTTCTGGTAAAGACACGCTTGCGAGGAAACTGCTTGATTATAAAACTCTGGACCTGAGGCCGGTAGTGACTTATACGACGCGGCCTATCCGTAAAGGAGAAAAGGAAGGAGAAGACTATCATTTCTGCACCCTCAGGCAGTTCTGGACCATGAGGGAGAACAAGAAAATAATCGAGCTGCGCAGCTATAATACTGTCTATGGTGAATGGAATTACTTTACAGTAGATGACGGGCAGATAGATCTGGACAGTCATTCGAATCTCACAGTCGGAACGCTTGATTCACTTAAGAGTTTCAGAAAATACTTTGGCTATGAAAAAATAGTGCCGATATATGTAGAAGTAGATGACGGGGAGAGGCTCCAGAGGGCACTGGACAGGGAAAAACAGGAAAAAGAGCCAAAATACGATGAGCTATGTCGCAGGTTTTTAGCGGATCAGCAGGATTTTTCAGAGGAAAATATACGTAAAGCCAGAATCCTTTACCGATATCAGAATCATGATTCGGATAAGACTGCAGAAGAGATAGCGGCGATGATAAAAGGTGACCAGAATGGATATTAAGGTAAACGCTTTGAGCCAGGCGCAGCCTGAGGCGAAGACCCAGGAGACAAAGAAAACCGATAATGACTTTAAATTCACCCTGACTTCAAAGATAGAGGATGCTGAGCTTAAAGAAAAGCTGAACGGACTTATGGACCAGATAGATGAGCAGGGAAAAAAGCTTGCTGATCATATGGATATCCGTGACATGAAAAAATACCGCGGGCTGGTAAAGGACTTCATAAATGAGGTGGTAAATCGGTCACACAGTTTTGAAAGAGAGAATTTTCTTGATAGACGTGGAAGGCATAGAGTTTATGGCATGGTAAAGCTTGTGAATAAAAATCTCGATGATCTGGCACAGGAACTGGTATCAGAGGAAAAGGACCATCTGTCTATTCTTGGAAGGGTAGATGAGATCCGCGGACTGCTTCTGGATATAGCTGCATGAAGATAGATGATATAGCGGGTCAGACAGTAGCACTGACCCATCTGAAAAATGCCCTGAAAAAAAATCAGATATCCCAGGCTTACATGATAATAGGTGAACCGGGTATGGGGAAAAGGACTATAGCAGAGTCTTTTGCAGAGTCCATACTATGCGAAGAAAGAAAGCCAGGCGAGTATGAGCACTGTGGCAAATGCAGGAGCTGCCATCAGGTGGAGACTGGAAACCATCCGGATTGTATTCTGGTCACACATGAAAAGCCTAATCTGATATCAGTGGATGAAATAAGAGAGCAATTGGTTTCTGATGTAGAGATCAAGCCGTATCAGGGAACTAAAAAAGTATATATAGTTCCGGATGCCGAGATGATGAATGAACAGGCACAGAATGCGCTTTTAAAGACTCTTGAAGAGCCTCCTGAATACGCAGTTATAATACTCTTAGTCGCAAATGCGGATCTGATGCTTCCGACACTTCTTTCCAGAAGTATAAAGCTTCCGCTTGCGCCGCTTCCGGATGAGCTTATAGAAGAAAAACTGATAAAGGACTATAATATACAGAAGTATAGGACTTCCTCAATCGTGAAGTTTGCAAGGGGAAATCTCGGCAGAGCTATAGAGATGTCAGAAAACGACGATTTCATCGAAGATAAAGAAACTGCGTCAGACATCATGAAGAAGGTAGTAAAAACTGAAAGCTATCAGTGGAGGAACTATCTGGATAAGCTGTCGAATGATAAGGCAAAACTGCCATTTTTTCTGGGGCTATTCATGGATTGGTATAGGGATATATTAATGATGAAATCAGGAGCAGGCCGGGATAGACTGATGTTTGCAGATGAGGAAGATGTGATCGCTGAAGAGGCTCGTGAGTATGATTACGAAGGACTTAAGTACTGTATAGAGGCAATTGAAGACGCGCAGTCAAAGGTAAGGTCAAACGTGAAGCTTACGCTCGTTCTGGAAAACCTGTTTAATACCTTAAGCCTCAATTATGAAGATTAAGAAAGGACATATATGCCAAGAGTTACAGCAGTCAGGCTGCGTATAGCAGGAAAAAACGGGTACTATGACGCAGAGGACTATGATCTGAAGATAGGAGACAAAGTATTAGTTGAGACAGACCGAGGGCTGGAGATGGGAGAGATCACCATACCGGTCATGGATATAGATGAAGAAAAAATCACTACTCCGCTAAAGCACATAGATAGACCATGCACGAAGGATGATATAGAACAGCAGAAGGAAAACAGGGCAAAAGAAACAGAGGCCTTTGAGATCTGCCGTCAGAAGATCAGAGAACACGGGCTTAAAATGAAGCTCATCAGAGCAGACTATACTTATGACAGAAGAAAGCTGACATTTTTCTTTTCGGCAGAAGGAAGAGTGGATTTCAGATCGCTCGTAAAAGATCTGGCTTCTGAATTCCGTACCAGAATAGAGCTTCGCCAGATAGGTGTAAGGGATGAGACCAGAATTCTCGGTGGTCTGGGAGTCTGCGGAAGACCGTTATGCTGCAGGACTTTCCTTAGTGATTTCAATCCTGTATCGATAAAAATGGCAAAGGAGCAGAATCTGTCCTTAAATCCTACAAAGATATCAGGACTCTGTGGAAGACTTATGTGCTGTCTTAAAAACGAGGAAGAGACCTACGAATATCTGAATAAGTCTATGCCTAGACGAGGAGATGCAGCCATAACACCTGACGGTGAAGAAGGAACGGTTTATAATGTAAATATACTTCGTCAGCGGGTTGCAGTCATGTTTGAAAAAAATGACACGCGTGAAGTCAGAGAGTATGACGCTGATGAGCTGGATTTTGCTCCGAAGGGAACCAGACAGCTGGTACCAAAACCAAAAAAGGAGTCTTCTGAGGAGTCAGCTCCTGTAGTAAGAGATAACTATCAGGCAGCAGTAAAAGCAGCTATAGAAAGAAATACAGAGGAGAAAGCAGAGAAAGAGGAGAGAGAAAAACAGCGCAAAGAGCGTGGATACAAAAAGGGCGGCCACCATGATAACAGAAACGGAGGCCGCAAAGGCGGGAAGAAGTACGACGGTAACCGTCAGAAAAAAAATGATAACTACCGTAAGAAAAATAGCGCTTCCAGCGATGAACAGTGGGATGAGTATAACGGAAAGAATAATAATCGCCGTTATAATCAGAACCGCAGAAGAAATACTGACAACCGTAATCATCAGAGAAACGAGGGCCATGACAGAAAGGTGACAAATGGCGGTTACTCCAGTTTCCAGCGGGAGAACAGGGATAATAAAAATAACGGAGATGCGACAGAATGATGACCGATGTCACACTGAAACCGGGCGAGAGAATCGATGATCTCCAGAGAAACGGGCGGGTAATAATACAGAGTCCCGCTCGTTTCTGTTTTGGGATAGATGCAGTCCTATTGTCAGGTTTCGCGAAGGTAAAAAAAGGTGAGAAAGTCATAGATTTGGGCAGTGGAAATGGAATTCTTCCTATACTCTTAGAAGCAAAAAATGACGGAGAGAGCTTTACCGGACTTGAGATCCAGCATGAGAATGTGGATATGGCAAAGAGGAGCGCAGAAATAAACGGAACTGATAAGGTAAGCTTTGTAGAGGGAGATATAAAGGAAGCTTCCATGATCTTCGGAAAAAATTCTACGGACGTAGTTGTCTCCAATCCGCCATACATGAAGACAGGAAGCGGGCTGACAAATCCGGGAGACGCAAAGACCATAGCAAGGCACGAAGTTCTGGTGACTTTGGACCAGCTCGTCGAACAGACAGCCGCGCTTTTAAAAGATGGCGGTCGCTGTTACTATGTGCACAGGCCGTTCAGACTGGTGGATATCTTTGCTTCAATGCGTAGAAACCGCGTAGAACCGAAACGTCTGAGACTCGTATATCCAAAGCTCGAAAAGGAACCGGTTCTGGCTCTTGTGGAGGGAAGAAAATACGGCGGACCGGAACTGAAGGTCGAAAAACCGCTGATCCTCTACGAGTCAGATGGAGTCACCTACACTAAAGAAATGAGGGATAACTATGGATTCTGAGGGAGCTCTGTACCTGGTGGCTACGCCTATCGGTAATCTGGAGGACATGACTTACCGGGCAGTTCGTGTGCTGAAAGAAGCAGATCTGATAGCAGCAGAAGATACAAGGACTTCTGGTATTCTGTTAAAACACTTTGAAGTACATACGCCGGTCACTAGCTATCACGAGTTTAATAAGATAGAAAAGGCGGATTACTTGATCCAGGAGATGCTTTCGGGCAAGAACGTAGCCTGTATCACAGACGCCGGAACTCCGGGCATCTCAGATCCTGGTGAAGAACTGGTAAAAAAATGCTACGAATCCGAGATTCCGGTCTATCCGATCCCAGGCCCGGCGGCCTGCATAGCAGCAGTCACTTCTTCAGGACTTTCATGCAGGAGATTTTCATTCGAAGCATTTTTACCTAAGGATAAAAAAGAACGAGAGCGGGTACTTTCGGAGATAAAGAATGAAACGCGTACAATTATCATTTATGAAGCACCGCATCATCTGAAGAAAACACTCTCAGAACTGTCAGAAGTCCTCGGGGCAGACCGAAGACTTACCCTTTGCCGCGAGCTTACGAAGAAATTCGAAGACAAGCAGCAGATGACTTTTGCGGAGGCAAACGACTTTTACGATAAAAACGACCCAAGAGGCGAATATGTGCTGGTGATAGAGGGTAAATCAAAGGAAGAAGCGGCAGAAGAGAGACAGCAGGCATTTTCGGAGATGACTCTGGAGGAACACATGAAGCTTTACACGGATAAAGGCATGTCAGAAAAAGACGCTATGAAAGCAGTCGCAAAAGACTTAGGCGTCTCGAAGCGAGACATTTATAAACAGCTTAAGACAGGAGTTGATTAAATGGACGAGGAAAAAATCGCAGAATTGCAGAAAATGGTCGATGAGGCAGAGAAAATAGTTTTCTTTGGCGGAGCCGGAGTCTCGACTGAAAGCGGAGTTCCAGACTTCAGGAGCACAAATGGGCTCTACCATCAGCACTATAAGTATCCGCCGGAGACGATACTGAGTCACACCTTCTATGAACAAAACAGGGAAGAATTTTTCAGGTTCTACTATGATAAGATACTTGTAGACGGAGTGGAGCCGAACAAGGCACATTTGAAGCTTGCCGAACTGGAAAAAGCGGGAAAGCTTACAGCGGTAGTCACCCAGAATATCGATGGACTGCACCAGAAGGCGGGAAGCAAGAAAGTATACGAGCTTCATGGCAGTACCTGGAGAAACTATTGCGAGAGATGCGGACAGTTCTATGATCTGGACTTTATGATGGAACAGAAGAAAAATGGCTGCTTAGATCCCAGATGCACGAAGTGCGGAGGCCCGGTAAAGCCGGATGTCGTACTCTATGAAGAGGGACTTGACAACCAGACCATAGAAGGGGCGGTTCGTGCTATCTCTGAAGCAGATATGCTTATAATCGGCGGGACCTCACTAGTCGTATATCCTGCAGCAGGCCTTATAGACTACTTCCAGGGCAAATACTTAGTCGTGATAAATATGCAGGCTACAGCCCGTGACAAGCAGGCAGACTTGGTCATCGAAGAAAAAATCGGAGAGGTGCTTGACAAGATCAAAGTAAACATGGTAAACTAATAAACCGTGGTATATGAAATCCTTGCTCTTCTGAAGGAGTACCGGTCATTTTTTTAAAAGGCTGGATTCTGACGTAGGAGGGCCGATTGACCAGAAGGAGGAAACTAGATGAACAAGTACGAATTAGCACTCGTCGTTAACTCGAAGATCGATGACGATGCCAGAGCTGCAGTAGTCGAGAAAGCAAAGGACTACATCACCCGTGCAGGCGGCACTCTTGGAGAAGTAGATGACTGGGGTAAGCAGAAGCTTGCTTATGAGATCCAGAAGATGAACGAAGGATACTACTACTTCATCCCGTTCGATGCTGAGCCTACAGTTCCGGCTACAGTAGAGGCTGATGTCCGCATCATGGACAACGTCCTCAGATTCCTGATCGTTCGTAAAGACGAAGAGTAATCCGGGATTATAAGAAAGGGGCACTATTATGAATAAAATCATACTGATGGGAAGGCTTACGCGGGATCCTGAAGTCAGGTACGGCGGATCGCAGAATATGGCAATCGCCAGATTCAGCATCGCAGTAGACAGAAGGTTTAAGAGAGAAGGTCAGCCTGATGCTGATTTTTTCAACTGCACAGCATTCAGACAGACAGCTGAATTTATAGAGAAGTATCTCCACAAGGGAACTAAGGTAGTTCTTGAAGGAGAGATGCAGAACGATAACTACACGAATAAGCAGGGCCAGATGGTCTATGGCTTCCGTGTTATCGTGAATTCGATAGAATTCGCTGAGAGCAAGGCAGCAAGCCAGTCAAGTGCATCTGCGCCAGTCCCGCAGCCGCCACAGGGCACAGCTCCGGCAGGGGGACAGACAGAGCAGCCAGCACCAGCTTCAGACGATTTTATGAATGTACCGGACAGCGTAGAGGAATCGCTGCCGTTTAACTAAACTAATTGGAGGTAATGAACATGGCTTTTAGAGGTAGACCGGTTCGCAGAAGAAGAAAAGTCTGCATTTTCTGCGGAAAAGATAATGTGATCGATTACAAGAACACAGCACAGCTGAAGAAATTCGTCTCAGAGAGAGGAAAAATTCTTCCGCGCCGTATCACCGGAAACTGCGCTAAGCATCAGAGAGCTCTTACAGTAGCTATCAAGCGTGCACGTCACCTTGCACTGATGCCATACGTAACTGACTAATAGAGGTCAATGGTTCGGATTTTAATATCACAGAAGCAGCCTGCCGCCGACAGTTTATACTGTCCGATGGCAGGTTTTTTTAATAGCAGGCGATTTTTATGAGAAAACAGAAGAAAAATGTCGAATTCAGATACTATGATATACCGAAGGGAGAGTATATTCTCCCTAAAATAGGTGACGCGTGGATTCTGGAGTATGGAAAGGGAATGACGGAACAGGATCTGCATTTCCATAACTATATGGAAATCGGCTACTGTGATTATGGTGATGGTGAACTGATCATCGAGGACAGAAAGTACAAGTACGAACGGGATAATTTCACTATCATCCCCAAAAATGTCATTCACACTACGATGTCTATCCCCGGACATAAGGATAAATGGGAGTACCTGTTTATAGATGTAGACAGTTTTATCCGGAACGAGATGACGGACATGGAGTTTAACATCGAGGATGTCATAAGGCAGGTGAACAGCCGTGGAACTATGAAGACCAGACACAATCATCCGTATCTGGCGAAGATCATCCTGTCTATCATCCGGGAATGCCGGATAAATTCAAAGTATGAAAAAACGGCTTTAAAAGGTCTTCTATACCTGCTTGTTATAGAAATCTTAAGACTGAATGAAGAACGTGAATCAAAGGTACGTGCTGTAAATAAGGTAAACAGCTATCTGACAGATTCCATAGAATTTATCGGAAAGCATTACAATGAAGACATTCATGTCGGAGATCTGGCAGAGATTTCAGGACTTTCTGAGAGCCATTACAGGAGACTGTTCGAGGAAAGTATGAATATGAAGCCGCTGGAATACGTGAACATGGTCCGGATAGACAGAGCATGCGATCTGATAAAGCGTGGAGATATGTCGATGGAAGAAATAGCGTATAAAGTCGGGTTCCAGACTTTATCTACTTTTCACAGGAATTTTGCAAAACTGACCGGGATTTCACCGCTACAGTGGAAGAAGAGCGGCAAAGGACAGTCCGGAAGCTTCGCAAATATGCATATAACTGCGAAAAAAGGCTGGGAAGGTGGAGAAGAAGGTCTATAAAATTGTGAGGAATGCACAAAGCTCTTAAAAAGGCTTTGTGCATTTTTGCTATAAAAAGGGATGAAAACGCACCAAATGATAGAAAACGCACATTTTATGATTTTTTTTAAAAACACATTCTGTTCACAAGACTATATAATGATACTCGTAAACAAGAAACAGCCGACAGGTGAGCGAAAGAAACTGCCGGCATCATTAAATAACCAGATTGGAGGGGTTATTTTATGAAGAGAAAGATTTTATCAGTAGTACTTGCAGCTACAATGTCTGTTGCATTGTTCGCTGGCTGCGGTGGATCATCAAAGAGTGGTTCAGCTTCATCAGATTCATCAAAGAGCGATGATAAGAAGGCTACCGCAGTAGACACATCAAAGGAAGGCGACCATGAGCTTTCAGTTTACGCATGGGATAAGAACTTCAACATCCCGGCACTTCAGGCCGCTGAGAAAGCTTATCAGAAAAAGGATCCTGATTTTAAGCTGAACATCGTAGAGCAGTCACAGTCATCCGACGTAGAGAACGCTATCACACTTGCAGGTTCTTCAAATGACTACAGCACACTTCCTGATATCGTACTTTTCCAGGATCACTACATTAACAGATATGTACATGATTATCCGGATGCATGGGTTGACGTAAATGACGCAGACATCAATTGGGATGATTTCGTACAGGAGAAACTTTCATACTCCACTATCGATAACAAGCACTATGGTGTACCTGTTGATAACGGAACTGTTATCTTCGCTTACCGTACAGACCTTCTGAAAGAGGCAGGATATACGATCGATGATGTAACAGGAATCACCTGGGACAAGTTCGATGAGATCGGTAAGAAAGTATACGAGAAGACAGGTAAGTATCTCCTCTCAATGGATGGAGATGGAAATGATCTTCCATACATGATGCTCCAGGCTGAGGGCGTTTCACAGTTCAAGGATGGAAAGCCGAACTTCGTTGATAACAAGACTATGGTTGACATCATCAACGTAATCGTTAAACTCCAGCAGGATAACGTACTTTATCTCGCAAATGACTGGTCAGACTACACAGATCAGACAATCGTTGGAGATATGGTTGCAGGTGTTATGAATGGTAACTGGATCATTCCTACGATCGAGCAGGTAAAAGAGAACTCAGGAAAGTGGGAGATCACTTCAATGCCTACACTTACTGGTAAAGAAGGATACGCTTCAAACGGTGGCTCTTCACTTTACATCACTTCAAACTGCAAGAAAGTAGACCTTGCTAAGGACTTCCTCGCTTACACCTTCGGCGGCGGAGATGGAGCTAAGGAGACTTACGATGACGCTCTTACAAACGGTGGTGTTATCACTACAAACATAACCTGCGGTAAGTCAGATGTATATAAGAAGGGTGTTGCTTACTTCAACAACCAGCCTATCTATGAGAAGATCGTTCAGATGGGAGCACATGTTCCTACAGTAGAGCAGAGTGATTATCACTACACAGCTCGTGAGCAGGTTGCAGCAGCTATCCACAACATCCTCGATGGAACCGATGTGAAGTCAGCACTGAAGGATGCACAGGATCAGGTAGAGTTCACAATGGGAAATGACTCTAACTCATAAGAGCTTAAACTGAAAGGTTTGTAATTAAAGAATAGTGGGGGTGACTTCCCAATTCTTAGACAGGCGGGAATCGGGTGACCGGTTTCCGCCATTTTTATAACTAAAGGAGTGATCGCTTTGGAAAAGACTAAATACAAAAGTGTACAGACAAAGCAGAGAGCAGCAGGCTGGATCTTTCTTCTTCCGGCGACGATCCTCATTTTTATAATGAGCTTCTGGCCGATGATCAGAGCCTTCATCATGTCGTTACAGACAGGATCTTCTGCAAATATGAGGTGGGCAAAACCACTTTTCTGGAACTATACAAGAATGTTCCAGGATAAAAAGTTCTTACTTACTATGGGGAACACTTTCCTCTATCTGATAATTCAGGTACCTATCATGCTTGTGCTGGCTATACTTTTAGCTCAGCTGCTGAACAATAAGGACCTGAAGTGCAGAGGACTTTTCAGGACAATGGTATTCCTGCCATGTGCTACATCACTTGTATCATACGCATTGATCTTCAAGTCACTGTTCGCTACACAGGGTCTTATGAATACCATTCTGAAGAACCTGGGATTTATCCACGCAAACATCAACTTCCTCGGAACCACGAGCACAGCAAGAGCCATCATAATCATAGCTCTTATCTGGAGATGGACCGGATACAACATGGTATTCTATCTTGCAGGTCTTCAGAATATCGAGTACTCAGTGTATGAGGCAGCAAAGATCGATGGAGCAAATGGATGGAAGACATTCTGGCACATCACTGTACCTCTTTTGAAGCCGACCATTATCATGACATTCATCATGTCTATCAACGGAACACTTCAGTTGTTCGATGAGTCTGTAAACCTGACAAAGGGTGGCCCGTCATTCACGACCATGACAATGTCTCACTACATCTACAACAACGCATTTGGTACAGGTGTTGCAAACTTCGGTTATGCATCAGCTATGTCGTTCGTGGTATTTATCCTCGTAGCTATCCTGTCCTTCATTAACATGAAAGTAGGTGATACACGTGACTAAAACAGCAACAGCTACAGTACCAAGAAAGAAAAATAAGTCCGCTATCCAGAGAAGACTTATTCCTACGTATATTTTTCTTATCATCTGGTCGTTTATATCGGTATTCCCGTTCTACTGGATGATCACAGCAGCTACGAATAACACCGTAGATGTCGCCCGAGGCAAGATCTGGTTCGGCACAGAAGCAGCGAAGAACTTTGTAAAGCTGTTGAACTTCAGCAAAGAGATCACTCTCGGC
>JAQXXU010000058.1 GCA_029226225.1 Lachnospiraceae bacterium | reverse complement strand
ACACCTTGTAACACTATTCATAGCATCGTGTGGTCGAAGACCACCCACACGTAAAACAGAAGCGAGGTGACATAGCTTCTGCAAGAAGAAAACTGGAGGTTTATTATGTCATCTAAGAGAAATGGTAGTAGTGCGCTTTTTGTAGCTCAGGCAGGTATTATCGCAGCGCTTTATGTGGTGCTTACGGTATTCGCGGCAGGCTTTGACCTGGCGAGTGGAGCAGTGCAGGTACGTATTTCGGAAGCACTTACGGTCCTTCCGGTATTTACACCGGCAGCAGTTCCAGGACTTTTTATCGGATGCGTATTAGCAAATCTGATCACGGGTTCAGCCATCTACGACGTGGTATTCGGAAGTCTTATCACGCTTGCGGCAGCAGCAGTTACGAGACTCTTAAGAAATAAGAAGTTCATCTACACTGTACCGCCTGTGCTTTTTAATGCATTGGGAGTACCTGTTATCCTGGTACTCGCTTACGGAGTAAATACAGCTTATCCCTTCCTTGTACTTACGGTAGGAGCAGGTGAGGCTATATCAGTATTCGGCTTCGGTTTCGCACTAAAGAAAATTCTCGGAAGATACAGAAATACACTCTTTCCCGTGAAAGAGGCACAAAGGATCACTGATAAATGAAAGAACTGATAGAACTTATAACGGATGAGGTAAAAGCCGGCTTTACAAAAGCCGGCTTAGACGCGTCATATGGAAGAGTTACGGTAAGTAACAGACCAGACCTCTGTGAATACCAGTGCAACGGCGCCATGGCAGCTGCCAAGCAGTACCATAAGGCACCTATAGTCATGGCAGAGGCTGTCGCAGAACAGTTAAAGGATTCAGAAGTCTTTTCAAAGGCAGAGGCTGTAAAGCCGGGCTTTCTGAATTTTGACCTGAAGCCTGAGTTTTTAGCTGATTATGCGAACGGAATGGCTGGAGATGATCACTTCGGACTCGAGGCTCCGGAAAAGCCGCTTACGATTATTTTAGATTACGGCGGACCGAACGTAGCTAAGCCGCTCCATGTTGGTCACCTGAGAAGCGCCGTTATAGGTGAATCGATAAAGAGGATAGCCCGTTTCATGGGTCACAAAGTCATCGGAGATGTGCATCTCGGAGACTGGGGACTTCAGATGGGTCTTATCATCACGGAGCTTCATGAGAGGAAACCGGATCTCGTATATTTTGACGAGAATTATACAGGCGAGTATCCGAAGGAGCCTCCTTTTACCATCTCAGAACTCGAGGAGATATATCCTTGTGCTTCCGGGAAGTCAAAGGAAGACGAAGCATACCATGAGAAGGCGCTAGAGGCTACAAATGAGCTTCAGAAGGGAAGACGCGGCTACCAGGCTCTTCTTAAGCATATCATGGATGTCAGTGTCACCGACCTGAAGAAGAACTACGAGAAGCTGAATGTCTCATTTGACCTCTGGAAGGGAGAGTCAGATGCTGCTCCTTATATCCCAGACATGGTAGCCGATATGAAAGCTAAAGGATATGCTTATGAGAGTGACGGAGCCCTCGTGGTAGACGTAAAGGAAGATTCTGATAAGAAGGAGATTCCTCCGTGCATGATCCTTAAATCTGACGGAGCAGCCCTCTATAATACCACAGATCTGGCTACGATGATCTGGCGTGTAAAGGACTATAACCCTGACCGCATTGCCTACGTCGTGGATAAGCGTCAGGAGCTTCACTTCATCCAGTGCTTCAGAACCGCTAGAAAGTGCGGTATAGTTCCGGACAGCTGCGGACTTGACTTTATCGGATTTGGTACGATGAACGGAAAGGACGGAAAGCCTTTCAAGACCCGTGAAGGCGGAGTCATGCGTCTTTCAACTCTTATCGCTGATGTCGACGAGAAGATGTACGAGAAGATAAAGGAAAATAACGAACTCCCTGAGGACGAGGCAAAGACTACGGCAAATACTATAGCCCTGGCAGCCATAAAGTACGGTGATCTGTCAAACCAGCCGTCAAAGGACTATATTTTTGATATAGATAAATTCACTTCATTCGAGGGTAACACGGGACCTTATATCCTTTACACCATAGTTCGTATGAAGTCTATCATCAGAAAGTATGAGGCAGCTGGAAAGAAGCTGGGGTCTCTGCATATACTTAAGCCAGAGACTGAGAGCGAGAGAAGTCTTCTTTTAGCACTTGCTCCATTCCAGGATGCAGTCCATTCAGCCTATGATGATAATATGCCGAACCGCATCTGCCAGTACATATACGAACTGTCGAACGCTTTCAACCATTTTTATCATGAGACAAAGATCCTCGCCTGCGAGGATGAAAATAAACAGAAGAGCTACATGTCTCTTCTTTCCCTGACTCTTAGGGTGCTTGAGACAGGAATAGATTTACTTGGATTTGAAGCACCGGAAAGGATGTAAGAATGACAGAAGTAGATATTATTTCAGGATTCCTTGGAGCCGGTAAGACGACTTTCATGAAAAAATTAGTTGCCGAGGCTTTTGCTAACGAGAAAGTTGTTATAGTAGAAAATGAATTCGGTGAGATCGGAATCGATTCAGGCTTTTTAAAGGATACAGGCATTCAGGTATCTGAGATAAACGGTGGTTGTGTCTGCTGCACCCTTGTAGGAGATTTCACGAAGAACCTGCATGAGGTCATAAAGACATATCATCCTGACAGAATCCTCGTAGAGCCTTCAGGTGTCGCAAAGCTGTCAGATATCGAGGTCTCAGTTCTCGAAGTAGGAAAGACAGAGGATATCCATATCGGAGCCTTAGTCACCATCGTAAATGCTCTTAAAGCAAAGAAGCAGATGAAGGCTTTCGGTGAATTTTTCAGGGATCAGATCGAGCATGCGACAGCAGTAGTTCTTTCGAGAACCCAGAAGATGGATCAGGCAAAGCTTGAGGACACTGTAAATGAGATAAAGAGGCTCAATGACAAGGCTGTAGTCATCACTACTCCGTGGGATGACCTGACAGGAAAGCAGATCCTCGATGCGATCATGGGCAAGGACAACCTCGAGGTATTCGAGCTTGCCACAAAGCACCATGAAGAGGAAGAGGCTGAGCACCATCATCATGATCACGACCACGATGAGCATGACCATCACGACCATGACGAGCATGAGCATCACCACGACCACGACGACCACGATCATGAGCATGAGGGTCACGAGCACCATCATCACCATCATGCAGATGATATCTTCACTACCTGGGGACGTGAGACTCCTCACAAGTTCACAAAGGAGACTATAGAGAACGCTCTTAAGACTCTTGCTGACAGCGAAGATTACGGATATATCGTTCGTTCAAAGGGAATCGTTCCAGCTGAGGATGGCACCTGGATCTACTTCGACTTAGTAGACGGCGAGTACGAGATCAGGACCGGTGAGCCTGATGTAACAGGAAAGCTAGTAGTCATCGGAACTGATGTAAAAGAAGACAAAGTAGCAGAACTTTTTGGACTGGAGTAATTTTTAAATGAATACTAACGAAGAAGACGGCGAGATTCCCGTATACGTATTCTTTGGTTTCATGGATTCCGGTAAGACCACTCTGATAAAGGAGACACTTTTTCAGAACGGTTTTGCGGATGATTTCGACAGATGCCTTCTGATCGCGTGTGAGGACGGCGACGAAGAATACGATGAGGATGAGCTGAAAGAAAACGGGATCGACTTCGTGGAGATAGACGACCAGAAGGATTTTACTCTGGAAAAAATGAAGTCACTCCAGGATAAGTACGATCCGCAGGCTATTTTTATAGAATACAACGGAACCTGGGAGTCGAGCCTTCTCTATGAGATGGACGGTCCTGACGACTGGGTCATCGTGCAGAGCCTCTGCACCGTGGATGCCACGACTTTTGAGATGTATCTTAAGAATATGGGTACCATGATAAAAGAGCAGATGTTTCGGGCTGACGTCATCATTTTTAACAGATGTGATGACTCTACACCTAAGGCGAAGTTCAGAGCGAATGTCAAGGGACTTAACCGCCGCGCGCAGATCGTCTACGAGAGAAAAGACGGCTCGATCGACAACAGGCCGGATGAGCTTCCGTTTGACATAAACGCTGACGAGCTACATATCACGGATGCCGACTATGCGCTCTGGTTTATGGACTGCATGGATAACGCGAAAAAGTATGACGGAAAGACCGTAGATTTCAAGGGTCTTGTGTACAATCCGACCGAAGGCAAGGGTAAGCTTAGAAAAGGCACCTTTGTAGCTGGCAGATTTGCGATGACATGCTGCGTTCAGGATATACAGTTCTTAGGAATGCCGCTCAGATACGATAAGGCAGATGAGATCAAGCATAAGAGCTGGGTTCATGTGACTGCAAAGATAAAAAACGAATTCGCCAGAGAATACAGGGGAAAGGGTCCTGTGCTCTATACGATAAATGTAGAGCCAGCCGAGAAGCCTGCTACACAGGAAGAGGAACTGGTATACTTTAACTAATAAAAAAGGGGACAGTCCCGTAATTCATATTAAGGAAAGGAAAAAGAAAGTATGTATGAGATCGTAAGAAAAGAAAAGCTTGCGGCGAACATTTTCTTAATGGACGTCAAAGCTCCAATGGTTACACATTCATGTCTTCCGGGACAGTTCGTGATAGCCATCGCAGAAGAGGACGGCGAGAGGATCCCGCTGACTATCTGTGACTACGACAGGGAAAAGCAGACTGTTACTATAGTGTTCCAGCCGATCGGTGCTTCTACTGAAAAAATGGCTGCACTAAACGAAGGGGATTCATTCCATGATTTCGTTGGACCTCTCGGCCAGCCATCTGAGCTCTGCCAGGAGGAGAACCTCGAAGAGACCAGAAAAAAGCACATCGTATTCATTTCAGGTGGTGTAGGAACTGCCCCTGTATATCCACAGGTAAAGTGGCTCCATGAGCATGGAATAGATGCAGATGTGATCCAGGGATCGAGAAATAAAGACCTCTTATTTTTCGCAGATAAGGTGAGTGAGGTAGCAAAGAACCATTACATCTGCACAGATGACGGATCATACGGTTTCCACGGAATGGGTACAAACCAGCTTCAGGCTCTTTGGGACGAGGGCAAGAGATATGACTGGTGTGTAGCCATAGGACCTATGATCATGATGAAATTCGTCTGCAAGCTGACAAAGGAACTTGGCATACATACTGTAGTTTCCATGAACCCTATCATGGTAGATGGTACCGGAATGTGCGGAGCCTGCCGTCTTATCGTAGACGGAAAAGTAAAGTTTGCCTGTGTGGACGGACCGGAGTTCGATGGACATCTCGTAGACTTTGACAAGGCAATGGAAAGAATGCAGCAGTACAAGACTGAAGAAGGCCGTAAGAAGCTTGAGTTCGAAGAGGGAGATACCCATCATGGCGGCTGTGGTTTATGCGGAGGTGACAAGTAATGGCAGATATGATGAAGAGAGTGCCTATCGCTGAGCAGGAGCCTGCGGTAAGAGCTAAGAATTTTGATGAAGTGTGTCTCGGTTACACAGAGGATGAAGCAGTGGAAGAGGCTAAGAGATGCCTCAACTGTAAAAATCCACGCTGTGTAGGCGGCTGCCCTGTTTCTATAAATATCCCTGCATTTATCCATGCAGTGACTGAGAGAGATTTCAAGAGAGCTTATGAGATCATAAGTGAGTCATCTTCCCTTCCGGCTGTCTGCGGACGTGTCTGCCCGCAGGAGACACAGTGCGAAGGCCAGTGTATCAGAGGCATAAAAGGTGACGCGGTAGCTATCGGAAAGCTCGAGAGATTCGTTGCTGACTGGGCACGTGAGAACGGCATCCATCCGCAGCCTCCAAAGGAGAAGAACGGACACAAGGTAGCTGTCATAGGTTCAGGCCCTTCTGGACTTACCTGTGCAGGAGACCTTGCAAAAATGGGCTATGACGTTACCATCTATGAAGCCCTCCAGAAGGCAGGTGGTGTTTTAGTCTATGGTATTCCTGAATTCC
Organism: Lachnospiraceae bacterium; assembly: GCA_029226225.1. Classification (GTDB taxonomy): domain Bacteria; phylum Bacillota; class Clostridia; order Lachnospirales; family Lachnospiraceae; genus Weimeria. The sequence goes on along the minus strand of JAQXXU010000058.1, from coordinate 1,001 downwards.
GTCTCCCGAAGGATAAGGTAGTTGCAGCTGAGGTCGATAACGTAAAGGGACTCGGCGTAGATATCGAGACCAACGTAGTCATCGGAAAGTCACTCACTATCGATGATCTGATGAATGAGTTTGGATATGAGGCTGTATTTATCGGTTCAGGTGCCGGACTTCCGAGATTCATGGGAATCCCTGGCGAGCAGTCAAACGGAGTATTCTCTGCGAACGAAGTCCTCACCAGATCAAACCTGATGAAGGCATACGAGGATAAGGATACTCCTATCGTCCACGGCAAAAAGGTAGTAGTAGTCGGCGGCGGAAACGTAGCCATGGATGCTGCCCGTACTGCTTTAAGACTCGGTGCTGAGGTACATATCGTATACAGACGTAGTGAGAAAGAGCTTCCTGCGAGAGCAGAAGAAGTCCATCACGCTAAGGAAGAGGGCATCCAGTTTGACCTTCTTCAGAATCCGGTTGAGATCCTTGCTGATGACAAAGGCTGGGTCAAGGGAATCCGCGTCATAAAGATGGAGCTTGGCGAGCCTGATGCTTCAGGACGTAGGAGACCTGTACCTATCGAAGGCAGTGAGTATGAGATTGCCTGTGACACTGTGATCATGGCTTTAGGTACTTCACCTAACCCGCTTATAGCTTCTACTACAAAGGGTCTTGAGACTAACCAGAGAGGCTGCATCATGGCAAAAGAAGAAGACGGCGAGACTTCAAAGACCGCTGTCTATGCTGGTGGAGATGCCGTTACAGGAGCTGCTACAGTAATCCTTGCCATGGGCGCTGGAAAGGCCGCAGCAAAGGGTATTGACAGTTATTTCAAGAACAAGTATAATAAATGAGTTGTGACTTACGCATGACACATATTTATTGGAGGTAATAACACGATGACAGCTTTAAAGTATCTGTTCATGACACTGTTCATCATCGTTTCCATAGTCCTGACTATCGTCATCATGATGCAGGAGGGCGAGGATGCAGGATTAGGTTCCTTAAGCGGACAG
>JAQXXU010000057.1 GCA_029226225.1 Lachnospiraceae bacterium | reverse complement strand
CGTAGAGGTATCTGTCTGTACTTCCCGCACGTGTTCCGGCATCTAAGAGAATATTCTTCTTTTTCTTAAGCTCTGATCTGTCAGGAATCTGACCTGACTCTGCGTAGTCAGCAGCCCATCTGTATGCTAAAGCCACCTCTGCCACATACTCAGGTGACTTCATCCGTCCTTCGATCTTAAGTGAAGAACAGCCGGCATCGTATAAATCCCTGACGTCCTCTATAGTACAGAGGTCTTTAAGGCTTAACGGGTACTTTCCCGACAGTCCGTTCTCTGACTCCTTCAGATCATAACACTTTCTGCATGGCTGGGCACATCTGCCGCGGTTTCCGCTCCGTCCGCCTATCATCGAGCTCATCAGGCACTGCCCCGAATAGGACATACATAGGGCTCCATGAGCAAAACACTCGAGTTCTATGTCACAGCCTTCGTGTATTTTTTTTATCTCAGAAAGAGAGAGTTCACGGGCTAGTACGATCCGCTTTGCACCGTACTTTTTAAAAAAGCGGGCGCCGTACTCTGAGGTGACATTCGCCTGGGTGGATACGTGGAGTCTCAGTTCAGGAAAGTAAGTCCTGATAAGCTGCATAAGTCCGATATCCTGTACTAATACTGCGTCTATACCTGCCTCGTAGTATGCCTTCAGGTATTCGTATACTTTTTTTTCTATCTCTAGGGTTTTTAACAGGGTGTTTACTGTCAGATATGTGCGTTTTCCCCGCGCATGGGCGAAACTGATGCCAGCTTCGGCATCCTCAAATGAGAAATTATGTGCATATGCTCTCGCCCCGAACATCTCCCCACCAAAATAAACAGCGTCAGCTCCTGACACAAGTGCAGTCTTCAGTGTCTTTAAATCTCCGGCCGGCGCCAGTACTTCCAAATGTCTCTTTTCACTCATACTTTCATTTCTTTGTGTCCTTTTTTCCGGAGTCGTCCCTATCTTCTTCGACCGGACCTAAAAGGGCATCTGCAAGTGAAGCCTCGAGCTTTTCCTTCATCGTACGAAGCTCCTGATTCTCCTTCTTCAATGCCTCTTCCCTCTCTGAGATATCTTTCTTCGCAGCCTGATTCGTGATCAGGTCATGCTTTAAGCTGTAGAGCTCTTTATCCTTCTGTTTCAGCTGGTTCTCCAGATCAGTGACTTTTTCTTTCATAGAAAAATAATCGTCAGCGATGTTCAGCTCGAGAAGGATCGACTTCATGTCCGCATTCATCTTCCGGTAGCTGTCGAGTTTTGTGAAGTCTTCTATTTTTCCATTGATATAGGTCGCTACACGCTGAAGATAGTCCTCCTCCTCATAACCGCTTAAAGTCAGGACTCTGCCACCAATAACGACTGTTGTGCTCTTCTTTGCAGACATAAGCTGTCTCCTTCATTCTGATATCTCCCCTATTATAGATATATTTGAAAAATAATACAAGTTCAGAGTTCGAAGTTCTGCGTCATAAGCTAATAACTCAGAACTCCTCACTCAGATGCTCCCTCGCTTTATCGGTAAGCTGGCGTCCCTTAGGCGTGCGGACTATGAGACCAGTCTGGACCAGATACGGCTCTGTGACATCCTCTATCGTACCTTTATCCTCCCCGACATAGGCTGCCAGAGTCTCAAGGCCTACAGGCCCTCCTCCGAAAGCGTCACGGATCGCGAGAAGGATTTTCCTGTCTGTCTTATCCAGTCCCATCGAATCTACTTCCAAGAGGTCAAGGCTCTTAGCCGCCACTTCCTCTGTTATCGCTCCATCGAAGCGCACCTGGGCTATGTCACGAACCCTTCTCAGAAGTCTGTTCGCCAGTCTTGGCGTCCCTCTCGATCTCTTCGCCATCTCATAGGCTCCGTTATCGTCGATGTCGACTCCGAGCTTTTTAGCAGAGGCGAGGATTATGGTCTTAAGCTCCTCAGGAGTATAGTACTCCATATGAAAAATAACTCCGAACCTGTCACGGAGCGGTGCTGAAAGAAGCCCGGCTCTCGTAGTGGCACCTACCAAGGTAAAGTGCGGAACCGCGATACGCGTAGACTTGGCCGTCGGTCCTTTTCCTATCATGATATCGATAGCGAAGTCCTCCATCGCTGGGTATAAGACCTCTTCGACCTGACGGTTCAGCCGGTGTATCTCATCGATAAACAGGATGTCGTTTTCCTTAAGACCCATGATGATGGCTGCCATGTCTCCAGGAGTAGCTATCGCAGGTCCTGAAGTGATCTTTACCCGGACTCCCATCTCGTTTGCGATGATGCCTGAAAGTGTAGTCTTTCCAAGTCCAGGAGGACCGTAGAAAAGTACATGGTCCAGCGGCTCTCCTCTGTCCTTTGCAGCCTGGATATAGATGCTTAAGCTCTTCTTGATCTTCGACTGTCCGATATACTCTGATAGGTATTTCGGACGCAGGGAATTCTCAGGAGCCACATCCTCTTTCTGTTTTTCAGTTGTGATAACCCGTCTTTCCATCACTTGCTACCCAGTACACGAAGTGTCTCACCTAAAAGTGTCTCAAGAGTCATATCTTCGGCTCCGTCTATTTTTTTCATGGCATCAAGAACGTCCTTACCTGAAAATCCCATTCCGGTAAGGGCCACAAGCGCGTCATTTTTTACAGAAGAGGCTGTAAGAGTTACTGCTTCATCCGAAGTACCCTCGTCAGATGCGAGGTCAGCGATATCTATCTTATCCTTAAGCTCGAGGATGATACGCTCTGCCATCTTCGTCCCGACTCCAGGAGCCCTGGCTATAGACTTCTTATCTCCTGCTATGACTGAAAGCCTAAGCTCGTCTGGTGTAAGAACTGACAGCACTCCCATAGCTGCCTTCGGGCCTACCTTTGATACACCTGTCAGCAGCCTGAAAAAATCCCGTTCTTCCTTATCATAGAAACCGTACAGCCCGAATCCGGTGTTCTCATTGAAGTTCAGAAGCGTATAGATGCGAACCTGACTGTGGTCTATCGGCAGATGGGAAATGGAATTTCCTGACATAGACATCTCAAATCCCATACCATCGTGATCTATGACCACTGTGCCATCACTTACTTCGTCTACATATCCATCGATAAATGATATCATACTTTGCTCCCCAGATAATAAAACCCTTTGCATTCATCGAGATGTACGTCTATGATCTGTCCGATCAGTGAAGAGTCACCCTTTAAGTGAACGACACTGTTATTCGTAAGACGACCTGTCACAAGCGACTGGTCCTGTTTATTTATCTCTTCTACAAGTACCGGGAGTGTCTGTCCTGTAAGAGCTTCAGCCTTCTTTTCTCCAATGCTTCTCACCGTAGATAAGAGCCTGTCGAATCTGGCTTTTATGACATCCTCTGGTATCTGGTCATCACGCTTTGCCGCTGGCGTTCCGCTCCGCTTCGAGTAGATAAATGTAAACGCCGAATCATACTGGACACGATTTACTACGTCCATAGTTTCCTCAAAGTCCTCATCGGTCTCGCCCGGGTAACCCACGATGATGTCGGTAGTAAGTGCTATATCAGGTATACGCTCACGTATCTTATCTACGAGAGTCAGATACTGTTCCTTGGTATAGTGCCGGTTCATGTCTTTAAGCAGTCTGTCACTTCCGGACTGAAGCGGCAGATGCAGATGATTGCAGACCTTATCACACTCTGCCATCGCATCGATCAGGTCATCCGATAAGTCCTTCGGATGGGATGTCATAAAGCGGATCCTATCAAGTCCATCGATATCATTTACCATGCGGAGAAGCTCAGCGAAGCTGACCGGATTCTCGAGGTTCTTGCCATAGGAATTGACATTCTGTCCCAGGAGCATGACTTCCTTTACACCGTCAGCCACGAGCCTCTTTATCTCGGAGATGATAGCTTCCGGCTCACGGCTTCTCTCCCGTCCTCTGACATAAGGCACGATGCAGTACGAGCAGAAGTTATTACAGCCAAACATGATATTTATTCCAGACTTGAAGGAATACTTTCTCTCAAGGGGAAGATTCTCGACTATACGGTCAGCCTTCTGTCTTACGTCTATGACCTTTTTCTCGCTGGTAAGTCTCTCTAAGAGGATCTCAGCGAGCATATAGACATTATGAGTTCCGAAGACTATATCCACGAAAGGATAGCTCTTCTTTAGTTTCTCTATAACTACGTCTTCCTGTGCCATGCAGCCGCAGAGTCCGATCATCATGTACGGATTTTTTTTCTTATAGCCGTGGAGAACTCCAAGCCTTCCGAAGACTTTATTATCAGCGTTCTCCCTGACTGTGCAGGTGTTATAGAGCACGAGGTCAGCATCCTCTGAATCTGACTCTGTGTATCCGCACTTTAAGAGAATGCCTCTGAGCTTCTCAGAATCCCTGGCATTCATCTGGCAGCCGAAGGTCGTTACATGAAAAGTCAGGGGCCTTCCGAGCTCCTGCACTTTTTCTTCTATGATCTCTTTTACCTTCCCCATGAAAAAATACTGTCTCTCCGGCTCTGTGACCGGTATGTCCGTGTCCGCTGTAGAAAGACTCCCCTTGTATTCGTATTTATTCTCTGATCTGTCCATTTCCATATATGATATACTTCGTAGATAGCAGAGCTTCGAGTCCCATCGGGCCTCTCGCGTGAAGCTTCTGCGTGCTTATTCCTATCTCGGCTCCGAAACCGAATTCATTTCCATCTGTAAATCTCGTGGAGGCGTTGACATAGACACAGGCTGCGTCTATCTCATCTAAAAATCTCTGCGCATTCGTATAGTTCTCAGTGATTATCGCCTCTGAATGTCCGGTGTTATAGTGATTGATGTGGCTTATCGCCTCATCGATACTTCTAACTGTCTTTACCGACATCTTATAATCTAAGTATTCCCTGCCAAAATCCTCTTCTGTGGCCTCGTGCGAATCCACCAGATACTTCATCGCAGGCGCATCGGCGAACAGCTCGACTCTTCCTTTGAAAAGCTCTGCGAGCTTTGGTAAAAATACCGGAGCTATTTTCTCATGTACGACCAAAGACTCTGCTGCGTTGCAGACTCCGATACGCTGGGTCTTTGCGTTATCTGTGATGCGAAGCGCCATGTCTATGTCTGCGTACTCGTCTACGTAGATGTGGCAGTTCCCGGTTCCTGTCTCTATGACAGGGATCGTTGAATTCTCGACCACGCTTCTGATAAGTCCTGCTCCTCCTCTCGGTATAAGCAGGTCCACATACTTATCCATCTTCATGAATTCATTGACCGATTCATGGGAAGTATCCTCGATATAGAGGACACAGTCTTCCGAGAGATTCTCCGACAGAAGCGACTCATGAAGAGAATCTACTATGGCCTTATTCGTGTTCGCAGCTGCTGAGCCTCCTCTGAGGATCACTGTATTTCCAGTCTTAAAGCATAGAGAAAATACATCGGCTGTGACGTTCGGCCTCGCCTCGTAGATGACTCCGATGACTCCCATAGGGACTTTCTTCTGTCCTATCATAAGACCATTCGGACGCTTCCACATCCGTGTCACGTCTCCAACCGGATCGTGCAGGGCCGCTACCTGCTCCATTCCTGCGGCTACGCCCTTTATCCTCTCTTCGGTAAGCTTTAGCCTATCTAGAAGCCCTAGTGAAAGACCGTTCGTCTCTCCGTTATGCACATCCTTCTGGTTTGCCTGAAGTATCAGGTCGGTATTTTTCACCAGATCGTGAGCTGCACGTATTATCAGCCTGTCCTTTTCTACAGTCCCGAGCTTCGCCGTTAAATATTTATTCTCATATGCTCTCTGGCATATCTCTTCTATCGTCATAGCTTTTCCTCAAAAAAATCCGTTTTGTGACAAACACATCTAGTTTACCATAAATCGAACAAGTTTTCAAATATATGACTTTCATTCCCTGAGCTGCTCTGTATGTCACTCAAGGATTTTTCCTATATCACCATCAGCAACAGTAAGAACAGGTGAATAACCAGCTGCTCCGGTTCGTTTTCTCATATCATTGAGGCGTTTATCACGTTCTTTTTCTGAAAGGTCAAATGTATTTAAGAAAATGCTGTCCATGCCCACTGACGCTGCTATGCCGATATCGGAATCATAATCGTTTCCTACCATTACGCTGTCATGTATTTTCAGATCGTTATCATTCAAGAGCTTTCTCATGAATTCAGGTTGCGGCTTCTTAATTCCCAGATCAGATGAGATAAAGATGTCATCAAAAAAGTTCATTAATCCAGTCTGCTCGATCTCCGGCATTGTAAAAATTCGCTGCGCATTTGAAAGCAGATAAATGCCACAGCCTCTGTCCATAAGAGTTTCAAGGACTTTGTGTGTATTCCGATATGCATGGCATTTTTTTCGTGAGGTAACTCTGAACGCATTCGCGATAAAATGAATAAAATCACTTTTTTCAAGGCTTTCAACTGTTCTACTGCTGAAGTTCCTCTCTGCGTTGTGTCTGACAGGTGCCTCCAGATAAAGCCTGGCGAATACTTTTTCAAGCTTTATCTCAGGATATGTATATCCGGTTTCCTCCCTGAGTATTTCCTCTTCTTCCTGAACATATTCGGAGTATCTCTTTTTTAGTTCTCTCCAGGAGTAGTCTGCTCCATAGACGCTGTAGAGCCCGGCCATTTTTTTCCATAAAGCAGGGCCGTTCTCATTCGTCTCGATGTCTATCAGGGTTCCATACAGATCAAATATATAGTTCTTATACTTTTTCATTCTTTTTACGTTCCAGTCTTCTTAGCTGCCTGTTTATGAACAGGTCTTTCACTTTATCCTGCTCCCTATCCCGGCACGGACTACCCAGACTTCGTCTGCTTTAGCTGCCAGAATGCAGGAAGTGCGGCCGACTAACTCAGCGTGGAAGCGCTGCCGTTCGTCTGCCGGGACCACACCACAGCCCATGATATGGCAGAATATCACATCTGATTTTTTAGAAAGCACCCGTTCTGCGAGCTCTGAAGCTGCCGCATCTATATCATCTGATATATCATATGAAAAATCACTGACATTTTTTTTAGAGAGAGTCAGACCAGGAAACTTTCTTTTAGCGAAGTCCTCTTCGCCCTGGTACTTTCCTGACAGGATAAGGATCATATGATAAATCCCTTCTCGGTGCATGCATAGTCCATATATACATCCCCATCATGTGTCGGGAGTTTTGGGACTACACAGGCAGTAAAGCAGATTCCGATACGGAATACCTCATCATAGTATTTTTTGAAAAAACGGTCATAATAGCCCTTGCCATATCCGAGCCTGTCAGTCCTGTGTGAGTCAAAAACCAGTCCCGGCGTAAATGAAACCGTCCTGTTCTCTCCTGCATAAGGATGAGTTCTGTCTATCGGTTCCATGACATCGAAAGTACCTTTCTTAAATCCATGCTCCAGGTCATTGACTCTGTAGAACACTATGTCATCTCCCTCAGTGACAGGAAAATACAGCTCGTGTCCTTCCTCTAAAACCCAGGCTGCCAGAGGAAGAAGATCTACTTCGCTTCCCTTTGGATAATACATCAGTACATGATCGTCAGTACTCTCTATCATGTCCCAGTTATCTATCAGGATGTCGACTATATCCTGCGAATACTGCTTCCTGTCTGCTTCTGGGATTTCATCTCTTATCTTCTTATATTTTTTTCTTAGTTCATCAGCTGTCATAGCTTTTATTACCTCTTACTGCCAGTCTGTTTATCTGGGTTGCTATATATCCCGCACCGTAGCCGTTATCTATATTTACCACTGAAATGCCGTTCGCGCAGCTGTTTATCATAGTAAGCAGGGCTGAAAGTCCATGAAAGCTGGCTCCATATCCGACCGAAGTCGGAACTGCTATGATGGGATTCGATACGAGGCCTCCCATAACAGAAGCGAGTGCCCCCTCCATTCCAGCTACACAGATAACGCAGTTAGCCTTCTGTATAGCTTCAGTCTTTGAAATAAGCCTGTGGATACCACTTACTCCGACGTCGTAGATCCTCTCCACCCTTCCACCAAAGTACTCTGCCGTCTGCGCTGCTTCTTCAGCTACCGGCACATCGGCTGTTCCTGCTGTGCAGACAGCTATAAGACCCTCCTGCTCTACAGGCTCTTTTGGAGGAACCATAAGGATCCGGCCTACCTTATCATACTCGGCAGCAGGCAGAGCATTTTTTACTATTTCATACTGGTGCTCTGTAGCTCTGGTACCAAAGGCCGAGCCCTCATCTTCGACCATTTTTTTATAGATGGATACTAAGAACTCATCTGTCTTTCCCTCACAGAATACGACTTCCGGGAAACCTGTACGGCGTTTTCTGTCGGTGTCTATTTTGGCAAAGCCCATTTCTACGTAATCATGTTTCATGTCCTTTATATTAACTATTATAATGGAAAAAGTCTATAAATACTTGAAAAAATCATCGAAGTAAGTTAGCATAAACTTCCGGTATATATAAAACTTATCACCAGATATAGGAAAATGTTATTAGACAAATAATAAATAACTGTTAGAATATTACGAAACGTCTGGTAATACATTATGCTTATCACAAAGCATCTGGAAAGAGAGAGACAATGGCTATTATTGAGGTAAAAGGTTTAAGCCGTACCTTCGAGACAAAGGACTCCAGGGTCGAAGCCCTTAAAGGCATTGACCTGTCAGTCGAAGAAGGAGACGTGTATGGCATTATAGGCATGTCAGGTGCCGGTAAATCGACGCTTGTCAGATGTCTTAACTATCTGGAGAAACCTACTACAGGGACTGTCATAGTAGAGGGACATGAGCTTGGAAAGCTTACAGGCAAAGACTTAAGAAAACTCAGAGGCGATATAGGAATGATATTCCAGAACTTCAACCTTCTGATGCAGGCTACTGTCATCGGAAATGTCTGCTTTCCTCTTACTATCCATGGTATGCCAAAGGCAAAGGCCAGAAAGAAAGCCATGCAGCTTTTAGAGACGGTTGGACTTGCTGACAAAGCGCTCTCTTATCCATCACAGCTTTCCGGCGGTCAGTGCCAGCGAGTTGCCATAGCGAGAGCCTTAGCAAGTGATCCGAAGATCCTGCTCTGCGATGAAGCTACAAGTGCCTTAGACCCGCAGACGACCCAGCAGATCTTAGATCTCCTTCGTAAAATAAATAAAGAGACCGGGATCACCATCATAATCATCACCCACTCGATGAATGTCGTAAGAGAGATCTGCCACAATGTAGCTATCGTAGAGAAAGGTGAGATAGTCGAGAGAGGCCTCGTCGAAGATATTTTTACACATCCTAAGTCAAAGGCCGCAAGACGCTTAGTCATAGAAGGAAAGGACCCTGACCAGTGGGAGGATGAAACAGACTCTTCCGCAGAAGTTCCTGAACTGATAGAAGACAGACGTATCCGTATAGTTTTCAGTGAGAACTCTTCATACGAACCTGTCATCGCGAATATGGTCCTGCATTTCGGAAAACCTGTAAATATCCTTAAAGCTGATACAAAGGATGTGGGAGGCACTGCCAGAGGAGAGATGATCCTCGGACTCTCCGATGATAAGAACACATCGGATACACAGATCGCTTATCTGAAAGAACACGGCCTCGCAGTCGATGAGCTTGGAAAGGCAGGTGAGTGAAATGAGCGCTACTGAAGTACAGATGATCGTAAGAGGTATCGGAGAAACGCTCTACATGACTATCCTGTCTACTCTTTTGGGATATGTCATAGGACTTCCGTGGGGCATCGGACTCACGGTCACAGGAAAAGACGGAATCCACCCGAATTCTGTGGTGTTTAGGATTCTCGATGTCGCTGCCAATATAATGCGTTCGATCCCATTCCTGATCATGCTTATCATCGTGCTCCCTATCACGAAAGCAATAGCAGGAAAGACCTACGGTCCTACAGCCATGATAGTTCCACTCGTTATCTCTGCTGCTCCTCTTATCGCCAGAATGGTCGAATCATCTCTTAATGAAATAGACCACGGTGTCATAGAAGCAGCCCAGTCAATGGGAGCTTCTAATGCTCAGATAGTCTGGCGAGTAATGCTTGGCGAAGCGAAAGTATCTCTTATCTCAGGCGCTACTATCACGATAGGAACTATCCTGGGATACTCAGCTATGGCCGGAGTATTAGGAGGCGGCGGTCTCGGAGACATCGCCATCAGATACGGATATTACCGCTGGCAGCCGAATATCCTGTTTATAACCGTTATACTGCTTATTCTTCTCGTACAGTTATTCCAGCTGATCGGTACACTGATCGGTGAAAAACTGGACAAGAGAAAAAAATAGATCACCCACTTTTTTAAGGAGGAAAAAGAAATGAAAAAGAACTTACTCGCATTACTGCTCACAGCCACTCTTTCAGTCGGACTTCTCGCCGGATGCGGCTCATCATCATCGTCATCATCAGACGCTTCAAAGAGCTCATCAGCTTCCGGTACTGCTGCTTCAGCTACATCTGATGATGACAAGACCATCAAAGTAGCAGCCAGCCAGACCCCTCACTCAGAGATCTTAGAGCAGGCAAAGCCTATTCTCGAAAAAGAAGGCTATAAACTCGAAGTTACTGTATTTGAGGATTACGTTCAGCCGAATAACGTCGTTGAATCAGGCGAGTTCGACGCTAACTATTTCCAGCATGTAAACTACCTGAACTCCTTCAATAAGGAAAATGGAACTCATCTCGTGATCGCTGACAACGGAAAGATCCACTACGAGCCGTTCGGAATCTACGGTGGAACAAAGAAGAGCCTCGATGATATCGCAGACGGCGACTCTATCGCAATCCCTAACGATACCACGAATGAAGCCCGTGCACTTCTTCTCCTTCAGCAGGAAAAGCTGATCACCTTAAAAGACGGTGTAGGAGTTACTGCTACTGTAAATGACGTCAAGGAAAATCCTCATAACTTAAAGCTCGTAGAGGTAGAGGCCGCTCAGGTATCAAAGCAGTTAGGTTCTGTAGCCTTCGGTGTCATCAACGGAAACTACGCTCTCGAAGCCGGGCTTAACGTATCAAAGGATGCTCTCGCTACAGAGTCTGCTGAAGGTGACGCTATCCAGCAGTACGTAAATGTCATCGCAGTAAAGGATGGAAACCAGTCCTCTCCAAAGATCAAGGCTCTGACAGATGCCCTTCACTCAGACACTATAAAGAAATACATCACAGATCACTATGAAGGCGCTGTAGTCGCTTACGATGGTGAGCAGTAACACATATCCATACACGAAAAAGGCTGTGCCCCGCAAAGGCACAGCTATTTTTTTACATAAAATCAAACATCGAAAGCTGATTGCTTTCCGGAAGTCCCTTAAGAAGGCCTAATCGCTTCATCGTATCGCAGATGGTCTGTGACACCTTGCCTCTCTCCTTCATGTCATCTATAGAGAGGAACTCCTGCTGCGAGGCTGCTATCGCAAGTGATTCAGCTGCGGTATCTCCCATTCCGTCTATTGATGAGAATGGAGGCAGCAGCTTCCCGTCTACGATCTGGAAGTATCTCGCATCAGACTTGTACAGATCCATCGGAATAAACTCAAATCCACGCGCATACATCTCCTGAACTATACGCATGTCCCTGTAGCTTCCCTTATCCTTCGCAGTGAGTTTTTCACCACGCTTTTCCTTATCATCTATCTCCTGCAGATAGTGTTTTAAGGTTTCCTCGCCCTGACACATCTTTTCATATGAAAAATCAGTAGCCCTTATCGAGAAAAATGCGGCGTAGTATGCCAGTGGGTAATATACCTTGAAGTAGGCTACTCTCCATGCCATCATGTCATAGGCTGCTGCATGGGCTTTCGGGAACATGTACTTGATCTTCTCACAGGAACCCTTATACCATTCAGGTACACCATGAGCTTCCATATCCTTAACCCAGTCGTCCCACTCCGGCACCTGATGCTTTGCGACCTTTCCTTTACGGACACGCTCCATGATCGTAAAGCTTTCCTCAGGATCAAGGCCCTTGTTTATCAGGTAGACCATGATATCATCACGGCAGCAGATACAGGTGGAGAGGTCTGCTGTTCCGCTGTTTATGAGATCCTGCGCATTTCCAAGCCATACATCAGTACCATGAGCAAGTCCTGAGATCCTTATCAGATCTGAGAAGTTTTTAGGCTTAGCCTCTTTAAGCATTTCCATGGCGAAGTCAGTACCAAACTCCGGGATCCCTAGTGTTCCCATCTCAGTATTCTTCCAGAGCTGGTCAGGTGTGACCTTAAGCGCCGACGTATTTTTAAAGAGGCTCATGACCTGATCATCATCAAGTGGGATCTTTGTCGCGTCAAGCCCTGTCAGATCCTCCAGCATCCTGATCATCGTAGGATCATCGTGTCCCAAGATATCAAGCTTTAAAAGGTTCGAATCGATCTTATGATAATCGAAGTGAGTCGTTACGATATCACTCGACATGTCATTCGCCGGGTGCTGGACAGGCGTGAAGGTATCTATCTCCTCACCTACCGGAAGTACTACGATCCCGCCCGGATGTTGTCCCGTGGTACGCCTTACACCGGTGCATCCCTCTACTATACGGTCTATCTCACAGTGGCGCTTCTTGATATCGTGGACGTCACAGTAATGCATGATGTAACCGAAAGCCGTCTTATCAGCCAGCGTTCCTATGGTCCCG
>JAQXXU010000056.1 GCA_029226225.1 Lachnospiraceae bacterium | reverse complement strand
AAAAATCTTAAAAAGGAGGCAGTTTGCACCGCCTCCTGGCTTATTTATTATGTAGTTGCTTTCGCGAGTCCCTTTACTTTTTCCTTTGCTTTGTTCCTTAAACCAGCGCCTCCGATGATAGCCTGGAGTACGATGAAGAAGCAGAGCATGATCGAAAGTACGATACGGACCCACCAGCTGGAGAGTGTACCCTGAGTCGTGATAAGCGACTGGATAGTTCCTTTGATCAGAACTCCGAAGAGAGTTCCTACTACTGTTCCGACACCTCCTGAGAGAAGAGTTCCACCGATAACGGCTGCCGAGATGGCATCCATCTCAAGTCCTTTTGCCTGTTCTACGAATCCTGCGCAGCTGTTCAGGCAGAAGAGGAATCCGCCGAGTCCGGCGAGGAAACCATCGAGAACGTATGCCTTCATCTTTGTAGACTTTACGTTAAGTCCCATCATGACTGCACTCTGCTCGTTGCCGCCAAGTGCATATAGCGCACGTCCGAACTTCGTGAACTTCAGCATGATCTGGATCAGTACCACGACTACCAGTGCTATGACAACTGTAGGATAAATGTAGGCGTGTATCAGAACTCCGTGGCGGTTGGTATAACCGAACGGCAGATACATTTTTTCATTGGCCCAGGCGAGGAAGGTCTTGTTCTTGATAGAGATCATCTCTGTACTGATGACTGCAGTAAGGCCACGGCCGAAGAACATTCCTGCGAGGGTGATGATGAATGGCTGGATCTTCAGGTAGGTTACCAGATATCCCTGAACGATACCGAATGCCAGTCCGATGATCAGTGAGAGGCAGAGTGCGAATCCAGCACTCATTCCTTTGTTCTCCATGACATCTGCAGCACTCATACAAACAAGAGCTGTGACAGAGCCAACGGAGATATCGATCCCTCCGGTGATCATGACTATCGTAAGTCCGCAGGCTATGACGATAAGTCCGGCGTTTGAAATGAAGAGGTTCAGGAACATCTGCGGCTTCGCAAATCCCTTGTCGTTAAAGATGATCATACCGGCGATGTACATGACAGCGAACATCACTATTGTGATGAGAAGGAGGAACCCTGTCTTTGAAAACTTTAATTTTTTCATTTATGCCACCGCCTTTCTCTTCTTTGAAACCTTAGCGATCTTGTCCCTGAATACCGGGCTCTGGATCACTACTATGATAACTACGACGATTGCCTTGTAAACCGGAAGCTGGTCAGCTGATACGTTCATGGCGTAGAGCGATGTCGTAAGAGCCTGGATAGTATAAGCTCCGATGATTGAACCCATCATGTTGAACTTACCGCCGCCGAGGTTGTTGCCACCTAAAGCCACAGCCAGGATGGCATCCATTTCGAGGTTGAGTCCGATGTTATTCGCGTCTGCTGAGTAGATACGTGAAGAAGCTACGATTCCTGCTAGTCCTGCGAGGAGACCGCAGATCACGTATGCGATAAACTTAAGTAAAGTAGAGTTAAGTCCTACAAGTCTTGATGCAGAACCATTGATACCAACACTTTCGATGTAAAGTCCTAAAGCAGTTTTCTTCAGGATAAGCTGCATCACGATGACAGTGATGATAGCTACGAAAATAGGTGTAGGTATCGGGCATTTCCCGATGTATCCGCCAAGGATTCTGTATGATCTGGCACGTACATATGTGATCTGTCCCTTTGTAACGAGCTGTGCTATACCACGTCCTGCTGTGTAGAGGATAAGGGTAGCGACCATCGGTTGGATGTTCAGCTTTGCTACCAGAATACCATTGAAAGCCCCGCATACACCGGCGATTAGAATTCCGGCTATAGCTGCGACTATGATTGGCATAGCAAGAGTAGATGATGATCTCGCACCGCCTGTAAGAAGCTGACAGCAGATGGAGGCGGCCACAGCCATAATGGCTCCGACGGAGATATCCTGCCCGCCCGATGCAGCGGTTACGAGAGTCATACCTACTGCAAGTATTACAAGCTCTGAACCACGGTTGATGATATCGATGATATAACCGTAGAGAACTCCGTTATTTATCGACACCTTGAAAAAGTCCGGTGTCTGTACCACATTCAGTAAGAGCACTGCCACCAGACACACGAGCGGCATGAAAAGCGGTGCGTGTGTGATGCGGCTCCACGTTGACTGATTCTTATTCATTCGAGCCTCCTTCTTCGCCACCGGCGATAGTCTTCATGATGTCTGCCTGATTCAGCTGATCTCCTGAAAGCTCTCCAACCTTGCGGCCGTCTCTTAATACTGCCATTCTCGAGCAGGTACGGAGCATCTCTTCGATCTCAGATGAGATGAAGGTGATGGCCTTGCCCTGATCTGCGAGGTCCAGGACGAGCTTCTGGATCTCTGTCTTTGTTCCGATATCAATGCCTCGGGTCGGCTCATCCAGGATCAGGTAGTCCGGATTCGTGAGCAGCCATCTGGCGATGATAACCTTCTGCTGGTTACCTCCTGAAAGGCTCTTTATAGGAGTCTCACGGCTGGCCGTTTTTATCTGAAGGAGATCGATATACTTGTCAGCCGCTTCCTCCATTTCTTTCCTGCTCATCAGATGGAACATACCCTTTTTAGCCTGAAGAGCAATGATGATATTCTCTCTGACTGAAAGGTCATCGATGATACCGTCTTTCTTTCTGTCTTCAGGCAGGTAGCCCATACCGAGCATCATGGCATCGAGTGGTCTGTTTATCTTTGCTTTCTTTCCATTTACGTAGAGCTCACCTTCGTCAGCCTTGTCGGCTCCATAGATAGCTCTTACCATCTCAGAACGTCCGGATCCCAAGAGACCTGTAAGTCCGATGACTTCGCCCCTGTGGATAGCCAGGTCGAACGGATGGATAGTGCCTCTGTGTCCCAGGCCTTTTGCTTCGATGACCGGAGTAGACTTCGGATCCACATGACCTTCATGTCCGCTCTTTATATCAGCGAGATCGTCGAAATCCTTACCCATCATCTTCGCTACGAGCTGAACTCTAGGAAGCTCTGCAGCTTTGTATTCTCCTACAAGTCCGCCGTTTCTTAAAACGGTGATCCTGTCGCAGACTGCATATACCTGCTCGAGGAAATGGGTTACGAAGATGATCCCGACTCCTGCGTCCCTGAGCTTTCTCATCAGTGTGAAAAGTTTCTCGACTTCGTCATCATCGAGAGAAGATGTCGGCTCATCGAGGATAAGCACTTTACAGTTCTGGTCTACCGCTCTTGCGATAGCGATCATCTGCTGCACTGCTATCGAGCAGTCCTCAAGCATCTGATCAGGCTGTGCCTCGATATTCAGATCGTCTAAAAGTTTTTTCGAGCGTTTGTTGACTGCCTTCCAGTCAATAAACATTCCCTTTCTCGGCTCTCTTCCGATAAAGAGGTTCTCACCTACAGTCAGGTTCGGGCAGAGGTTTACTTCCTGGTAAACTGTACTGATACCGTTATTCTGCGCGTCCTCAGGACTGTGATTTACGATATTTTTTCCGGCCATTGTGACAGAGCCCTGTTCCAGCTCGTACACACCGGTCAGCACCTTTATGAGTGTAGACTTTCCGGCTCCGTTTTCTCCCATCAGGGCGTGTATCTCACCTTTGCGGAGTGTAAAATCTACATCTGAAAGGGCTTTGACTCCAGGGAAGGTTTTCGAGATGTTTTTCATCTGAAGTATTACGTCTTCCATTTCGTCTCCTTTCTGCTGTTCGTTTGCATAAAAGTGGCGTGAGTGTAACTGGTTTCCCAATAACGCCTCACGCCACCCAACTTCACTCTCTAAGTCACTGTGTTATTTTTTCAAAAAATCGATTAGTAAGCTCTGCCTGAGATCACGTCGTCGGTAACTACTGTTACATCGTATGTGGTCTTCTCGTTGTTTGAGTTTGTAGCCTCTACGCTCTTTACTGTGTCGTCATTTGCGAACATAGCCTCGTCTACATACTGGAGATGATCTACATCCTCACCAGCCTCGAGTTTCTTGATGATCTCCTCAACACGCGGTCCATGAAGTGGGTTACACTCTGTATCGAGAGTGATCTTTCCGTCCTTTACATCTGTAAGACCTGCGTTTGTAGAGTCGAAAGACATAACCATTACTTCGCCGTTAGCGATGTCTCCGCCGACTTTCTTACCAGCTGCTTCAAGAGCATCGATAGCACCGAAAGCCTCGTTATCGTTCTCGCAGTAAACTACGTTGATGTTATCGTTCTGCTTCAGGATGGACTCCATAACCTCCTGGCCTTTTGCCTGTGTGAACTCACCTGTCTGCTGAGCTACGAGGTTCCAGCCGTTAGCCTTTACGGCTTCGTTAAGTCCTTCTGTACGTCCGATCTGAGCTGAAGCTCCGATCGTTCCCTGGATATCTACGATATTGATGTCTGACTGCTTGATTCCCTTTGCGTCAGCATACTGCTTCAGCCATTCGCAGGCTTTGTTACCTTCTGCCTTGAAGTCTGAACCAACCCATGCTGTAAAGAGGCTGTCATCTGATACTTTAACCATACGGTCTACGATGATAACAGGAATTCCTGCATCCTTTGCTTCCTGAAGAACTGTGTCCCAACCGGACTCAGTAACAGGTGCAAGTACGATGTAATCTACATCCTGCTGGATGAAGTTTCTGATGGCTGTAATCTGGTTCTCCTGTTTCTGCTGAGCATCATCAAAGATAAGGGTGTATCCGTTATCTGTTGAGAAGGTGCTCTTCATAGACTCGGTGTTTGCTGTACGCCAGTCTGACTCAGCTCCTACCTGTGAGAAGCCGATCGTAAGGCTTCCTGATCCGCCGTCATCCGACTTTGCCTCATCTGATGATGCACTTTTGCTCGATGACTTCGTGTCTCCACCGCTTGTAGCGCTTCCGCATCCAGCCATGATTCCCATTGCCATTGCTGCTGTAAGTAACAGACTTAAAACTTTCTTCTTCATAAAATAGCCCTCCTTTTAGCTATTATAGGTCTCCCGTTCCATTGGGGAGACCTGAGTTACATGACTTAGAAGAATTTCTTTAACTGTCTATTATTATAGAAAAACGTGAAGTGGTTTTAAACAGATTAAATTATGATTTTAGTTTAAAAAATTACCGGATTTTGACCTTCTACGAAAAATCAGTCAGATATCTTTCGAAAAAGGTATAATATTTTACTGAATTGATTTTGGAAGAACGAGCTTTATCTCAGTTCCATGCCCCTCATATGATCTGACGGAAATGTCCATGTCTTTCCCGTAGTAGAGTCTGAGTCTTGAGACTACATTTGCGACGCCAAAGCCGTGTCCTTCAGTGCCCTGAGCCGGTTCGCCTGTCACGAGCCTCTGCCTGAAATCATCGAGTTCTCCAGGCGTCATTCCCTTTCCGGTGTCAGCTACAGTGAAGATCATATAGTTCCCCTGTGCTCTTCCTCTCACCTGGATGATCCCCTTTTTACGCTGGTTTCTGACGCCGTGATATATAGCGTTTTCTACTAATGGCTGCAGAGTCATTTTTACCATCTGACAGCCCTTTATCTCCTCGTCGATCGAGATCTCATAATCCATCACATCAGAAAAGCGAACCTTCTGTATCGCCAGATAACTGTTTATGTGAGTCTCCTCTTCCCCGACAGTTATCACGTCTCTTCCGTTCGACAGCGACACCCTGAAAAAATCAGACAGATACGTAAGTATCTTCACAGCCTCTTCGTCATCCCCGGCTTCAGTCAGCCACACTATCGTATCTAAAGTATTATAGAGAAAATGTGGATTTATCTCCGCAGTCAGCAGCTTCATCTCGAGCGACTGCTTCTCCTTCTGCTCCTCTCCGACCGCATCTATCAGCTTCTCGATGTCGTCGCCCATTTTGTTGAAGCTGTTCGCGAGTACATCAAGCTCGTTCTCATTTTTTACTTCGAGCTTCTTTGAAAAATCACCGGCCGCATAGAGCTCTGTCGCTTCGCACATGGCATCTATCGGTTCGATGACTTTGTCAGTCATATACCTGGAGAGGATCAGACTCAGCATCAGCATCACCGCAAACAGCACGAGCATTATCCTGATAAAAATGATCACGTGAGCGTTTACTTCCTGGCGGACATTTTCCATCTCCGTCGCACTCTCGTAGATGTACTGCTGGATCGTGTCCTGGATCAGCTGAGTGATGATCGAGATGTCCATATTGAACATCTGGATATTCTCATCGTAGTGACCGCCTTCTTTTACGTTTGCGACGATGTCATCTACTCTCTGCTCGAGGGTGCTCAGGAGTCGGAGGATCCTGTTCAGCGTCGCAGCCTTGTCCCGGTCAGTCGTCTGTTCACGGAGCTGAGCGAACTGCCTTCTGGCATTGTCGATCTGAGTGTAAGGATCCTTGTCACCAAGGCTCTCCCGGCCCTTTTTAGTCTTGTAGTCAACGCTCGCGACGATGATGTGGTACATGACAGAGTCGAGGTTCTCCTTGAAAGTCATGTTGTACTCATTCGCCTGAGTGATATTTTTTACAATACCGTCGTATCTCCGGTAAAAATTATACAGGTAGCCGAGGCTCACCGCCAGCAGCAGTGACATCGGCACGAGAACCGTCCAGATAGAAAGAATGACACGTGTCCTGATACTCTTACTCTTCTTCATCAGTTCCCCTTCACCATCGCACGGTATTCTTTCGGTGTCATGCCCTGGGTTTTCTTAAAAGTAGATGAAAAATAGTGCGGATCGTGGTAGCCTGCCTGCTCTGATATCCCGGTCATTTTTTCATCGGTCGTAGCGAGAAGCCGCTTAGCTGCTTCCATTCGAACTTCGGTCAGGTACTCCGAGAATCCCTCTCCGGTCTCCTGTTTGAACACCGATGAAAAATGAGTCGGAGACATTCCGACAGCGCTCGCGGTCTGATTCAGCGAGATGTCGTCCTCAGCATAGTGGTCTCTGATATATAAAGATGCTTTAAGTATTTGTGAGGACAGCTGAGTCTTCCTGTTCTCATCTCTGTAGCCCATTATCTTTGAGAGGAATTCGTTCAGTCTCTCCTTCATTTTCTGCCTGTCGGCGGCAGCTATTTTTCCGGATTCCTCGATGGAACCGATCAGGGCATTTTTCTCATCCTTCGATGCGCCGATGTCATCGAGGTAGGCGTTGCAGGTCAGATACAGATCCGAGATCACATACTGCCTGAAGAGAACTGACTTCATGTTATTCCTGCCAAGCTCGTCCAGGTATTTGTCGAGAAACTCAGGGATCTCATCTTTCTTTCCACTGATCAGGAAATCAAAAAATGTCGTCTTATTAAGTGCCTTCGGATTTACTTCCTCGACATCTACAGGAGTCTCCTCTTCGGCATTTTTCTCATGCTCCTCTTCGATACGTCTCGTGTAGTTCATTATCATGTCATGAGACTTCTGTTCATCGATGATCTGATCCCCCGCTTTGTGCAGTGACTCGAGGAGTTTGTCAGCGCTTATAGGTTTAAGCAGGTAATCAGAGACTCCTATCTCTATCGCCTGCTTCGCGTAATCGAATTCATTGAATCCCGAAAGTATCAGGATCTTCGTGTGTGGAAATTCTTTCTTCACGAGCTTCGACAGTTCGAGCCCGTCCATAAAAGGCATCCTGATATCAGTCACAACGATGTCCGGGTGCGTCTCCCTTATCTGCGGCCATGCCAGTTCCCCGTCGCCTGCACTGCCCGTCAGCTCAAATCCCTCTTTTTCCCAGTCGATGCTTTTTACTATGCTGTTTCTTATGACTGCCTCGTCCTCTACGAGAAAAACCTTTAACATCCTTTATAGCCCTTTCCTGTATTGTTCTTGCTTTCTCATACTCTTCCACCGTTATAGTTTTATAAGAAAAGTCCGCCCTGTCAAGTACACCCGTAACTTCATTCTGCGTTGGAAAAACAGTTATCTCCGTCTCCGAGTCTATCTGCATTCTGATGTCAGCAAATCCCAGAAAATCCCTGACTGAAGCCTGCGTCAGGCTGAATCTGTATGTCCCAGGCATGGAAAAAGTAACCGGAAGCTTCTCGCTATAATCAGCTGCAGAGTACAGTGGATATACTATCTCAGTCTCCTGCCTGCTGCCATAGAATTCATTCTCTGAGAGAAGCGTGATCCTTATCTCAGACGATGGTATGACGGAGTTATTTACTATATGGATATATACCGGAACTTCTCCATTTTTCTCAGTAGAATGGGTCTCTGTACCGACAGTCACCTGCGTCTTGCCCGCCATCAGATAGGCCAGCAGTGCATCCAGTACTCCGCCTGCAAGAGCTATGATAAGCGCCATCATCAGAAACCATACTCTGAAATGATCAAACAGAACGATAAGTACTATAAGCCATAGCACGTATATGATCATTCTCTGTATTCTTAAATGTATCTTCATATTACGGTACCGGTCAGGATGTGTCCGCCTGCTATAATGGCTGCAAATACGCGTTCAACGACATCTTCTTTTCCCTTTATGACTGAGTTTACACGGTCACAGACGGCCTGTGCTATCCTGTTCATGTCTTCACCTTCTTTGTTTTTTTAGCATTCTTCTAAGTATAGCAAATTTTTTCGTGTAGTGGTAGAATGAAAAGAGCAAATTTACTAATAAGTATATCAAGGAGGCATTATGAGTTTTGAAGAAGAATACAGGCAGAAACTGACTACGGCCGATGAAGCGGTCAAGTGTGTCAGAAGCGGTGACTGGGTAGACTATGGCTGGTGCGTCGGCACACCGGAATCACTCGACAAGGCACTCGCGAAGAGAGCAGACGAGCTTGTAGATGTAAACGTCAGAGGCGGAATCCTTTTCCATGTACCGTATATCATGCAGGTACCAGACGCCGAAAAGCATTTTTCATATAATTCATGGCATATGAGCGGAGTCGAGAGAAAAATGCTCACGACTACCAATGCTTACTTTGCACCGATCAAGTACTCGGAGCTGCCTAGCTACTACAGGATCAACAATGCTACTCCTTCCAGAGTCGTTATGATCCAGGTAGCACCGATGGACAAGCACGGTTACTTCTCTTTCGGACCATCAGCCTCACATCTCGGTGCAGTTTGTGAGAACGCCGAGGAGATCATAGTCGAGGTAAATAAAAATATGCCCCGCTGTCTTGGCGGACATGAATCAGAAATCCACATTTCAAAAGTCAGCGCCATCGTAGAAGGAGACAATCCTCCACTTGGCGAGATGCCAGCCGGCGGTCCTGCCACAGACATAGATAAAAAGGTCGCACGGCTGATCGTGGACGAGATTCCGAACGGCGCCTGCCTCCAGCTTGGAATCGGCGGAATGCCTAACGCTGTAGGATCACTTATCGCAGAGTCAGATCTGAAGGATCTGTCTGTTCACACAGAGATGTACGTCGATGCCTTCGTAGACCTCGCTATGGCTGGAAAGATCAACGGTTCGAAGAAGAACATCGATCGTTACCGTCAGGTTTACGCTTTCGGTGCCGGAACAAAGAAACTCTATGATTACCTCGATGATAACCCGGAGTGTATGAGCGCACCTGTTGACTACACGAATGATGTCAGAGTCATCTCACAGATCGATAACTTCATGTCTATCAACAACGCCATCGACATCGACCTTTACGGGCAGGTGAACGGTGAGTCAGCCGGAACCCGCCAGATATCAGGAGCAGGCGGACAGCAGGATTTCGTACAAGGTGCTTACCTCTCAGACGGCGGTAAGAGCTTCATCTGCATGTCATCTACTTTCACCGATAAGAAAGGCGTGGTTCATAGCCGTATCCGCCCGACCCTCGCAGAAGGTTCTATCGTAACCGACACCCGTCCTCAGACCATGTATGTCGTTACAGAGTACGGTAAGGTAAATCTCAAAGGACTTTCAGCATGGGAGAGAGCCGAGGCTCTGATCTCTATCGCTCATCCTGATTTCAGGGATCAGCTGATCAAGGACGCTGAGAAGCTCCGCATGTGGAGAACATCAAACAAGAGATAATTTTTTAAAGCAGGAGTCCCATGATAAAGACATCTGTCATGGGCTCCTATTAGCCCTGTTATTCCAGAGCATCTGCGCACTGTGACAGATAATCTCTTATCAGAACGCTTCTTTTCTCCTCTCAAGTCTCAGTCTCTGGCGTTTCTCTGCGCCTTCCCACTCAGCTTCTTCACCAGGGCCGTTGACCTCGAGTCCATATGGAACTGGAATAGGCTTGCCCTCCGGAGTTACAGCCACATAGATCAGATAAGCACGGTTTATCGGAGTACGCATTCCGACTTCATTTTCACGATAGGAGTCCACACGGACTTCCATCGAAGAATTGCCGACGTGCGTCACCTTTCCGATCATAACCACCATATCGTTAAGGCGCGCTTCTGCCTTGAATGTCAGGTTATCAACTGAAGCCGTGATCACTTCATGCGTCGAATGGCGCATGGCTGTCATTCCACCGACTTCATCTATCCATTCCATCAGCCTACCGCCGAACAGTCTTCCCTGACCGTTTATATCTATCTGCATCACCACATGGGTGACTTCTGATCTCGAAAGTTCTACCGTCTTTGTCGGGCGGTCATCATGATTTCCAAACTGACTCATTTTCCGTAAACCTCGTGTGCGAATTTTTTTATAATAGGAATAGAACGCTCTACTTTTTCAGTGTCTATGCAGTAAGCAAGCCTCACATAGCCAGGTGCTCCGAAGTTATCAGCCGGCACCATGATCAGGTCATAGTCGAGTGCCTTCTTTGAAAAAGCAACTGCGTCATCCTCTAATGCTTTCGGGAAGATGTAAAAAGTCCCCTGCGGCCTCTTTACCTCGAAGCCGATATCAGTAAGCGCGTCGTATAGCAGGTTCATATTCGTTTCGTAAACAGACAGGTCTGAAGTCTTATCTATGACTGCCGCAATTCCAAGCTGCGCCGTAGATGACGGACAGTTATGTCCGATGCCACGGCTTATCTGACCAAAGATGTCTACCAGGATATCAGCGTCCGTAGCCTTCGGATTTACTGCGATATATCCGATTCTCTCACCCGGAAGCGACATGCTCTTCGAAAACGAATAGCACGAAAGAGTGTTGTCATAATACTTAGAAGGGTACGGACAGTTTTTTCCGTCGAAGACGATCTCCCTGTACGGCTCATCGCTTATCAGAAAAATATCGTGACCGTATTTCTGCTCACAGGTATCTAAAAATTTTGAAAGTCTTTCAAGCGTTTCTTCCGTGTAGACCGCTCCCGATGGATTGTTCGGGGAGTTGATAAGTACTGCCGATACATCCGGCGACATCATTTTTTCAAACTCAGGGAAGTTTATCTGAAAGTCTGGAAGGTCAGGCGGTACGACCTCTAGTGTCGCACCCGTGTCATTTATATACGGCCTGTACTCTGGGAAAAATGGCGCGAACGTAAGCACTGTATCTCCCGGCTTCGTCACTGCTCTTACGGCATGAGCGATAGCGCCGGCTGCTCCTGTAGTCGGGAATATGTGCTTCGTCTCATATGGGATTCCAAAACGCCTTTTCAGAGAAGCTGCGATAGTTTCTCTCGCGTGAGTGTTTCCAAGTGTCGGAGAATAACCGTGGAGTGACATCGAATCCATCGTCTGATACATCTGTATCACAGCCTCGTTATACTCTTTCGGAGTGTCGACTGATGGATTGCCGAGAGAAAAATCGAATACATTCTCATAGCCTATCTCTTTGCCCCGCTTCTGCGCGTAAGCAGCCAATTCCCTTATCACAGACTTATTTGAAAGCCTGTCCTTATACTTCTGATTTATCATGTAAAGCTCCTTTTCACAACTTCCTTTATTATAGCAAAAAACGATTGTGGATGAAACATACTATGATTTCTTCGCAGAGAGAAAAGCCTTCGAGCCACAGATGATATAGAACTGAAACCACCACGGCTCCGCAGTTCATCAAGAGTCTTTCTCACAACGAGACCACTAAAAAAGGCCCCCGGTCATATGACCGGAGTCCTTTCTGTATAGTTAAGAGCCTTAGATCAGAAGTCTGTAAAGTTCTTATCTGTCTTTCCGTCGATCTTTAAGAATGCACCCATGCCTTCCTTCTTATCATGAGTATCATTTACGACACCGAAGAGGTTAGCTTCGAGCTCTACGCCGTTCTTGATGTCCATGTCATAGCCGTTGTTGATAGCAGCCTTTGCGACAGATACTGCGTATGAAGCGTTTGCTTCGATAGTCTCAGCCATTTTCTTGCAGGTAGGCATCAGCTCTTCCTTCGGTACCACATGGTTTACAAGTCCGATTCTGTACGCCTCGTCAGCCTTGATATTCTGAGCTGTGAAGATAAGCTCCTTGGCTCTGCCCATGCCTACAAGTCTGGCAAGTCTCTGTGTGCCACCGAATCCAGGGATGATTCCGAGTCCGCACTCCGGCTGTCCGAATGTAGCATTCTCTGATGCGATCCTTATATCACATGCCATAGCGATCTCACAGCCGCCGCCAAGTGCAAAGCCATTTACAGCTGCGATAGTTACCTGACGCATATTCATCAGCTTGAAGAACGGAACTGAAGCCTTCATACCGAACTTTCTGGCAGATGGTGCGTCAAATCCGTACATCTCTGAGATATCAGCTCCTGCTACGAATGAACGGTAAGGGTCATCTCCGCCGAGCTTTTTGTTAAAGCAAGGGCCGCCTGTCAGGATAAGTACCTTTATATCGTCATTTGCTTCGATCTCTGTAAGTGCGTCATTCAGTTCATCGATAGTCTCTGAGTTTAATGCGTTGAGTGCCTTTGGTCTGCAGATAGAAAGCACTGCTGTAGAGCCGTCCTGCTCGATTTTCAGATTCTTGTATTCAGCCATTTTATCCTCCATTAAAACGCGGGAACCCCCGCACCTATACAACTAACTAAATGATACGAGTCTGTTAAAAATTTGTCAAGGTGAAAAGGGTGTTAAGTCCGGAAAACACACTGGAGATAACAACAGCTGCCTATTTTACTACAGCGTCTCTCTGTCAATTATCTTGTGCTTCAGGATAACGCTCTTAGGTTCGTAATCTTCATCCTCGATAGCAGAAATCAGTTCTTTTACAGCGGTTGCTGCCACGCCCTCTGCATTGGTGTCGACTGTAGTAAGTCCCGGTGTTATATATCTCAGGATGCTCAGGTCATCGAAGCCCATTATACCAAAATCATTTGGAATGTTCCTGCCTTTCTTCGCCTCGTCTGATATGATCTCCAGGGCATATCCGTAGCCTGAACACAGAAAGCCAGTCCGGACATTCTGTCCGTCGTTCAAGACTTCATCTACTTTTTCCAGATAGTTCTGATTTCCGATGATATCTGGATCCAGCGACAGTTCCTTACACGCATCCTTTACTCCATTATATCTTTCGAGATGCGCATATATATTCTGCGCGTTCTTGTCCTCCAGAAGAGGGCAGACAAACACTATTCTCTGATAGCCCTTTTCATGCATGTGTATAAAGGCGTCTCTTGCGGCCGTTCTTTCATTTACCATCACCGTAGTGAAATCATCCGAGACATAATTTCCTATACATACCACCGGAATCTCCAGTGATTTCAAGAATCTGATGAAATCCTCACCGCTTCCTGTCGGGCTGATGATAAGTCCTTCCATCTGTCTGTCACAGAGTCCCTGTATCAGTTTACGCTCTTCTTTGGGGTTCTCGTCGCATACCGCTATGCTGGCAAAATATCCGTTTTTTATAGCAGTCCGGTTTATAGCATCGAGCTGTGATACAAAGTAGAGGTTCTCGATATTGATAGCTTCTACACCGATGGACATGGTACGGCCATGGTTCAGGCTTCTCGCCAGCAGATTTGGCCTGTAATTGAGCTCCTGAGCCGCTTCAAGTATCCGGTCCTTAGTCTCAGGCTTTACACTCCCCGTCCCATTCAGTGCCCTGAGCACCGTGGTTCTCGACACTCCGCACTTTTCAGCTATTTCATTTACTGTAGCCGCCATTCCATGCTCCTATCTAAAAAAATCATCCGTGAGCGTTATGTCACACGGATGATTATATCATAAAACTTCTTACAGAGAAATCCTTACCATATTCCACGAATAAGGCTTTATTTTTCCTGTCACTGATGAGCCGTCAATACAAAAATCCTGACTGTTGACAGGATGTACGGCATTGTGATCTGTCAGGTTCGTAGTCTTTATATTCTCTGAATACATAGACACATCTTCCAGTATCTCAGATGCTTTTGCGCCTCGCAGATCTATTGTAAGCTCTGCTGGTTCACTGCTTCTATTTACAAAAAATGCTGCTATCTCATTTTTTTCTCTGTCATAAGTGCAGACCTGATCGACATAGAGCGCGTCGCCGAATCTCGATTCGTACTTATCTCCTGTCACAGAAGAATTCAGAACCTCTCCAGTCGCATACCGTGCCATGTATTCAAACGGATAGTATATGGGCTGGACCCATGATCCTCCACCTTTTTCAGTCATGATGCAGGCGCTGATATTCGTCAGGAGAGACTGACATGCTGCTTTTACCACATCAGCATGTCTTACCATAGACATCAGAAGGCTTGCGAAAAGAAGCGCATCCTCCATAGTATAAATCTGTTCACTGAATGCCGGAGCCACCTGCCATTCACGTGACGAAACTGAATCTGCCACTTCACAGTCTGGAATCTCCCAGACGCCCCATTCATCTATCGAGATTTTTATATCCTTCTTGGAATGCTTTCTGGCTTTTACAGTTCTGATTATCGAAGCTACCGTTTCTATGTAGTTATCCATGTCAAGTGACTGAGCCAGGAAATCAGCAGAGCCATATGACTGGTTTCCGTAGTACTGATGCAGAGCCATATAGTCCACATAGTCATATGTCTCTTCAAGAACCGTCTTCTCCCATTCCGTGAAGGTCGGCATCGAGCTCTTCGAACTGCCGCATACTATCAGCTCTATGGAATCATCCATCATTTTCATGGCATGCGCGGTTTCAGCTGCAAGCCTGCCATATTCATAGGCATTTTTATGGCCTACCTGCCAGTTCCCGTCCATCTCGTTGCCTAGACACCACTTTTTTATTCCATAAGGCTTTTTGTGTCCGTTTTTTGCACGCATATCGCTGTAAAAAGTACCTTCCGGCAGGTTCATGTATTCCAGAAATGACAGAGCATTCCTGATTCCCATAGTCCCCAGATTTACAGCGAATACCGGTTCAGCATTTGTATTCGAAACCCACTTCATGAATTCATCGGTTCCGAACTCATTTGTTTCTATCGATTTCCATGCTATTTCACGTCTTTTGGGCCTGTTCTCCTTAGGTCCTACTCCATCTCTCCAGTCATAGTTAGAAACAAAGTTTCCACCCGGATAGCGGATAAGTGCAACACCCATTTTATTTATTTTTTCAATGACATCACGTCGAAAGCCGTTCTCGTCAGCGTCCGGATGCCCCGGCTCATAAATCCCCGAATAGACCACTCTCCCCATATGCTCTATAAAGGAGCCAAATATCCCTTTGGAAATCTTTCCATTAGTAAAATCCTTATCCAGTATAATTTTCGCTTTACTCATTCTTTTACTCCTGTCGTTGCTATGCCTTCCATAAAGAATCTCTGACCTGATATAAAGAGTACCAGAAGCGGAAGTATTGACATCGCTGTTGCTGCAAGCGTAGGTCCGTATTTGATCGAGTTGCTTCCTACAAGAGTAGCAAGTCCTGCTGATATAGTTCTCATATTTACATCACTCGTCAGCATCATAGGATACAGCAGGTCATTCCAGTTGTTCATAAAATGAAAGATTCCAAGGCTTATCAATGCCGGTTTTGACAGTGGCAGAATGATCTTTGCATAGATCCCGAAGTCTCCCATTCCATCTATACGCGCTGCCTCTTCAAGCGATTTCGGTATCGATGAAAAAAATGATGACAACAGGTAAATACCATATGCACTGGAAATACGTGGGAGTATAAGTCCGATAAATGTATTCAGGATTCCCATTTTATACTCTTCGATATAGAGCGGTGTCATTATAACCTGAAAAGGAACCATCATAGTCAGTAGGATTATTGAAAAAATGACTTTTTTTCCTTTGAATTCCAGTCTTGAAAACGCATACGCCGCCAGCGAATCTATGAACAGGCTGATAAAAGTAACTGCTCCGGCAAATATCACTGTGTTTAAGAGCATTCTAAAAACTGGTATAGCGTCACCCACATACTTGTACTGGTCTAACACCCATTTTTCCGGGAAAAACCTAGGAGGATAATGGATCACGTCCGCATCTGACTTAAATGATGACACAAACAGCCAGATCAGCGGAACCAGCACGATCGCAGCTATCAGGAATAGTATAATGTACTCTACTATTTTTAAAACATTCGATTTACTTTTTATCATGCTGTTTCCTCCTTTTCCTGAGTTCTCCATCTCATGATCATCGTAGCTATGGCTATCAGAATAAACAGATATACTGAGATCGTCGAAGCATATCCGAGATCATGTGTAGTAGTAAAGCCTCTGTCGTAGATATATGTCACCAGCGTTTCAGTCGAATGCTGAGGGCCTCCCTGTGTCATCACGTAAATCTGGTCAAATGCCTGAAGTGTCTGTATAAGAGTTGTTACTATACAGAAACTGATCGTGCTTCTGATCTGCGGAATAGTCACATATATGAACTTTCCAAAGTTTCCTGCACCATCCAGTTCCGCTGCCTCATATAAAGAAGCCGGTATGTCAAGAGCTGCTGCTGATAAAAGTGTAAGTGTATATCCAAAGCCTTTCCATACAGTCACCAGTGCCACAACTACTATCGCCCATTTCGTACTATTCAGCAGGTTTGGCATTATGATCCCATGTCTTCTCAGAAGATAAGATATAAGTCCCGAGTTCGGATTCAGCAGCATAGACCAGATGATCGATATGGCCGTCATCGAGCAGACATACGGTATATAGAACGATGCTCTCAATGCCTTATGGATTCTGGTATTTCTTATCATAAGCATAGTAAGAAAAAGTGCCAGAATGATCTGAAGCGGTATTTCCAACACCGCGAATACCAGAGTATTTTTTGTTGCGTTCCACACTCTTGGATCATGGAACATTTTTATATAATTTCCAAAACCGGCGAATGATATGTCTTTCATATAAATGTCCATATTCATAAAGCTGAATATGAAGGCCGCCACCAGTGGAACAAATACAAACACTGTCATGACTACCAGGGCCGGAGTTATAAATACATATGCTATTTTCTGATTTTTTCTTTTCATATGGTTATCTCCTGAGGAATCAGACCCCATCAGGTCTTTACAGTGGAGGGGGAAATGATTTATAAGCCAGAAATCTGTAAAAACCTGAGAGAACCTGATGCCTCACTATATGGAACAGATGGCACAGCATCTGAAGGAGGGGGTAAAAAAGTACCTGTGCCATCCGTTCCCTCTGTATTACTTGCTCAGAATTCCATCAAGTGTGTCAGATGCCGTCTTCAATGCTGTCTTTACATCATCTCCGGCAAGCACGCTCTCTATCATCGGAGTCATCACATCGCTGTCGATCTCGGCTCCATGCTCATATCCCAGGTGCCAGTCACGGCCTATCGTAGATGCTTCAGATACATCTTTGAGAATCTCATTGTTCTTTATATCTGAGTCCTCAAGAAGTGTCTTAGACCATACCGGGAAGCCATTCTTCATGGACCACTCCTTTAAAGTGCTGTCCTGAAGCCAGTATGCCATGAATTTATACACAGCGTCTTTAGTCGCATCATCAGCTCCCTTCGGAAGCATATAAGCACATCCGCCTTCCTGAGCGAATGCACCAGCTGTTCCGGCTGGAATAGCTGTGATACCATAGTTAAGTCCGAGGTTATTCAGTGCATTGATATCCCAAGGTCCGTTCATCAGCATTCCGAGCTGTCCTGACTGGAAAAGTGTGTCAGCTTCAGCTGTCGTACACTCAGGGCTGACTCCCGCCTTCATCATATCCTGGATCCACTGAAGAGTCTTTTCATTCTCAGATGAATTTATCAGGTTTTTGCCTTTCTCTGTATCTACTACATCTCCGCCGTTACCCCAGATATAACTGATATATCCGCCATAATCCTTTGGAAGTGCAAGACCATAGATGCCCTTCTTTGCATCTGTTATAGCTTTTGCGTCCTTTTCCAGTTCATCAAAGGTCTTTGGTGGAGTGTTCTCATCAAGTCCAGCCTGCTTGAACAGATCCTTATTGTAATACAGATACTGTAGATTGTACTGCATAGGGACTCCGTACTGTTTGTCACCCACATATGACTTTGCAACTACGTTATCAGAGAAGTTACTCTTATCAAGCCCTGTCTTGTCCCAGAAATCACTGATATCTGTCAGGCAGTCATTTGATACATACTGCTTTAAGTACTCGATTCCCATAAGTACAAATGAAGGACCAGTTCCAGTTGAAATAGCTGTAGGAAGCTTTGACTGGAGTGTATCATTCGGCATTATGTCGATGTCCACTTCGATGTTATCTTTGTTTGTCTCGTTGTACTTTTTTATGATGTCTTTCAGGATATCTCCATCGGAACCTGTAAAGACTGTCCATAAAGTCAGCTTTGTCTTTCCTGACGATGTACTCGTGTTCGCGCTTTTGCCTCCTGATGAT
Organism: Lachnospiraceae bacterium; assembly: GCA_029226225.1. Classification (GTDB taxonomy): domain Bacteria; phylum Bacillota; class Clostridia; order Lachnospirales; family Lachnospiraceae; genus Weimeria. Next base: position 44,541 of record JAQXXU010000056.1, on the reverse strand, counting down.
GAGGTCTTTCCTGCTGAGCCGGAACCACACCCTGTCAGCATTGTAAACGCCATTGTACCAGCAAGTGCCAGGCTTACCAATCTCTTCTTCATTTGTTTTTCTCCTTTCATACTTTTGTATGATCTACACATTTGTATGTACCACGAATACATTTTTCTTTTGCCGTATGTACACGTGTACATTTCTTATGTTTCTTTTTATACGCTCTTTCTATGCATATGTCAATAGTATTTATTGATTTTCGTGATATTCAACAGTTTCTGTCATGTATTTTTGTGCATATTTACTATATATATTTGATGTACACGTGTTCATATGCCCAAAAGGAGTGGCTCCACGTTTACAGCAAAGTCACTCCGTTCCAACGGTCTCCCTGCATTTTCCGCAAAAAAAGAACGGGCTCTTATTTCGCAGTCCGTTCTACATATGATTTCCTTATAGCTACAACAAATGAGATATGTCCACTTTTTGCCTAGTTAAAGCCTATAAACTTCTGTGACAAATGATAGAAAAATACTCCGAGCCGGCGTCCGAACCGCCCCTTGAAACGCATCGCAAATCCCAGGACTCCGTAGCGGAGATGGTGATAAGTGCGGACATCGTGATTTTTGATGTAAAGCCAGAGATCCTCGATCTTCTTATAGTTCTCTGTGTCACGGGACAGATAGCCTATCGAAGTCGAGACCACTGTCACTGTCTCTAAGTACGAGAGAAGATATCTGCGAAGGTGTAGTTCCTTTACCTGCCACGGATCTACCGCGTCCACCATCATATAGTTCACACGCAGCTGCTGATCTATCCGCTTTATCATCGTCTGCTCAGCGACTGACTGCCCATCCCGCCCTATGTAGTATCTGTAGAACGAGACATTCTGATAGTATATGCTCTTCACATGCACGAGCGGTATATACACATAGAGGTTATCCACATAAAAAGTGTGTTTTGGCAGCTTAAGCCCACAGTCACGCAGGAGCTGTGTACGGTATATAACCGAATGCATCAGGATTGAAAATCCCTTGATGTTATGCTTCATACCGCTCCATCCGATGATCTGGTCTTCCGGAAAAAGAGGTGATAAGAGCATCCTTCTCTCATGCCCTGTAGAAAGCTTCTCGTAGACGAAGTTTGACAGATGCATGTCGACCGGATGCCGCATTTTTGCGAAATCCCGCAATTTTGCCAGGATCTGCATGTAGGCACTCCTGTCGACCCAGTCATCCGAATCCACGACCTTGAAATACAGGCCAGTAGCTTCACGAATCCCGGTATTTACCGCTTCGCCATGTCCTCCATTCTCCTGATGAACTGCTCTGACTATGCCTGGATAGGCCTGCTGATAGGCGTCAGCTAATTCTCCGGTCCTGTCGGTAGAACCATCATCTACTATAATAATCTCGACATCATCGCCGCCCGGCAGCAGTGAGTCAATGCACTTGCGCATGAAAGCATATGAATTGTAGCATGGTACGCAAAAACTAAGTATTTTCATTTTTTCTCTTTTCTAAGGACGTCATAACATCTGTCTCTTATGGAGCACGATCAGTGTAATGATACTCGACACCAGTGTTATCACACATAGTATTCCGAACCCGTAAGGCGTATGTGAAAACGGCATCCAGCGAGCGTCCACATTCATTCCCCATAGGCCGCCGATTATCGTAGGCACAGAAAGCACGATGGTGATGGCTGCCAGATACTTCATCGCGTTATTCAACCTGTTATTGATAACCGTGCTCATGAGTTCTCTGGTTCCATTTATGATGTCACGGTATATAGAAGTCATCTCTATAGCCTGCTTAGTCTCGACTATGACATCCTCAAGTATCTCTTCATCATCATCATACTGTTTTATCTTCGAATAGCGGGTCATTCTGTCTATGACCAGATTATTTGCACGAAGCGATGTAGCGAAATACACCAGGTTACTCTCCAGCTCGTGGAGGTCGATCAGATCAGCGTCTTCCATATCACCGCTTACTTTTTCCTCGATCTCGGTACGCTGCCTGTCTATGGTACGCAGGAGTGACTGATAGACCATACTCGTATTATAGAGGATCTGGTATGTAAACCGCATCTGCTTCTTGGTGGAGAATTCACGAACTCTGTGATCTATAAAAGACCTGAGCACCGATGTCTCCTCGCTGCACACAGTGATTATTACATCATCTCTCAGAAGAATTCCAAGCGGGATTGTAGTGTACGTGTGTCTGTCATTTCTTTCTTCGGCTGTAGGTATGTCTACAAGTATCAGTGTGTAGTCGTCCTCTACACTGATTCGCGAGCTCTCCTCTTCATCGAGTGCGGCCCGCACATCTGCTATATCCATTCCGAAATCGCCAGCTACCTGTTCGCACTCATCAGTCGTTGGCGCCGTAAGCTTTATCCAGCATCCCGGTTCGTATGCGTCTGCCTCATGAATTACGGCATCATCTGTTCTGTATATATCCAGCATGGTGACATTTCCTCCATGTCATGTCTGTCCTCATCTCTCGTGTACCTCTGATCGCTCGATAATGATTATCCGATTCCATGGAACTGTCACCTGCCTTTCATTTATTTATCTGCCTGATTATCTTCGCAAACCGCTTCCTGTCAAAAATGACCGGTACCGGGTAAAGAGGATTTGCCTCCTTATATGCCCAGGCAGCTATTTTAGGAATGTCCTTTTCATCTACATCCAGATGCTTCGGAATTCCCATGTCTTCATTCATATCTTCTATGGCTTTGATAAAGCCTGCTGCTCTTTCTTCTCTTGTCCCGTCTTTTTCTATGTCGCATACAGATGCCAGCTTCGCCAGCTCAGGCATCACAGCGGATCCATACTCTCTGAGAACATACGGCATCACAACCGCATTTATCAGCCCATGTGGCAGATGCATCACTCCTCCTAGTGCATGTGCTAATGCATGTATATTACCAACGCCGCTGACATTAAAAGCCGTCCCGGCTGTATATGACGCGATCAGCATCTCTTCACGTGCCTGTAGGTCTTCGCCATTATCGTAGGCTTTCGGGAGCGCATCCATTATCGCCTCGACCGCGTCCTCACAATCCTCCGCTGTATCGCTCAGATGGTAAGGAGTATTCAGATAAGCCTCAACCGCATGTGTCAGCGCATCCATTCCTGTATACGCTGTCTCATCCTGTGGAAGGCTCACCAGAAGTGACGGATCAAGTACTGCCACGTCAGGCATCAGATGCGGATCAGTCACAGCAAACTTCTGGCCTGTAGTATTATCGCTCAGAACGGCTGTCGCCGTCGTCTCAGAGCCCGTTCCCGCCGTAGTAGGAACAGCTATAAAAAATGGTGTGTCTTTTCTCACACGCATAAGTCCGCGCATTTTGTACAGGCTTTTACCCGGCCTGGCTATGCAGGCTGCCGCCCCTTTTGCCGCGTCTATAGCGCTCCCACCGCCTATCGCGATAAATGAGTCGCAGTGATTCTTTTCATAGAAGGCCGCTATCTCTTCTGCCTGCGAGACTGTAGGATCGCGCTTGACCCAGTGGTACACCACATACCCTGTTTCCCTGTCATTTATAAATGACTCGAAAAAAGTGCTCTTCGACACCTTTGGCCCTGTAACCACAAGCGGTCTTTCAGCCTCATGCCGGTCAAGCAGATCCGGTATCGAAAAAAGTGAGTCAACGCCCTCTATCTTCTCCGCAAGCTCTTCTTTTCCATGTCTTATGAAATGGGCTGCTATCTTCTGATAAATTCTGCTAGTACATTCTAACGGAACGTCCATAAAAACCTTTCTGTGAAAACGTCAAAACAACATTACAATCTTATCACATCCATAAAAAAAAAGAAACCCTGAGCCCTGAAGCTTAAGGTTTCTTGATGTGTTATTTTGAAAGATCCGTGTTTCTGATGGCATTTCGCACTGCAAGTACACGGCTTGGGGAAACAGACAACTCGTCAACCCCCATTCTGAGGAAGGTCTCTGTAAGCGTCGTATCCGCTCCGAGCTCTCCGCAGATCCCTACCCAGGCACCGCCTTTATGTCCACTCTTTATAGTGTGCTCAATCTCACGGAGTACTGCCGGATGATGTGTGTCTGCAAAGTCCTCGAGGTTCGGATTCTGTCGATCACAGGCCAGCGTATACTGTGTCAGGTCGTTCGTTCCTATAGAGAAGAAATCCACTTCCTTCGCCAATTCTTCAGCCATCCATACAGCTGCCGGAGTCTCTACCATGATCCCGAGTTCACAGTCCTTGTATGGAAGCTTCTGATCGTCAAGTTCTTTTTTGACCTCAGCGATGATCTCCTTTATCCGTTTCACCTCATCGACCGAGATGATCATCGGGAACATGATCGAGATATTTCCATAGTAGCTGGCTCTGTATATAGCTCTCAGCTGAGTTTTAAAAATATCTGGTCTCTTCAGGCAGATCCTGATAGCGCGAAATCCCATCGCCGGGTTATCCTCATGGTCGAGACGGAAGTAATCCACCTGCTTATCTGCCCCGATATCTAAGGTCCTGATGATGACCTTTTTTCCAGCCATATTCTCAGCAACCGTCTTATATGCCTTGAATTGTTGCTCTTCAGTCGGATAGTCATCGCATCCCAGATATAGAAATTCGCTTCTGAAAAGACCTATGCCGCCAGCATCGTTCTGAAGCACGTCCGCTACATCTTTTACAGAACCGATGTTTGCGTAGACATTGATCTCGTGTCCATCCTTCGTGACGTTTGGCTTACCTTTGAGCTCCTGAAGAAGTCTCTGCTGTTCTTCTTCTCTTTCCTTCTTCTTCTGATACTCTGCCAGCACCTTCTCATCAGGGTCTACGATAAACCTGCCCTCGTAGCCATCGACGATTCCCATATGGCCTTCCATATCGTCTTCTGTAAAATCGACACCGATCAGGGCTGGGATATTCATAGTTCTGGCGAGGATTGCTGTATGAGAATTCGTAGAACCGTGCCTTGTGACAAATGAAAGCACCAGAGACTTATCCAGCTGTACCGTCTCCGATGGTGCCAGATCATCTGCTAAAAGTATCGAAGGCTCAGTCGCTGTAAATCCTGTAGCTCCTGCTCCGCTTAAAATACCTACGACCCTATTCGAGATGTCCTTTACATCTGCTGCTCTTCCGCGCATATAGTCATCATCCATGTTGGCGAACATCTCTGAAAAATTATCCCCGGTCGTAGCCACCGCGAACTCAGCATTTACTCCCTGCGTACGGATGATGTTCTCCACGGACTCCTGATAGTCGAGGTCATCAAGCATCATCTGGTGCACTTCGAAAACTGCCGCATTTGCCTCTCCGACTTCCTTCAAAGCCTTGTCGTGAAGCTGCTGCAGCTGTTCCTTAGCCTCATCAGAAGCCTTGTGATATCTATTGACCTCAGCCTCGACGTCAGTTACTTTTTCACGCTTGACGACAGAGTCCTTCTTATGGTAAATGGTTACCTTTCCTATGGCGATACCGCCAAATACCGGCTTACCACTGTATTCTTTCTGCACTTTTTACCTCTCAATTTTTTATGTGAAGTTCTTTTCGTTAAGTTCGAGCTTCATTAACATTCGCTCTCACTAATCTCAAAGAACGACCTCGCTTCGGACTCGAGCATCGCTTAGCAGCTCGCTCTCGTCTCGAAGCTTTCGGTCATAGATTCTCTTTGAGGAACTTCTCGAGGTCTGCTGCTGCCTCGTCCTCTTTATCTCCATCACAGGTAACTGTGATCTCCATGCCCTGCTTTACGCCAAGACTCATAACGCCGAGGATTCTCTTGGCGTCTACTTCCTTGCCATCCTTTGAGACAGTGACTTTGCACGGGAAGCCTGCTGCTTCCTTTACGAAAAGTCCTGCCGGTCTGGCGTGGATACCCTGTGGATCTGTGATAGTGTACTTAAATTCCTTCATGATTTTTTCTCCTTTATGAACCAAAGGCGGACCGCCTCGCAGTCCACCCACTAATAATTCAATTATATCAGAAAATCAGTCCTGCGCAACATCTTTCCTCAGAATGCCCAGCATAAATGCGGTTACCAGGGAACCGATCAGCCATGCGAGGAGATACAGTGGCCAGTGGCCTACTGTGGCGATAACAAAGATTCCACCGTGTGGAGCCATCAATGTGCACTTGAAAAGTGCTGACAGAAGTCCGGCAACTGCTGAGCCGCAGAAGGTAGCCGGGATCACGTGAGCCGGGTCAGAAGCTGCAAACGGGATAGCAGCCTCTGTGATGAAGCTGGCGCCCATTACGATGTTCGAGATAAAACCTTCTTTCTCGGTCTCGTTGAATTTTTTCGGGAAGAGCTTTGTAGCGATAGCAATTCCCACAGGAGGGCACATACCACCGATCATTACGGCACCCATAGCGATGTAACAGAGCTGAACCTTAGGATCAGACTGTGAGGCACCATTTTTTAAATACTCAGCTGCATTTGTCAGCATGAATGTACCGAATACATATGCCGCCTTATTAATAGGGCCGCCCATATCTATAGCCATCATTCCGGCAAGCAGAAGTCCTAAGAGCCATACGAGGCCTGAGCTTCCGAGAGCAGTAAGCATTACCGAAAGTCCGGTATTTATCAGTCCGATGATCGGGTTAAATACGAAGCACATGATCAACATGACGAGGAACATGCCGACTACCGGATAGATAAGCATCGATCTGATACCCTGAATAGACTTTGGAAACTTCTCAGTAGCACGCTCCAACCAGAGAACTATGTAACCTGCGAGGAAACCCACTGCGATACCGCCGAGGAATCCTGAAACTGTATTACCGCTCTGCTGGAAAGCGAAACCGTCGATAAACTTCTGGAATCCTCCCATATGCTTAGGCCAGATATCTGCGAAGTTTGCAGCGATAGCATTACCGTTTGCTGCTAAGAGTCCGCCGAGGAAACCTACTGCGAGTCCCGGTTTATCAGCGATAGAGTAAGCGATGAATCCGGCAAGTACAGGAACCATGAGTCCCATAGCCAGTCCGCCGACGTATTTGAAAAGTGCTGAGAGCGGAACCATCGAGCCGAAATTCGATCCGCCTGTCGTACCGTATCCGAGGATAGTATCTATAAGGAAAGCGATAGCTGTAAGGATTCCTCCTCCGATAACAAACGGAAGCATGGCCGATACGCCCGCCATCAGGCTAGTGTAGATCTTATGGCCTACGCTGTCATTTCCGTCATCAGACGACGACTTCTGTGCGCCTGTCTCTGAGTGATAGATAGGAGCGTCTCCTTTTTCAGCCTTTGAAACGAGTTCTTCAGGCTTGTGGATACCATCAGCTACTCTCGCCTGTATAAGCGGCTTTCCGTCAAATCTGTCGATAGGAACCTTTGCGTCTGCTGCTACTACGATGCCCTTTGCGTTTTTTATCTCCTCATCAGTCAGAAGGTTCTTCGTTCCGCCTGAACCTCTGGTCTCGACCTTTACCTTAATGCCGAGCTTATCGCCTGCTTTTTCGATGGCTTCTGCTGCCATGTAAGTGTGAGCCACACCATTCGGACAACTGGTAACTGCGAGAACTTCGTATCCTGTCTCTGTCTTTGCTGCCTCAGCCTTCTCGGCATCAGCTTCTGCCTTTCCGCTCTCAGCCTTATCGATTATCGAAAGGAACTCGTCCTTTGACTTCGCGTTCTCGAGGTTTGTCACGAAGTCCGGATCCATCAGAAGCTCTGACAGTCTGGCGAGAACTTCGAGATGTACGTTATCCTCGGTATTCGGTGCTGCTATAAGAAAAATGATATGCACCGGCGCTCCATCGAGCGCGTCATACTCTACTCCGTCAGGAAGTACCATGGCTGCAAGACCTGGCTTTGCTACGGCGTCTGACTTGCAGTGCGGGATGGCGATACCATCGCCGATTCCTGTAGTAGATTCTTCTTCTCTGGCAAATACGCCCTTTTCATAGGCAGCACGGTCTCTGATATTTCCCTGCTTTACCATCAGGGCAACCATCTGCTTTATCACATCTGACTTATCAGATGCTTTTCCGTTCAGTTCGATACTCTCCTTTGAAAGTAAATCCCTTACCCTCATAAGATGTCTCCTTTTCCCAGTTGATCAAGTAAACCTTTTACTTCGTCCTTTGTGGCCAGGTAGTCCGAGAAAGCCGAAGCGCTTCCGGTACAAAGCCCCATATAGAATGCCTTTTCATAATCTCCGCCATTTATGTATCCCTGTAAAAATCCCGCAACCATCGAATCGCCTGCGCCGACGGAATTTTTTACTTTGCCTTTAGGAGGCATCGAAGAGATCACGTCTCCGTTCTCCGAGACCAGAAGTGCTCCCTCGCCTGCCATCGAAACGAGCACATTCACAGCGCCCATCTCCTGCATCTTCTTCGCATAAGGAACGACGTCATCCTTAGTCTTCAGCTCGACTCCGAATATCTCTCCAAGCTCGTGATTGTTCGGTTTCACGAGGAACGGATGATATGGCAGCACGTCTTTTAACAGGTCTCTCGTCGCATCGACTACGATACGCACTCCTCTGCCATCTAAGAACTTCATGATGTCCATGTACATCGTCTCAGGCATGACTGCCGGAATGGAACCTGCAAGCACCAGATAGTCACCGGATTTTAAAGTATCGAGCTTTTCATATAAGGTATCGATATTCTCCTTTGAGATGGCCGGTCCCATGCCGTTTATCTCGGATTCCTCGTTACTTCGGATCTTTACATTTATCCTCGAAATACCTTCAGAAACTTCGATGAAGTCTGTATCGACTCCTTTTTCAGCCATGAGTCCTTTTATGACCTTTCCTGTAAAGCCTGCCATAAAACCGACTGCTGTAGAATCAGTCCCGAGGTTCTTCAGGACCATCGATACGTTCAGTCCCTTTCCTCCCGGAAGCAGGAGTTCCTTCGAAGTCCTGTTCACAAGACCCAGTCTGAAGTCATCCACACTGACTATGTAGTCAAGCGATGGATTAAACGTGACTGTCATGATCATATGTCAGCTACCTCCTTTATGTTCTTAAGTCCTTTAAATCCGCGCTTCGTGATCCTGTCAGTTATCACAGTGGCACTTTCGAATTCGCCAAATCCTATCGCGGATATAGTTCCAAACTTTGAATCATCAGCAAGCACATATCTGTCTTTGCATGATAAAAATGCCTGCCGCTTTACCATCGCTTCTTTAAGCTCAGGTGTCGTGAAGCCTTCCTCTCTCGTAATCCCGTTCGCTCCGAAAAATCCCTTCGTGAAATTATACTTCTTCAGGGAATACAGGGCTTCCTCTCCTACTATGGCCTCTGTCATTCTCTTGAACTCTCCGCCCAGGATGTACACCTGAAAGCCCTCAGAAGCAAGTACCATAGCATGATTTACCGCATTCGTGACAAAGGTAGCATCATGCTCTGTGATATATGGGAGCATCTGTTCTGTAGTGGTTCCTGCATCTATATATACAAAATCACCAGGTTCGATAAGTGATGCCGCGTAGCTTCCTATGGTAGCCTTTTCTCTCTGCTTCTGGCCTTTTCTCTTTGAGACTTCATCGTCTCTGGTCATCAGGCCGCCTGTCTTTGATATAGCGCCGCCCCTGACCCTCGTGATCCTGCCCTCGCTATCAAGCTCGTCGAGATCACGTCTGATAGTAGATTCGCTGGCCCCCAGGAGTTCCATCAGTTCTGCGACAGTGACGGATCCCTTCGAATCCACCGCAGATATGATTCTGGCAAACCTTTCCTCCGTCAGCATAACTGCCTCCACTTTCCTGTAAAAAATGTGCGGGCTTTTTCGCCTCCCGTCACAATCGTTCATATTCCTTCAGAACAATTCAAATAATACCACCACAATCATCATTTTTCAATCAAAATCCGTCAGAAATAGTTCACAAAAATAAAGGTCCGGATTTGTGCACTTTGCACAAATCCGGACCCTGTAATGATCTGTTCCTGTCTTTATCTGGCGTTACGGATGAATTCCATGACGAGTTTTTCGAATTTCTCTTTGACCTGGTCTGCGGTTGCCTTCACTTCCTCGTGGTTTAAAGGCTGGTTTAAAATACCGGCGGCCATGTTCGTGATGCAGGAGATACCCGCTACCCGAAGCCCCATGTGGTTTGCGGCTATAGCTTCGACCACAGTACTCATGCCTGCTGCGTCGGCTCCTAGATTTCTCAGCATTCTGATCTCTGCCGGAGTCTCGTAGCTCGGTCCTGACAGCTGTACATAGACTCCTCTCTGAAGGTCTACCCCTGTTACCCTGGCTGCTTCTTTTATCTGATCCTGAAGCTGCTTGTCATATACTGATGACATATCAGGGAACCTGGCCCCCAGCTCGTCAGCATTCTGTCCTAAGAGCGGATTTGGTACAAATACGGAGATGTGATCCTTTATAAGCATCAGATCTCCTGGATTGAAGTCTATGTTGATCCCGCCTGCCGCATTCGTCAGGAGGATGATCTTCGCACCGAGAAGCCCCATTATACGCACCGGTGTTACGACTTCTGTCATTTTATATCCTTCATAATAGTGCACTCTTCCGCTCATGACAACTACTTTTCTGCCTGACAGTGTCCCAAATATGAATTTTCCGTCATGACCAGAAACTGTGGATACTGGAAATCCCTCTATATCCTTGTATGAGATTTCGCAGACCTTTTCTATCTTTTCAGAAAGTCCTCCCAGGCCACTTCCGAGTGTAATTCCGATCTCCGGGACGAAATCAGTTACTTTTCTTATACTGTCGAGTGACTTCTGTAATTTTTCGTAGATTTCTGACATACCTGTCTCCTTTCTGTTATGTGTTATTTTATCCTATGATTTTCTGGAATAATTTTGTAAAGAGCTGGATCATCGGTCCGTTTATTACTGCACAGATCACTGTAACTACACCGAGCTTTCCTCCGAGCAGAAATCCGATAACGACTGACAGAATATCACATACCACTTTTGCAGTATGGTACTGCCAGTGCATTCTGTCCCGGACCACCATAATGAACCCTGAAGTCGCATCTATTCCGATATCTGAAGCGATTTCCATCCCAAGACCAGTATAGAGGAACAGGCATCCGATAACCACTGCCAGAATTCTGAGCATCATCGTCATCTGTTCCGGAAAAAAAGCTTCATAAAGCAGACTTCCGAGATCAACACCGAATCCGTATACCACCAGGCATATCACTGTCCCAATATTCACATAATGCCTTCCTGCAAAAAATACAAATACTATCAGGCCTATGTTTATCAGATTTGTAGCAACCGACAGTTGCTCCTGTGTCAGTCCAAGAAAGGCTCTTAGTCCGTCATAGAGCATTCCGACCGGATCATTCCCTAGCCCAGCCCTGGCGTTAAACGATATCTCGACACCCGAAAGAAGCACACCGATCACGGTGAATATCAGTTTTTTAATTGTGATCCCCTTAAATGCTTTACGTATCAGAGATGAATTCATTCAGATATTCCCTTATTTTTCTGTACTGCTGCCGGTTGATCCTGAAGACGCTTCTGCTGTGATCGAAGAATCCCTCTTCATCAAGCGTCTGTACCGCGCGGTTCACAGTCCTGACCGATAACCCCGAAAACTCTGCCAGCTGCTGTCTGGTGAAGTTCAATCTGCAGTTTCCTTTTTCATCTGCCCTGTCCTCGTATTCCAGTGCAAGCATCATCAGAAGTGAATCCTTGCCTGATAGAAACCGGAAAACTCTGTCTCTTCTCGCCTCTCTCAGCAGATACTCACAGGTATCCTTTGTCAGCATTTTAAGCGCATGGGAGTCCTTCTCCGTCCACCTCTCATAAGCATTTCTGTCCATTTCAAGGAAAGAGCAGTCTGTCTCTGTCACAAGGGTAGCCGCATAGAGATCATACCCCAGCAGGCTTTCCATCGTGCCGAAAGATTCAAACGCCGAGTAACCTGTGAACTTGTAGCTGGTTCCTAAAACCCTGTGCTCCAATGCAGACACTTCTCCCTTTATCAGAAAAAACACCCTGTCTGCCAGTTCGTTTTCCCGTACTATATACTCGCCCTTAGGTATCTCCTTTATCTCTATCTCGCTAAAAGTAGACAGAGGAGCGTTTTTAAAGAGCTGATTCAGCACATCCTGAACTGCTGCCGACATATCGTTTGTGTATTTTACTATGGAATTAAATGCAGCGTGTTCGATCATAAAAATGCTTTCAGTTCTTCTAATATCTTTTCTTTGGTATCTGTATCCGCAAATGAGGCATTTACAGCATTTTCCTCTAGTGTCACGATCTCAGCATCTGAGAGATCAGCTATATGTACTGATTTCTCCAGTTCGTCTGTAAGCGTCGTATCTGACACCGTCCGGTTATCCGTATTTATCGTTACCTTAAGTCCTGCATCTATGAACTCACGTAATGGGTAAGTCCCATGTACTGCCTTTGTCTGATAGTTACTTGTCGGACAGATCTCGACGGGAATGTTCTTTTTCTTAAGCTCCTGCTGCAGATCCTCTTGCCCCTTCATGGCGACGCCGTGGCCTATACGCTTCGCCCCAAACGAAACCGCTGCCCTGACACTATCCGGTCCGTCTGCCTCACCCGCATGGATGATAAAAGGTATCTGTCTGTTCACAGCCTCTTGAAAAAGTGCTTTGAAGCCCGAGGTAGGATACAGGGCTTCTGCTCCAGCCAGATCCATGCAGCAGACCCCTTTTCCGAGGTATTTCTCCACCAGGGCGAGGGTCCCGAGGTTCTGATCAAGGTCAAACTGTCTCATAGCGCAGAGAATGATATTTCCCTTTATCCCATACTTTTCTTCTCCCTCGCGAAGTCCCTCAATGGATGCGATAACGGCCTCATCCGTTGTCATACCGTCATTTGACAGACAGACCGGATCAAAGCGGATCTCCATATATCTGACATTCTCCTCGGCTCCCTGGCGCAGGACATCTATAGTGCCTTCACGCACTGCCTCCGGAGTCGAGAGTATTTTTATCGGAAGATCAAATTTTTCCAGATATTCATTCAGACTGGTGCAGTCGATAGAAACTGAGAGCTCTTTGAAATCCACCTTTCTCCCGAGGCGGCTGCTGATAAATTCTGGCGAAAGTGAACCGTCCAGATGACAATGTAATTCAACTTTCGGTATTGACTTTATCTGTGCTCTGTTCATTTTTATGCTCCTATGATCTTCAGTGTGGCTGATGTGCCAAGTCTTGAAGCTCCAGCATCTACCATGGACTGTGCTTCAGCTTCCGAATGAATTCCGCCGCTCGCCTTTACTCCGAGTCTGTCGCCTACGGTCTTTCTCATAAGTGCTACATCCTCTGCCTTTGCTCCTCCTGTAGAAAATCCAGTCGAGGTCTTTACGAAATCAGCACCTGCCTTTTCTGACAGCTCGCAGGCCTTTACCTTCTCATCATCTGTCAGAAGGCAGCACTCGATTATGACTTTGAGGATCTTTCCAGGACAGGCATCTCTTACAGCCTTTATATCAGCCTCGACTACGTCGTACTTTTTATCCTTCAAGGCAGCGACATTTATAACCATGTCGATCTCATCAGCACCATCTTCCACAGCACACTTTGTCTCGAAAGCCTTCGCCTTAGTGCTCATCTGCCCGAGCGGGAACCCGACCACAGTCGTCGTGTGGATTCCAGTACCTTTCAAAGCCTCAGCTACATGCTTAGTGTAATATGAGTTGCAGCAAACCGACATGAAGTCGTACTTCTTAGCTTCCTCTATGATCTTATCCATCTGCTCCTGCGTAGCATCCGCAGCAAGTAATGTATGGTCAAAAAGTTTATGATCTAACATTTTCTTTCCTTTCTATAATGTGAATGTGGGCGCGGATTTAGAGTTTGCAATCCCGCTACCTGTCGGCATGTCGTGCATCGGTCCGTCACGGCCGCCGACTCCGATGCTAATATGAATTCGTGGGTGGCCGTGAGCTCGGACGCGATGCGCGCATGCCGCCACGCGGGCAGCGAAGATTGGGATCCGCGCATTATAAAACTTTAGATTTATTTAGACTTGATGTACGGTTTACCATTGGCTGCCGGTACACGTCCGCTACCCACGAAGAGGATAAGGACGAGGATCGTAACCACGTAAGGGATCATCGACAGGATATTCGGCGAAACACTTGAACCCATAGCTGAAAGCACTGACTTCAGTCCGTTGCAGAGACCGAAGAGCAGGCAGCCAAGGAAAGCCCCCTGCGGAGTGAATTTACCGAAGATAACAGCTGCGATAGCGATGAAACCCTGACCTACGATAACCGTAGGACGGAACTGCGATACGGTAGCGAGAGTAACGAATGCACCGCCAAGTCCTGCCAGAAATCCTGAAAGCAGAACGCAGGCATATCTTACTTTGAATACATTGACACCGAGAGTCTCGCAGGCTTCCGGATGCTCACCGGCAGCTCTGAGTCTCATACCGAATCTGGTTTTGTAGAATACGAACCAGATCACAGCCACGAGAATGAAGCTAAGCCATACAGCCGAATACGTACCAAGTACGTTGTAACCGAATGATCCTGACTTGAATACACCGTTGAACAGCTTTGGCAGCTTGTATTCTGTCGGAAGTGATGGAGTATCTGACGAGTTATCGAACATCGACTTGCAGAGGAAAAGCGCAAGTCCAGGTCCGATGAAGTTAATAGCTGTACCAGCGATGGTCTGATCGGCTCCGCAGGTCACGCATGCAAATGCGTGAAGCAGTCCGAATATCATCCCGGCTATACCGCCGAGCAGGAAGCCAACCCAGCCATTATGCGTGAAGTAAGCTCCGACAGCGCCTACATAAGCGCCGATAGTCATCATACCCTCGATGCCGATATTTACGACACCACTTTTTTCTGAAAAAACTGATCCTAAGGCTGCAAGAAGAAGCGGCGGTGTGGAGATCAGCATACCGTTAAGAATAAGTCCGAAGACATTTACAAATCCGTTCATTTCTCAGGCCTCCTTTGCAGCCGTAAGCTCTTTTGCCTTGTCGAGTTTCTTCTGCTGTACACCTTTTATGATTCTCTTCAGCAGAAGTGAAATAGCGATGAAGAAGATTATAGTGCCCATGATGATATTTACGATCTCCTTCGGGGCGTTGACAAGTGTCAGCTTGTTTCCGCCGTACTTCATGGCACCGTAGAAGAGTCCCGCAAAAATACATCCGATCGGGTTTGTTCCTCCGATAAGTGCTACTGTGATACCGTCGAATCCAAAGCTCTCCTGACCAGAGAACTGTGAGATACGTCCAGCCATTCCGAGAGTCTGGATAGCACCGCCGATACCGGCGAGCATTCCCGAAAGCGCCATGCTGACCATGAAGATCTTCGATGATGAGATACCGCCGTACTCAGATGCAGTCTTTGAAAGTCCGACAGCACGGAGCTGATATCCGAAGGTCGTTTTCTTTATTACAAACCATAGGACTATAGCTGCGATCGTAGCTATGAAAAATCCTGAGTTTACCTTCGGGCAGCCGGTCGCCGGGATAAGTCCCTGGATGACTGTGCTGGCAGAATCCTTGATATCCTTGGTGGCCTCTATCGATTTTGCCTTAACGCCACTGTGCATTACGACGTAGTTTGACAGATAGTAGGCGATCCAGTTGAACATGATGTATGAAAGGACTTCGTTTATTCCTCTCTTTATCTTCATGAGACCTACGATAGCTCCCCATGCAGCACCTGCTGCGGCAGCTGCTATGAAGCAGACTATGGCATGGATCACCGGAGGCATATTCCCGAAGATACCGACTAAAACTGCCGCAAGCGATCCGACTACGAACTGTCCCTCGGCTCCGATGTTAAACACGCCGGTCTTAAATGAGAATGCTACTGAGAGTCCTGTCATGATGTACGGTGCTGCATATACGAAGCTGTACACTATGTATTTTGGCTCTGAGAACACTCCCTGAAAAAGTGTACTGTAGGTAAGTCCCGGGTCGATGCCGGCTGACACCAGGAGAATAGCTCCTACTAAAAATCCTACAACGATGGCGATGATCACATAGATGAAGTTACCATCCCAGATACTAGTTTTACTTTTCATCTATTTTTCCTCCTGCCATCATGATTCCGAGCTGCTTCTCATCGGCCTCGGATCCTTTTACGCTTCCTTCTATTTTTCCATCGAAGATAACGTCTATTCTGTCTGAAAGTGACATGATCTCATCAAGCTCAAACGATACGAGAAGAACCGCACGTCCCTTGTTTCTCTGCTCTACCAGGTACTTGTGTACGAATTCGATAGCTCCGACATCCAGACCTCTGGTCGGGTTCATAGCTATGAGAAGCTCTTTGTCATTGGTCACCTCTCGGGCGATTATAACCTTCTGCTGATTTCCTCCTGACAGCTGTCTTGCCAGACGGTTTTCACAGCCTCTCGGTCTGATATCGAATTTATCGATCAGCTGATTTGTGAATTTCGAGATAGCTGAACGATTCAGAATGCCATGCTTTGAAAACTGAGGCTTGTCGTAGTTCTGCAGGATCATATTTTCAGCGACAGTGAAATCCATGACAAGACCGTGCTTCTGTCTGTCTTCAGGTATCGATGAAACACCGTCATCGAAGATCTCTTTTGGCTTTTTATTAAAGATATCCTTTCCCTCGACAGTTATTTTCCCCGATTCTGCCTTCATAAGACCCGTAAGGATCTCAACAAGCTCTGATTGTCCATTTCCATCAACGCCGGCAAGTCCTACGATCTCACCCTTATGTACTTTCAGGTTCAGACCATTTAAGATGTCAACACCACGATAGTCCTTTGCTCGGAGATTCTCTACATCAAGGACTACCTCTCCAGGAGCCTGCTCCTTTTTATCTACTTTAAACTCTACGTTTCTTCCGACCATCATTTCGGCAAGCCTGTTCTCATCGACCTGGTCTACCTCTACTGTGTCAATGTATTTACCCTGTCTTATGATGGTGCAGAAATCTGCAGCCTCAGTGATCTCCTTCAGCTTATGTGTGATCAGGATGACACTCTTGCCATCCTTTGTCAGGTTCTTTATAATCTCCATCAGCTCGGTGATCTCCTGAGGGGTCAGCGATGATGTAGGCTCATCTAAGATCAGATGTCTGGCGCCTCTGTAGAGCACCTTCAGGATCTCTACACGCTGCTGCATTCCTACAGAAATGTCCTCGACCTTTGCGTCAGGATCGACCTTCAGTCCGTATCTCTCGGACAGTTCCATGATCTTTTCCCTGGCGCTTGCCTTATCGACCACGAGACCTTTTCTCGGCTCCGAACCGAGGATGATATTCTCTGTGACCGTGAACGGCTGTATCAGCATGAAGTGCTGGTGCACCATTCCTATACCAAGCTTTATGGCTTCTTCAGGCCCGTTTATTTTTACAGGCTTTCCATCAATCTCTATCGAGCCTTCATTCGGCTGATATATGCCGTAAAGCACGTTCATCAACGTACTCTTGCCTGCTCCGTTTTCTCCGAGGATGGCATGCACCTCCCCTTTGTGGACGGTCAGATTGATGTGGTCATTCGCCGTGAAATTACCAAATCGTTTCACGATGCCTTTCATCCGGATGGCTTCAACGCTCATATCCGCATTACTGTCTTTTTTCACCGCATTTACCTCTCTGCTAGACTAATACAACAGTTTTTACTCCGATACTCTCCGATAGCTCTTTTAATTTATTCATGTAATCCTTTTTTGGGGGATTCATTTCCACTGCATACTTTTCACGCACACCCATCGGCCTGTAGGTGATGATCTTATACCGGACTTCAGGATAGTCCTTTATGTGCTCTGACACTTCCCTGATGGTCTTTTCCACATCGAAAAGTCCCGGTACTACTACCGTCCTGACTTCATAGAGCTTGTGCTTTTCGGCCAGGAAATCGAGGTTCCTAAGCACCATCTCATTTGAAAAATCCACGACTTTTCTGTGGTCTTCCGCTGTCCAGCTCTTCACATCAAGCATTACACCGTCGCAGACATCCAGGAGTTCCTCATCCTTTGAAAAATCATAGCTTCCGTTTGAGTCGATCAGCGCTCCGAGTCCGATTCCTTTACACAGCTTAAACAGCTCCCGTAAAAAATCCGGGTAAAAAGTGCACTCTCCTCCCGAAGTCGTGATTCCTCTGATGTAAGGCACCTGCTTTTTTACCTCTTCGAATACTTCCTGCGGAGTCATCCAGCGGATACGTGGAGAAGCATCATGGGTACAGGTCTTTATGCAGGTGTCGCAGGCCACGCACTTCGTATAGTCGAAGGTCACTTTACCATCGACCATCGAAAGCGCATGTACCGGACACTTCGGGACGCAGTCTCCGCAGTTAATGCAGAGCTTTCTGGTCTCAGGATTGTGACAGTAGCGGCAGTTGAAGTTGCATCCCTGAAGAAAGACAGATGTCCTGTTCCCTGGTCCATCGACCGATGAGAACGGGATGATCTTATTCACAGGGTATCTCTCCAACTTATCTCACTTTCCTTTCAAGTATATGTCCGTTATGCTTTGCTCCCATTCCAAGCGCTGTGGTATCCTGCATGACATTCTCACCGTTCTCGAGTTTTTCTATCTCGGACTTCTTTACCAGGTAGCCGGTGATCCTTATGACATCTGAATCCGATGCATAGAATGACAGGTATCTGATGCCGTCCTTGAAGGCTCCCTTTATGATGTCAAGCAGGTACTCATGATTCTTATGTACTGTCATGTCAATCGGGAATATGTCGCCAGTTCCCGATGGGAAGTAGTGATGAAATCTCTCGAGCACTTTCAGATGATCGATCATCTCATCAGG
This sequence comes from Lachnospiraceae bacterium, assembly GCA_029226225.1. GTDB lineage: Bacteria > Bacillota > Clostridia > Lachnospirales > Lachnospiraceae > Weimeria. Next base: position 25,884 of record JAQXXU010000056.1, on the reverse strand, counting down.
TTCTTCGCCGATAGGGATTCTGGTTCCCGGAGTTACATTCTTATCAGATGCAAGTCCGACCTGGGCATGCAGCAGATAATGTCCGCCAGTCGCCTCACAGTACGAAGCCTTGTGATTATTATTGAAATCATTTATGATGTCCATGATCTCGACCCCGAGGTCATCGGCTTCCTTCGAATGTCCGAAGCGCAGTCCGGTCTTTCCCTCTTTTTCGAGGAGGATATTTACCGCGTCTGCAAGTCCTACAAGTCCATACATGGCTGTGAACTTATCTCTGTGGATCAGACCTTCCTTTGCCAGGAAGTTATTCTCGAAAAATCCACTTTCCTCTACTATGAACTTCACTCTGGCATCCATGTAGCGCGCCTGGATGTCCATGACGTAAGGAAGGACATTCTTCTCGAAGTCTTCGATATTCTTAGCTTTCTTTGCTATATTCCCGAGGATAAGTCTGACTAGGGTGTAGGAACCGCCACCGTACTTGAGTCCGTTATAGCAGCTGGCTACTACATAGTCTTCGCCGAGCTCTGATACGAACATCTTATGGTTTGCGAATGATGGCTTGGCAGCTTTAAGAGTAGTCTCTATGCCCTGAATAGCGTAATCATCAGGAGTGATATCCGGATCGTACTTCATCGTGACATTCGGTACAGTATCACAGGTCTCAGCAATAGCTTTCATGATGATGCGTCCGGCTCTGGTGTCCTCCGGTCCGATATTCGCGTGAGAAAATGAGTCGAGGATCGTCCTGTCCATGTGGATCAGGAACATCTTCGTCAGTTTCAGTGCGGTCTCATCATCCACGTCTTTCATATAAGGGTCGAGAAGCTTATCAAGTGCTCCGACATATACCGGATAATTCGTAACCGACGGTACATTTTTATAAAGGATAAGCAGATTATTCATCGCTTCGAGAAGGTCGTGCGCAGGTCCAAGTCTTAAGAACTTGCTTCCCTCCTTTAAGAACTTCTCATAATCCGGTACTATGTATCTCGGTCTCAGTGGCGCATGTCCCTCGCTCAGGTCACAGATGCACTGTGTCTCTATCGGGGCATTTAATAACTCATCGAGTCCTTCAGGCAGGTCTAATACTTCAAGAAGTGAGTCTGCCAGATTTGCCATTGTCGCCACCTTCTGCTCATGTGTCAGTGTCGGGCTCTTGACCGTATCAAGCATCTCTTCCCTTGTCTTGTTTACCCTTTCCATGCTTATATCTCTCATGGCAACAACCTCCTGTGTCTAAAAAAGAGGCGCTGCGCAGGCAGCGCCCCCGGATAACTTTATTACTTGATAGTATAGATTCCCTTGCCGTAAGCCTTTTCGAACTCATCTCTGGTCTTAGGTACTGTGATCTTTCCATCGATGATCTGCTGCTTTACATCCTGAACTTTCTTTAATACGTCCGGATCTAAGTTATCAGTAGTAGGAGCGATATCTACACCGCCGTCCTTAAGGCTGAATGTCTCAACTCCACCCTTAACCTTGCCGTCCTTTGTGTCCTTGGCAACTGCGTAAACAGCGTTGTCGACTCTCTTCATGGCTGAAGTAAGGATGGTCTTCGGTGCGATAGAACTCTGGTCAGAGTCAACACCGATAGCCCAGATACCAGCTTCCTTACAAGCATCGATAACACCAAGTCCTGTGCCGCCTGCTGCCTGGAAGATGATGTCTGCGCCGCCAGTGATCATGGCGTTTGCTGCTGACTTTCCGGCTGCTGTATCCGCGAAGCTGTTAGCGTTTGCCATCTGGATCTTTATATCCTTTCCAGCTTCTTTTCCGGCGTCAAGGACACCTGCACAGTAACCGAATCCGAACTCGTTCATCATGTCTGTAGACTGTCCGAGTACGAAACCTACGTTATTAGTCTTAGTAGTAAGTCCTGCTGCGTAACCTACGAGGTATGAAGACTGTCCTGCCTCGAACATAAGTGAGGTGACATTATCCATATCTGCGAGTGATGAATCATCTACGATAGCGAACTTCTGATCCGGATTTGCCTCTGCCTCAGTCTTAAGGGCATCTGCAAGTGCATATCCGATACAGATGATCATGTCATATCCGCCGTCGATGAATGTCTCGATGTTCGGCTGATAGTCAGCGTCTGTCTTTGACTCAAGGTACTTTGCCTCGATACCGAAGTCCTTCTGTGCCTTCTGAAGTCCTTCCCATGCTGACTGGTTGAATGAACCGTCGTTTACACCGCCGACATCTGTAACGATACCGACCTTAATGGTCTTTCCCGAGCTGGCTGAACCTGATGCTGAGCTGCCGCCCTTTGATGCTGATCCTGATCCGCAGGCTGCAAGTGACAGGGTCATGACTCCTGCAAGTACAAGTGCTGCAATTCTCTTTAGTTTCATCTGACAATTCCTCCTTATTCTAGTTTGTCAGTCTGTGGCAGAGTTTTTCTCTGCCTGTATCATGAGCCTTATAGCTTCAACAGCTGTACGGATGGCTCCCTCCGTATCATGCACCTGTGTGTTTGAAAGACCCTTGGCGGCTCTTTCCTGGTTCGCTATCGCAAGGAAGCACGAACCGCATCTGACTCCTCTGGCGGCTGCCACTGTAAAAAGTGCTGCCGACTCCATCTCTGAAGCAAGTGTCCCGAGCTTCAGCCAGGCGTCCCACTTGTTCTTCAGCTCATATCCGACCGGCATTTTCTCCGGCTCATGCTGTCCGTAGAACGCGTCCTTGCACTCGACTACTCCGAGATGATATGTCTCCTTCAGATTCTCCGCTGCTTTTTTCAATGCGTAAGTCACATCAAAATCAGCTACAGCCGGGAATTCTATCGGAGCATACTCCTTGCTCGTTCCTTCCATCCTGATGGCTCCGGTCGCGATGACTAAGTCACCGCCCTTGACATCGAGCTGCATCCCGCCGCAGGTACCCACTCTTATAAAAGTGTCCGCACCGCAGTGTACGAGTTCTTCCATGGCTATGGATGCTGACGGTCCGCCGACTCCTGTAGAAGTCACGCTCACCATCTCTCCATCGAGGTATCCGGTGTACGTCGTGAACTCTCTGTTATCTGCCACGAAATGCGGATCATCGAAAAATGCTGCGATCTTCTTGCATCTCTTCGGATCACCCGGCAGGATAACGTACTTTCCGACCTCGCCTTTACCTACGCCTATGTGGTACTCTTTTCCTGAGCCCTCTGTATAATCAACCATACACTTTTCCTTTCATCTATAAATGTAAGGGTGGCACGAATGCTGCCCTGTATGATATAAATATACTTTCATATCAGGATTCTCAAAAGGACATTTGGCACATTCATTGTAATTCTAGCTAGTTTTCACAAATCTGTCAATGCTTTTTTGTGCACTTTGTATAAAGCATGTCTAGTTTCCCAGATACAAGTTGTAGTGTCCCTGACCCGCTACCTGTCGGCAAGTCGTGAAGCGGTTCGTCACGGCTACTTAACGAGATAGACTTGGGGGGCCGCGAGCCCGAACGCGATGCGCGCATGCCGTCACGCGGGTCCTGTGACTGTGCAAAAAAGCAGCTCTGCAATCACGCAGAGCTGCTTTGATCAATCGTCATTTTTATTATCAGGGTCTGGAGATGGTGGGTAGTCGTCAGGGTAAAGGTCTTCATCCGGGATGATCTCGTCGACCGGAGTCTCGTCGTAGCCCTCCGGCAGGAATGGCGCAAGCGCGTGGCGGAACAGGTAAGCTGCTCCAAGTGCCGCGGCTCCGAACCATACCAGAAGCAGGAACGGTACGCAGAAGAACGCCGTTCTCGCAGGAACGATCAGGAGGATAAGTGGCGACAGATAGCAGCAGGCTATCAGCAGAGACCACGGAAAACGCGCAATGCTTATAAGCAAGCCATTTTTTATGGTCTGGATGACAGTGTTGTCAAATATCGCCGTAAGTGTCAGCGAATACCAGGAAGTGAACGCCACTATAAGCACCAGCACGCCGAACACGATATAGGCAGCCATTTCAGCTCCGCCATTCAGGTTCTTCTGATGCCCGATGAGCCTGTAATCCACGTACAGGAGCGCGATAAAAACGAGCTGTATCAGCCAGATCAGCGTGCCCTTTTTGAAATTCACTTTGAACGCGTGAAAAAATGCCTTCGTAATTCCAGTTCCTTCACGGTTCTTAGTCATTCGCCAGGCGACGTCCATCATCGCCGTAAAGGAAGCCCCTATCGTAAAAACAGGGATCGAGCATACGATAAACCAGACATTTATCAGTGCTATGTTTGCGAGTTTTGTAAGACTCGATGATACCGGACCTTCCGGGTCGAGATTTAAGCCAATAGCCATCCTGGGTCCTCCATACTAAAAAGTTGAAAAAGGGGTCTGTCCCCTTTTTCAACCTACTGAGTCACGTTCTACCAGATGTGCAGGGTAGATAAGCTGTTTCGTTTTCTTTGCCCCGTTTATCGATTTTTTAAGGAGCTCGACAGAAGATTTCACGAGCTGTTCCCTTGGCTGTACGACGCTCGTAAGCGACGGAGTCATGAATTTCCCGAGGCTTATGCCATCGAATCCGAGAACTGAAAGGTCTTCCGGTATCCTGAGTCCCGCTTCCGAGATAGCCTTATAAGCACCGAATGCCGTCATATCCGAGATACAGTAGAGCGCCGTAAAATCAGTCCTCTGCAGCAGCTCCTTAGTGACTGCGTATCCGTTCTCAGGCGTGAACTCTGTGATGTCTGTCATCATGTAGCCGATCAGTTCTTCATCTATCGGAATGCCGGCCTCCGTCAGAGCCTTCTTGTATCCAGAAAGACGCTGTCCGCCGACCGCCAGGTCGTCCTTATGTCCTGTTACGATGGCTATACGCCTGTGACCTTTTCCGATCAGGTACTTCACCGCGTTATAGCTCTCGGCTTCATCATCGATAGCGACGCTGTTCACCTTCGGAACCGGCGAATCCATGCTGTGCGCCACTGTGCAAAGCACATACGGAACACTCAGCTGCTCGAGTTCCTGCTCAGGATTTTCCATCCGGCCTCCGAGGATTATCGCGCCTTTGAGCCTTTTTTCCTTTGCCAGCTCTACAGCTGCCTTCGCTATACTCGTATGCTCGTCGACTGAATGGAGCCAGAAATCAAACCCTGCCTTCAGCAGTTCATCCTGGAACTGGTCAAACATCGACTGGAAAAATATATTATCGATGCCTCGAACCAGGAGCGCTATAGTATTCGATTCGCTGATACGGATATTCCTTGCGGCGTTATTCGGCACATAGTGGAATTTCCTGACGACTTCAAGCACCCGTGCTTTTGTTTCCTCACTGATACCGTCGTCATCATTTATCGCACGTGAAACTGTGCTTACTCCAACCCCGCAATATTTTGCTATATCCTTTATAGTAAGCTGTTTCGTCATACGGGCCTCCTGCTTCAGTCAGTGAAAGATCACCGGCCGTAGATTTTAGTTTTCTTTTCGATGTCGTTCGCCAGGCGCTTCGTGAGCTCCTCTGCCGGACATCTCCACTGCCAGTTTCCACCGACAGTGGATGGAGTGTTGATACGGGCTGAGTTCGGAAGTCCCAGGTAGTCCCACATCGGGATGACACAGAGATCAGCGACTGAGCTTAAAGCTGCTCTTATAAATGGATCCACGATATCTGACTTCTTTGCATCCTTCGGAAGTCCCAGGTAGTTCTTTACATTTGAGAGTTCCTTCGGAGTAATGCTCGAAAGCCATCCTCTGAGAGTCTCGTTATCGTGGGTTCCAGTGTATACCACACAGTTCCTGTCGTAGTTAAACGGCAGGTAGACATTATCTGCAGTCCCGGCACTTGACGAATCCCTGCTGTCAAAAGCGAACTCCAGAACCTTCATATTCGGGAAACCGGAATCTTTGACCAGTTCTTTGACAGAATCAGTCATGAATCCCAGATCCTCAGCTATGATCTGCACATCTCCCAGTGCTTCCTTTATCGCATTGAACAGCTTCATGCCCGGCCCCGGCTCCCAGTGTCCGTTTGCAGCGGTCTTATCGCCAGCCGGGATCGAGTAATACTCGTCAAAGCCTCTGAAATGGTCGATCCTGATCACATCGTACAGCTCCGTGCATTTTTTGATGCGACGGATCCACCAGTCAAAACCTGTCTTCTCATGGTAATCCCATCTGTAAAGAGGGTTGCCCCAGAGCTGTCCGTCAGCCGAAAACCCGTCAGGTGGGCATCCAGCCACTGCTACAGGTTTCTCTGAACCGTCCATCTGGAAAAGCCGCGGATCACACCACACATCCGAAGAGTCTGCTGATACATATATCGGGATATCTCCGATGATCTCAATGCCCTTGTCGTTCGCGTATTTTTTCAGGGTGCCCCACTGGGATGAGAATTCATACTGGATAAAGCTGTAGAACTCTATATCGTCAGTGTGTTCATCCGCAAATTCCTTCAGCGCCTGCTCATCTCTGAGTCTGTATTTTTCTTCCCAGCTGACGAAGCTCTCGCCGTCATGTGCGTCCTTTAACGCCATAAAAAGTGAATAGTCGTACAGCCAGTCAGATTCTTTTTCTTTGTACTCTTCGTACTCAGGATAATCAGTGTTAAAATTCCTGAAAGCCTTTCTCAGAAGAGCAAACCTTTCTTTATAGAGAAAGGCGTAATCTATTTTTTCATCAGGCGAAGTCCTGTACTCATGGAGATCAGTCCGTGTCAGCAGTCCTTCTTTCCGAAGCGTCTCCGGATCCAGGAAATACGGATTCCCGGCAAATGTCGAAAAGGACTGATACGGCGAATCACCATAACTCGTAGGGCCCAACGGGAGGATCTGCCAGTAAGACTGACCCGCGTCCGATAAAAAATCTATAAATCTGTATGCTTCCTTCGAGAAGCAGCCGATGCCATATGGTCCCGGCAGGGAAAACACAGGCATCAGGATACCAGCTTTTCTCATCATCCTTTAACAGCTCCTGCCACAACTCCACTTATGATATACTTCTGGCATATCACGTAGAAAATAATGATAGGGATGATAGAAAGTACGATCACAGCCATCATGGCGCCCCAGTCTACAGTTCCGTAACCACCCTTCAGGTACTGGATGGCGATAGGGATAGTCCTGTAATCAGAATCGAGTACGAGGAATGGAAGAAGGAAGTCGTTCCAGATCCACATAGACTCGAGTATCGCTACAGTGATATAGGTCGGCTTCATGATAGGAAGAACTATCCTGAAGAAAATGCCGCAGGCTCCGCATCCATCGATCATGGCGGCTTCCTCTATCTCTATAGGTATCGACTTCGCAAATCCTACGAACATAAAGGTCGCAAGACCTGCGCCGAATCCCAGATAGATGATGACAATACCGAGAGGCGATGTCAGATGCAGGTTCTGGGCTACATTTGACAGGGTGTACATTACCATCTGGAATGGGATGACCATTGAAAATGCGAACAGCGCATAGATGAAGTTTGCGCCCTTACTGTTGACTCTCGCGATATACCAGCCGCACATCGAAGTGCATACTACAATCAATATAACTGATAATACCGTAATCATCAAGGTATTTTCGAAAGCTGCGACAAAATTTATCTGTGAAGTACCTCTGACGTAGTTCTCTAGTCCTACAAAAGTAGCCTTTGTAGGAAGCTGGAACGGTGTCAGGTTGATAGCACTTTTCTCCTTAAATGAGTTCCATACCACAACGAGGATAGGCATTACGAAAAGTACAGCCAGGATCCCGAAACCTAAGGTCCATACCCAGCCATGCTTTACAGGCTTATCCTGCGGTTCGAAACTGATATTTTTTTTCTTATTCTTAGCCATTTTACATCTGCTCCTCTCCGCTTCTCGTGAAATGAAGCTGTGCGAATGCTATGATAGCCACGAGTATCGTGAATATAACAGCCTTTGCCTGTCCGACGCCCTGATAACCTACACGGCCATAGAAGGTATTGTAGATATTCAGCGCGAGCATCTCAGATTTCTTTCCCGGATTACCTGCTGTAAGAGCGAGGTTCTGATCGAAGAGTTTGAAGCCGTTCGTCAGTGTAAGGAAAGTACAGATGGTGATCGACGGGCGGAGGATAGGAATGATAACGCTCTTGAGTCTCTCCCATGAACCGGCGCCATCGATCATAGCTGACTCGATCAGATCCTGTGGAACTGACATGATACCGGCGATGTAGATGATCATCATATAACCTATCTGCTGCCAGTTCATCAGTATGATAAGTCCCCAGAAACCGTACCACTCATTTGTAGTAAGAGTGACTTTCCAGTGAACGAGCACACCATTCAGAATGATCTGCCAGATGTATCCGAGAACGATACCGCCGATCAGGTTCGGCATGAAAAAAATGGTACGGAACAGCCTGGTTCCATGGAATTTTTTACAGAGAGCCAGTGCTATAAGGAATGCGAGTACATTTATCGTGATGACACTTACGACCGTAAAAAGTGCCGTGTACCACAGAGAATGTCCGAAGTCGCCTTCCTTAAACATCGTCACATAGTTTTTAAAACCGACGAAGTGCAGATTATTTACGACTGTAAATTTATTAAAGGAGAGATACACTCCCCAGATGAACGGGACTATAAATCCGATGAAAAATGCAGCCACTGTAGGCAGCACGAACAACGGAAACGCCCTTCTTACTGTTCTTTTCATCTGTCTTGTCTCACTTTCTGATAAAAATAGGGCGGATGGCGTTTATACAGGCCATCCGCCCGGTCATTCGACCGAATTCTTAAAAAGGAGGTTAAACCCGGTCTACTTATGAAGAGAAATTGGTTACCTTAGTTTTCGTGGGCTGCCTTGTACTCTTTAGCCCAGCCATCTACGAATGCTGTCTTCACATCATCCCACTTGCCTGTGCCTGCTGCATAAGCTGTAAGGGCTGATCCAACGCCGTTCTTCCAGTTCTCTGAAGGGATGGTTGAGAAGTTCCATGATACAGGAGTCTTGCCATCTGCTACATACTGGTCAGCAATCTTTATAAGAGGGTTCTTTGACTCATAGTCACCTGTGAAGGTATCGAACGGAGTTACAAATCCCATCTTGTTAGCGATTGCGTCACGGCCTTCATCTGAAGTGATCATCCAGTTAAGGAAGTCATATGTGGCTTTCTTGTCATCTTCGCTGGCGTTGGTATTTACACACCAGTAGTTCTCAGAACCTGTGCAGAGACCCTGGTTCTCTTCGCCTTCAGCTCCGATGTAGATAGGAAGCATTCCGAGCTCATCCTCTGAAAGCTTTCCGTCACCTGTTACATCGCCTACAGCCCAGGTACCGTTCTGATAGAATACAGCCTTTCCTGAACCGAACTCGGCGTTTGCGTCATCGATAGTCTTTGATGAAAGGAGCTTCGGATCACAGGTAGAATCTGTGATGTAGAGATCCCAGATCTGCTTGTAGTTGTCGAGGTACTCACCCTTTATAGCGTCTGTAGAAGTCTCGTTCTCCTTCTTGTACTCATAGTAGATAGGAAGGTTAGCAAGATGTGTCTTGAATCTCCAGTCAGATGATGAATCCATACCAGCTGAAGTGAAAGCGCCTTCAACTCCTAAGTCTTTCTTATGAGCCTGAATGTCATCAGCTACTTCCTTGAGTTTAGCGAAAGAGTTGATCTCGTCAGCGCTCTTTACCTTTGCACCGTCCATCTTGCAGTACTTATCAAGTAATGTCTTATTATAGATGATTCCGTAAGTCTCGATAGCGTATGCGATACCGTCTACCTTGTCTCCATCCTTCAGTACGAATGAATCTGTACCCTGCTTCATGTGCTTGTAAAGCTCTGATGAAGACATATCGTCGCAGTAGTCTTTCCAGTTAGCAAGTCCTACAGGTCCGTTTACCTGGAAAAGTGTAGGAGCGTCTTTCTTTGCCATCTCTGATGTGAGCTGCTGCTCATATGTACCAGATGCTGCTGTAACGACCTTAACAGGAACTCCTGTCTTCTCTGTATATGTCTTTGCGATTGCCTGCCATGCTTCCTCTGCTTCTGGCTTGAAGTTCAGGTAGTAAACAGAACCCTTGGCTGATGATGAGCCAGATGCTGACTTTCCTGAGCTTGATGAACCACTGTCATTCTTTGCTCCGCATCCTGCGAATGCGGTAACTGCCATTGCTCCACAGAGCATAGCTGCGATAATTTTCTTCTTCATGTGCTGGACCTCCTTCTTGTCCTTTGTTTCTCCTCCTCGGAGATTCTGTTATGCTTTGTCCCGCTCCTGAATGTTCAGGCTACCATAGCGGGAACGTTTCTTGTAAAAACGTTTCCGTATCGATATTAAGGCTTCGGAAACGTTTTCTTTGATGGTTATAATGTACCACGTTTTGGAAACGTTTTCAATAGGGTAAATGCATTTTTGTGAAAAAGTAGCAAAAATCAATGTCGTTTTTTGTGCAAGTTGCACAAAAGCCACTCTGCTTGTCTAAAGAGCCTCAAAAGATGTATAATATCCCGGAAACACTTTTATTTGTTAAAAACGAGGTATCTATGGAATTCTGGGACATCTACGATAAGGATAAAAAACTGACCGGCCGCACCATGAAGCGCAACGACTGGCACATGGCTGACGGCGACTATCACCTGACTGTGCTCGGCGTCATAAAGCGCCCGGACGGCAAATACCTGATCACAAAGAGAGTTTCTACCAAGGAATGGGCTCCGGGTGCATACGAGGTGTCCGGCGGAGGTGTCCGTGCAGGAGAGACTTCCGAGCAGGCCGTGCGCCGTGAAGTCCTCGAGGAGACTGGCCTTGACATAGATAACGCAGTCTCCGGCGGTTTTGTCTTTACCTATAGAAGAGATAATCCCGATGAGAAAAATAATTACTTTGTAGATGTCTACGAATATGTGATGGATGTAAAAGACAGCGACATCCACCTGCAGCTCGAGGAAACAGATGGATACAGATTCGCTGATACCGATGAGATCAAGTCTCTCGCGGATCAGGGGATGTTCCTTCACTACGACAGCATAAAGCAGGTATTTAACTGATATAGATCTTCTCTCCAGGCACTCCGTCGTCCTGGAGTTTTTTCTTTAAAAAATCGAGCATCTGAGCCTTAAGTTTCTCCGGGTAGCCGGCGTATCCGCCGTCCGTCACAAACGGGTACTGGGTCGCTTCGCTATTAGACTCGGCCGCTCTCAGTCTTTTCAGATATTCTTTTGAGATGCGGAAAGTGCCTATACCGAAGTCCCGCACTTTTTTCAGGTCCAGCACTGAGGCCATCTGATCCACGAGATTTCCGTAATACTCTTTCCAGTTATTCACATAGATCATCGGGTCTATACAAAGCCTTACCGTACTTCCCCTGTCTATAGCTTTTTTCGCTGCGTCAAGCCTTGACTCCGCAGTCGCCGTATAATGCTCAAATCTGTCTATGATCTCTTGTGGTGAAACAGTAAAAGCAGTTATAAAATTTGAAGTATCTGTAAGCTCTGAGCCGCTTTCAGATGGTTCAATTATTTTATCTATATCCGGTGCACCCTTTGTCCTGACTTCGATCTCGCAGTCCGGGTGCGCTGCAGCAAACTGAGCCCATAGATGGCAATATCCGGTCATTTTTTCAAAAGAGAAGAGATCTGTATCAAAAGAAACTGACAGGTACATAGTCTGTCCAGCATCTATCTCAGAGAGCTTCTTTTCTACAGCGTCAAAGACGTCTTCTATATTTACGAAAACGACCAGATAGCCACAGTCGTACATACCTTTAAGAAAGCAGTATTCGCAGTCATAGAGGCAGTTTTTCATCATGGAAGTATAGTAGAATTCGCGCCTGCCATAGTCCTGACACATTGGCGAACCCTTGTACAGAAGCTCTCCCGTCGCCTTCGCGAGGATCAGTGACCGATGCTTCATCTGGAAATGGATATCCTGACGCTTTCTGCCGAAGATATCCATATATCTGTCTATATAAAAAATGCCGTTTGCACGGCATTTCTCAAGGATGTCCGCTGTACGCGGATGGTCTTTTATATCTTTTTCTATGTAAATGTGATTAAACTGCCACATCATAGGGTACTTTCACGGAAGTTCAGTTCAAAGGCATCTGCCGTGATGTCAGAAACCTTCTCTCCTGCTATCATTTTGATCAGTGTCTCTGCCGCCATCTCTCCAAGCCTGTGCTCATCGAAGGAGACTGCTGTTATCTTTGGCGAAGTTCTCATAAGTACCGGGCCGTCATAGAAGCTGGCGATAGATATCTGCTGTGGAACCCAGATGCCTTTGCTCTGGCAGGCTTTTAAAGCCCTGTCTGCTATGTCATCATCCATACAGAAAAAGCAGTCAGCCCCAGCCTCCATGGCCCTGTCCACATCATCCGACATGGTCTTTTCATCCTGAGTATCAAAAAATACCAGGTCATCATCTTCTTCTAGCCCATTCTGTGAAAGAGCTTCATTATATCCCTGAAGTCTCTGTGTCGTCACGAGATGCTCACTAGGTCCGCCAAGAAGTGCAGGTCTGGAAATTCCTTTTTTGATCAGGGCATCCGTCAAAGCCAGCGAACCGCCATAGTTATCATTATCTACCTGTACTACATCTGAAGCCTGTGAACCGCCGATAACTACATACGGTACCTGATTTTTTCTGAGATAGGCTATTCTCTTGTCTTCGAAAAATGTCCGTGTCAGAATGACTCCGTCGACCTTGCTGTTTCTTACGATCCGTTCCAGTTCTTCTGTTCTGTTTCCGCGCTCAACTGTGATCAGCACATCATAGCCTTTTTTCTCAGAACCTGTAGTAATTCCTACCAGACAGTTATGAAAAAATGCCAGATCTGATGTCGCATTGTCCTGCGGAGTTACAACAGCTATATTATACGTGCACTGCTGTGCCAGTCCCTTAGCCATTACATTCGGCTTGTAGTTATGCTCCTCAGCGTACTGGATGACCTTCTTCTTAGTGGCATCACTGATGCGTCCTTTACCGGAAAGAGCCCTCGAAACGGTGGTCTTTGAAACGCCTACTGCCTCAGCTATATCGTCAATGGTGATCTTTTTCATGTACCTTTCCTTCCTTGTATGTTACCGTTTATCCTTCAAATATAATCTTTTTCGTTTCCTTAGTCAATGAAAGATCAGTCATCAAGAGTCGATGTGCAGTACGGGCAGCGGGTAGCTTTTATCGGAATCTTTGACTGGCAGAACGGGCAGGTCTTTTCTGTAGGCTCTGCTTCTTCCTCGTTCTTATGAAGCTTGTCTGACACGCTATTTAAGAACTTTACCAATAGGAAAATAACAAAAGCCATCAGAATGAAATTAATGACAGCTGTAATAAAAGTGCCGTAGTTCAATGTTGCGGCTCCGGCCTCCTGCGCGGCTTTAAGAGTCTTATAGTGAGTACCGTCCAGAGATATGAACCAGTTTGAGAAATCTATGCCTCCGGTGATCAACGAGATCAGCGGCATTACTATGTCATTTACCAGAGAATTCACTATAGCCTGGAACGCAGCGCCTATGATAACACCGACTGCCAGGTCGATGACATTCCCTCGCATAATGAATTTCTGGAACTCTCCAAAAAATCCCCTGCTCTTTTTCTTAAGCTGCTCCTTCACTTTTTTCTCATCCATAGGTTTTCCTTTCCGAACAGTCTGTTCATTCTGTCCGTTTCCGAACATTTGGGCCAATGTATTCCGTTTTATACACCGTTGCTATACGAATTCTGTTATAATTTTACAATAGAATTTTACGAATATCAACAGAAAGGCTTTATCAATGCATATACCTGATAACTACCTGAGTCCACAGACCTGCGCGGTAATGACCGCCGCTGTCGTTCCCGCCTGGACCATTTCCATAAAAAAAATTAAGCAGTCCCTCCCGCCTGAAAAAGTCGCCATGATGGGCGTTGCAGCTGCTTTTTCTTTTCTCGGCATGATGTTCAACGTGCCGCTTCCGGGCGGTACGACAGGGCATGCAGTCGGAGGAACTCTTATCGCTCTGCTATTAGGACCGTATGCATCGTGTATCTCGGTAAGCATAGCCCTGCTGCTGCAGGCACTGCTCTTTGGAGACGGCGGCATTATCTCGTTCGGTGCGAACTGCTTTAATATGGCTTTCGTACTTCCATTTGTTGGTTATGCCATCGCTCATGCCATCTCTCCTCACTGGGGAAAGAATAAAAACCGTGATCTGGTCGCAGCCGGGATCGGTTCCTACGCCGGGATCAACGCAGCTGCTCTTTCAGCAGCCATCGAGTTCGGAATACAGCCAATGCTATTCAGGGACTCCGTCGGAAATGCTCTTTACTGTCCATACGGACTGAATGTCTCCATCCCAGCTATGATGGCCGGTCATCTGACGCTCTTCGGTCTTGCCGAAGTAGTTTTCACAGTTGCGATCCTCGCTTTCGTGTGGAAAGCAGCGCCTGAGTTCACTGGTGAAAAGACAAAAACCGGTCTTCCACTGAAAATCCTTCTTGCCGTTCTTATCTGCGCAGTCCCTGTGGGTCTTCTGGCTGAGGGAACAGCATGGGGCGAATGGGGTGCCGATGAGATAGCAGCTACCGGAGCAGGCTTCACGCCGAAGGGAATGCTTCATGGATTTGATTTTTCTTCGATGATACCTGATTACTCGCTAAAGGGACTGCCTGAATGGTTTGGGTATATCCTTAGCGCAGCCATCGGTGCAGCAGTTCTTATCATAGCATTCAGAATAGCCGGCTCCATGATATCGAAAGGCAGACGTCATGACAGAGCATCTGCTTAAAGCTATCGCCGGGATCATAGACAGTGACACCATATCAGAAAAAAAGCCGTCACAGGTAAGTCCATTTCTAAGGCTTGCTGTGGCGGTATTTACTATTATCCTATGTGCCTGCTCTGGTAATGCCGTGTTTGTGATCACCGTACTGACCGTTGAACTACTGCGGCTTGCATTTCTTCCGGCTGAGCGGATGACTCATGTGCTTAAAAGGCTGGCACTTCCGGTCATTTTTACCATGCTTATCATGCTGCCTGCTGTTTTTCTGGGACATCAGTCTACTATGCTTACGGTGACCCTGAAAGTCGCAGAATCAGTTCTTATCCTGCTTCTGATGAATGAAAGACTGAGCTGGAAAGAGGTCACAGGTGTCTTCTCCGAGATACATCTGCCATCAGTCATCACGATGACTCTCGATACCACAGTCCGGTTTTTGGTAATGCTCGGAAGACTTGCATCACGGATCCATGAAGCTTATCTTCTTCGCTCCTTCGGCCACCGGAACGACCGACGCAGAATGTCCGCTGCAGGCGGAATCCTTGGCACTGTTTTTCTGAAGTCTTCCCGCCTGTCGCAGGAGTCATTTGAGGCCATGCTCTGTCGTGGTTTCAACGGAACCTACCGAAGGGTTGATGGACATAAATTCTCAGTCTGGGACACCGGTTATCTGGTACTTGTGCCGGTTCTGGTTATTTTTTTCATTATCACACAGAGGGCTTTATGAGTTATATCGAATTAAAAAATGTATCGTTTAATTACAGTGATGTAACACCGGCACTTGATGCAATAAACCTGTCACTTGAAAAAGGAAAATGCTATGTGCTGAAAGGGCCAAATGGCTGCGGTAAATCTTCTCTGTTCCGAATTCTGAACGGACTGTCCTTTCCTGACAGCGGTGAGTATTTATTCAACGGTACCGCCATAACTCCAGCTTATCTTCATGATAAAAAAAGTGCTGCTCAATTCCATTCTCATATCGGTTATCTGTTTCAGGATCCTGAAGTCATGCTTTTCACCGGGAGTGTAGAGGATGAGATAGCTTTCGGACTATTCCAGCTCGGGCTTTCTGATCAGGAAGTACACGAGCGGACTGAGCATTATATCTCAGCTTTGTCGCTTTCTGAACTGCGGAAGCGAGCTCCTTTTAACCTGAGCGGTGGTGAAAAAAAACGTCTGGCTCTTGCCTGCATTCTGGCCATGGAACCTGAAGTGCTGATCATGGACGAGCCACTAAGCGGTCTCGATGAAGATGGTCAGAACTGGATCACCAGGGCTCTCCAGTCGTTAAAAAGTCCTGAACGGCTTCTGCTGATCGCCACTCATAATGACGAGCTGGTACACGAAATCTCGGATCAGACCATACTGATGGACAAGTATCACCACATAATGTGACGGGGTCAGTACTTTCTGAGTGTTTCATACAGCCACTTTCCAGATTTGGTCAGATCAGATTTTTTCCAGCCTGAAGTTTTTTTGCAGGAAGACTTTATGATCGATGCTGTTTCTGCTTTATTACACAGACTCCAGTTCACATAGCTGATATTCATGCTGTCTAATAGTTCTATCCATGTATCTGATTCTTTTTTGTTGAAACCACCGTTACCTGATGCATCACAGGTACCGAATTCGGATACGAATACCGGCAGGCCATTTTTGTATGCGTCTGTCAGCTTTTTGCGGTAATCGTCATGATGAGTACCTGCATAAAAATGGAAAGCATACATGACATTCTTATATGTAAGAGGGCTTTGAACGGCCTTATCCACGTCCTGGGACCATGTGGGTGTACCCACGATGACAACAGAATCCGGAGCATTTTTCCTGATCACCGGGATAACTGCTTTCGCGTATTTTTTGATGTCAGACCAGGAAGTGCCGCTGTTTGGCTCGTTGCATATCTCATAGATCACATTGTCATACTTTGCGTATTTCTTCGACATCTTCTTGAAAAATTTCTTCGCAGCACTCTTATGATCCAGTGGGTTCGGATGCTCATTTAGCACGTGCCAGTCTATGATCACATACATGTCATTTTTTTCAGCTGCTTTCACGCCGGTGTCAATCGTCTTTTCGAGGGATTTCTTATCACCGCCATTACAGTACCCTCCGTATTCGTCAGTATAGCAGGCTATCCTGAATACATTCGCGTGAAAAGTATCTTTCAGACTTTTTACAGCCTTGGCGTTCACGTATTCCGGGAACCATGCTATACCATGGGTACTGACACCACGAAGCTGCACTGCGTGGTCATTCTTATCCACGAGCTGTGCACCTCTGACATGGAGTGCGCCATAGTATGAAACTGATGATGCCTGCGCTGGAATTGGTGCAAGAGATGTGACACATATGAGCACAGCAACTAAGAGCAGATTTCTTATTTTTGACATAAAGCACCTCCTGTTGCTATTTTACCATTTTTTCGAAAAAATCTATAGATTTTTCAATGGAAAAGTATTATCATATGAATTAGCCACCTGTTCGAGAAGTAAGGAATCGTTACGCGCGGTTCCCGTGCTGACAACAGTTTTTTCTATAGCGTAGGCTGACGTGCTGATGTGTCGGCAGCAGGTGACAGTTTATGGAACGGTAGCTCAGCTGGGAGAGCACCAGGGTCACAACCTGGTTGTCATGGGTTCGAGCCCCATCCGTTCCATTCATTTAAAGCTCTGTTATATGGATAGGACAGAGCAGAAGCCCTTCAGAAAATTCCTGAGGAGCTTTTTTATTTTTATCAGAGTGAATTCTGCCTGTATATCTCATCTCTGTCGTCCTGGTCGATACCCAGGTAGCGTTTAGTGATCGAAAAAGAGCTGTGATTGTAGATGTCCATGATCACTGCAGGCTGAATGCCCCGTTTCCAAGCAAAATATCCGAAAGTTTTCCGAAGAGAATGCGGACTGGGCAGTCATATGATAACTAAAAAAGTGGGTCGAAACCCACTATACCGTCATTTTTATGAATTCCTCTGCCCTCGTATCCCAGGTATGATGCGCCAGCGCGTTCTGGTAGCCATTATATGCTATGTGCATCAGATGGTCTTTGTCTGATAAAAGCGCCTTCAGCCTGTTCGGAAGTTCTGCTATACTCTCATCTGAGAGGTCATACATGATGATATCGTCTCCATCTGTATAGTTCTCACGCAGATATTCTGTGCTGTCTGTTACCACTAGTGAACCTCTCAGCTGCGATTCTGCTATCCTCTCTGTAAATCCGGCTTTGTGCCATGTCATGACGTTCAGTGATAACCAGGAGTTATTATAGACTTGCTTTGCCTTTTCATACGACAGCGGCTCATGCACATGAAAGCAAGGATATTCTCCGATTTTTTCCCAGTCATTTCCATAGATATGAAATTCTATGCCCGAAGAAGCGACCTGTCTGACTATCCTGTTTCTGAAAGTCGAAGCGACACTTTTTTCCATCGGAACCCATTCATTAAACAGCAGAGAAAAATTCTCATCACTTAACGGTTCATTTTTTTCCTGATTTTTTACATGCATATGCATATCATCAACAGCACGTCTGAAAGCCATCTCACTTGGCTCATTGGTTTCTTTCAGCATATGACCGACAAAGCGCGATGCTATCGGATAGAGTTTCGGCTCATTTTCACGTATCCACCTGACATGCTCATCGATATCCGTCCCATAGCTGCCAAGAAAAGACAGGTCATACTTTCTATTCAGGAATGCATCTGCTTTAAACTCCTCGAAATCTTTGAAGACGTGTGCCGGTTTCTCTCCGCCTGGCGGAAATAAAAATGCCTTCCTGTGGAAATACTTCTCCACATACTCTGCATAGTACCTGTCTAGGGTCAGAACCACCATATCCTCCGGCGAATCATAAATGAAATCATAGAACCCAGCCGGATGGTCGAATGAGAACAGATACAACGGAGCGTTTACTTTTCCAAAGAAGTATTCATTCTCACCCAGTTTCTTCGACAGCAGAGGATCCTGCATACCAAAAATCCCACGGTAAGACGTGCCCTCGTACATCTGCTCATAGACTTCCGGTATCCGCTGTCTGTCCTGATATATGACGCGGTAGCCCATTTTTTCAAAGGCAGCGCCGAACTTCCTGGAGAAATCCTCGAGAACTCCATAGCAGATATCATCCCCTACCAGGAATACATACGGAGAAGCTTTCTGTAAAAATCTACTGTATTCTTTCTGATGTGACAGCATTTTTTTCAGGAAAGGCATCCTGTTCTCTATATCTGTGCCAAGTGCTGCAAGAACTGCTGCGTCAAACTGGCCTGCTGCTGCCAGCTCGTCTTTAAGCCAGCTGACCAGAAAACAGTCCGTCTGCCATGGCAGGTCCGGACCGCCGTATTTCAAATCGTTCTTTAACTGAGAAACACCGGCCCTTTTCTCATCGGAAAGAGCCAGTGTTTCTAAAATCTCATCAACCTTTGTTTCCATAAATCTTTTTGCCGTGACAGTTCTTGTACTTAAGTCCTGATCCACATGGGCACGGATCATTCGGGTAGATCTTCGGAGCCTTGCGGCGCTTCGGACCTGACTGTGAAGGGCCATCCTCTTTGTTCGTGCCGGTAGCCTTGGCCACCTCCTCACGCTCGACCTTCTTCTCGACTCTGATGCGGAACATCATCTGGACTGTATCATGCTGGATAGCCGCATTCATGGCATCCATCATCTCATACGACTGAGCCTTGTACTCGTCGATAGGGTTTCTCTGACCATAAGCCTGAAGACCGATACCCTGGCGGAGCTGCTCCATATTATCGATTTCTTCCATCCAGTGCTGATCGATAACACGGAGAAGGATAGTACGCTCGACTTCACGGAAATCTACTTCTTCTGGGAACTCCTTTTCTTTCGCATCGTAAAGTTCGAAGGCATCCTCTGTAAGTTTTTCTTCCAGATCAGCCGCGCTCTTTATGTCATGCTGCTCTAAGTAAGCTTCTGTAACAGGCTTTACTGGTACCACATCGAGTAGAACTCTGTTCAGCTCGTTTAAATCCCAGTCGTCTCTTCCGATTCCATCGTTTAGGACAGTCTCCACAGAATCCTTTACCTGGCCTTTTATCATATGCTTGATCTGGTCATGCATATCTTCGCCGTCAAGCACTCTGCGTCTCTGCTTGTATACCAGCTCACGCTGATCGTTCGTGACTTCATCATACTCGAGAAGGTTCTTTCTGATACTGAAGTTATTCGACTCGATCTTCTGCTGAGCGTGCTCTATGGCGCTCGAGAGCATCTTATGATGGATCTGCTCTCCTTCAGGAATTCCCAGAGATTCGAATACCTTGATCAGTCTCTCTGAGCCGAAGAGTCTCATCAGGTTGTCCTCTAGCGAAATGAAGAACTGTGATTCACCAGGATCTCCCTGACGTCCTGCACGTCCACGCAGCTGATTGTCAATTCGTCTCGACTCGTGCCTCTCTGTTCCGATAATCTTCAGACCGCCTGCTGCACGTGCCTCATCGTCGATTTTGATATCAGTACCACGGCCAGCCATATTTGTAGCGATGGTCACATGTCCGTGAATACCTGCCTGTGCTACGATCTCAGCCTCACGCTCATGGTTCTTCGCGTTTAAGACTTCGTGCTGGATGCCTTCCTTTGAAAGCATTTTCGAAACACGCTCTGATACGTCGATAGTGATGGTTCCTACAAGTACCGGCTGTCCCTTTGCATGAGCTTTCTTTACTTCCTCGACTACTGCGTTGAACTTCTCGTCCTCAGTCTTATATACAGCATCATCGTGATCGATCCTGATGACTGGCTTATTAGTCGGGATCTCGATTACATCCATGCCATAGATATCACGGAACTCCTGCTCCTCTGTAAGAGCGGTTCCTGTCATCCCGGCTTTCTTATCGTATTTATTGAAAAAGTTCTGGAAGGTGATGTCTGCAAGCGTCATGCTCTCACGCTTTACATGGACATGCTCCTTCGCCTCGATAGCCTGATGAAGGCCGTCTGAATAACGGCGTCCTGGCATGATACGTCCGGTAAAGTCATCTACGATAAGGACTTCGTCATCCTTTACGACATAATCCTGATCTCTGTGCATCAGCTCATGAGCTCTGATGGCGAGGATCACGTTATGCTGGATCTCGAGGTTCTCAGGATCTGCAAGGTTATCTATATGGAAGAAATCCTCGACCTTCTTGATACCTCTCTGGGTCAGGTTTACGACCTTATCCTTCTCGCCTACGATGTAGTCTCCGGTCTCCTCCTGCTCGATTCCCATGATGGCGTCCATCTTCGAATACTCAGGAAGGTCGGCTCCTCGCTCCATCTGTCTGACAAGTACATCGCACATCTCATAGAGTTTCGTGGACTTTCCGCTCTGTCCGGATATGATAAGAGGGGTTCTGGCTTCATCGATAAGAACTGAGTCGACCTCATCGATGATAGCGTAGTGAAGGCCACGCTGTACCATGTCTTCCTTGCGGACTACCATGTTATCTCTCAGGTAGTCAAATCCCAGTTCGTTATTCGTGATGTAGGTGATATCACAGTTATAGGCTGCCTGTCTTTCAGCCTTGTCCATATCGTTAAGTACGCAGCCGACAGTGAGCCCTAAAAACTCGTGGACTTTTCCCATCCACTCAGCATCACGCTTTGCCAGGTAATCGTTTACTGTGACTACGTGAACGCCCTTTCCTTCAAGAGCGTTTAAGTATGCTGGAAGGGTACACACAAGGGTCTTTCCTTCACCGGTCTTCATCTCTGCGATACGCCCCTGATGAAGAATAACACCACCCATCAGCTGTACTCTGAAGTGCTCCATGCCAAGAGCTCTCTTAGCAGCTTCGCGGACTACAGCATAGGCTTCCGGAAGGATATCATCGAGCGTCTTTCCGTCTGCAAGCTGCTCCTTGAAGTACGGAGTCTTCGCCCGAAGCTCTTCATCGCTGAGTTTTCCCATCTCATCACGATATGATTCTATTTTGTTTACGATGGGTTTTATTCGTCTCAGCTCATGCTGACTGTGGGTGCCGAATACTTTACTTACTATACTCATTAAAAAAATTATCTCCTCGTATAATATTCTTGAGTTTTTGTCAAATGCCAATTAGTCCGTATTATAACACGTCATTCCTAATAGTGCAAATCAACAAAAAAATCCCCCTTTCCGGGGGGATTGGGTTTATATCACGAAATCATACTGGCCTATGTCTTCGCCTGCCAGGTCCTTTATAGAAACAGAATCCAGATATTTGACCATGACATCATAAAGGCCTTTCCACATCTCAGCCGTCCTAAAAGCCGAAGCATGCGGGTTTCCAAGAGATGTCATGTCCTCATCAGGCACAGGAGCCAGAGAGCCTTCTGTCACTTCCAGGACTTCCCGGACAGTGTATTCATCTGACTGGCGGCTCAGCTTGTAGCCGCCTCCTTTTCCCCGAAGCGACTGCAGGAAGCCTGCCTTAGAAAGCATCGAGACTATAGCCTCTAAGTACTTTTCTGAAATTTCCTGCCTTTTAGCTATATCAGAAAGCGGGATGAACTCCCCGTTATCATGCTCAGCTAAGTCTATCATGACTTTAATGGCATATCTGCCCCTTGTACTTACCTTCATACAATCGCGCTCCTTATGAAAAATCCTATAATTCTAGTCTGTTAAATAGGCTTTTATTTTTGCACGATTTTCTTAATTTGTCAAGAGCAGAGTGCACGATAAAGGTACATCTGTTAGTTCAGATATCTTCTGTGCCTCACTGTCGAGCACACTGATATCATTGTCGTCAACCGGCTGAAGCAGTACGTATTCAGCGTCTCCATTCTCGTATATATGACATTCTCTGCCATTTATGGTCATACTATCCATAGATCATATCCTATCATCATTACTGTCTTCATCTTTCGCAACACATTTTTTGTGCTCCTTGGATCAGAATCCCATCAAGATGATCACACTCATGCTGTATTATCTCGGCCACAAAGCCTGAAAAGTCTCCAGCTTTTCATTAATCTCATTACCCAGTTCTTTTTTCCTGTCATCTGTCAGTTCATCCTTAAACTGCCAAAGAATTATGTGTCTTACTATTGTGTACCTTCCTTGTATTTATTTTACCCAGAACACCCTGTCATCCCTGCGGTCAGCTGCTGGAGCAGCCTCTCCATCCGCATATCCGATAGCAACATGCCCTATTCCTTCCCATTCACCTGTGATACCATGATCTGCCAGGAACTTCTTTCCTTCATCAGAATCAAATTCTTCCTTTGCACGATGGATCCAGATACCTCCCAATCCAAGTGATGGTGCGGCATTGAGCATATTCCCGATTGTCAGGCTGCCATCATATACGTGTGTCGGAACAGTCCTGTCTGAAAGCACGATAAGGATCACCGGCGCGCCATAGAAAGGATCAAAGCCTTCATCCCATCCGCCTATCTTACGGTTTGCTTCGGATATCGCATCCCTCGTCTTTTTATCAGTCACCGCCACTATTATAGATGACTGTTTCCCTCTTCCATTCGGTGCATAAAGCCCCGCTGTAATGATCTGCTCGATGTCCTCCTTTGACGGCATCCTGTCTGGATCAAACTTCCTGATGCTCCTGCGGTCTACCATGTTTTTAATAATCTCATTCATTGTATCTTCCTTCATTCTATACATTTTTATATAGTTCCTACCATCTTCTCAGCTGCAAATACTGCCAGCACTCCACAGATGAGACTCAGGATCACATACATCAATGCAACTCCTGTAGAGCCTTTCGCTATCAGTCCTTCTGTCTCAAGTGCAAATGAAGAAAAAGTAGTGAATCCGCCGCAGATTCCCACCTTGATCAGCAGAACCAGGTTCGGATTTACTGCATTCTTATCCGCCAGGGCTGCTATAATCCCTATGATAAAGCAGCCTATCACATTTATAAGAAAAGTCTTCACAGGAAATCCGTTCTCCGGATTCATAGGAAGTAGTCCTATAAGATATCTGCCAATTGCTCCTATCGCACCACCTGCTCCGACTATCAGGCATTTAATCATTGTCATCATCCTCACTTCCCAGGCCATTCCAGATCAACTCGTCATTGTAGTCATCCTTCTGTGCCTCCCTGAATCTCTGTAAACCCTCACTCATCAACTCACCTGCTTCTCAATCCACTTCTTCAGCACATCAACGACATATTCCTGTTATTCTGCTGTAAGCTCCCTACCCAGTGCCATTACTGCGTTTCTGACACAGTCCGGGCATTCACAGAGAGGCTTTCCTGTATCAAGCCCTTTCAGATCCTTACATACCGTCGCCCCACAATTCTTTTCAAAATCAGCAACCATTTTTCTCGAATGACCTGCCGTAGCATTGCCATCAGATAAAATTCCTGCTACCATCACTGCTCCGATCAGTGCTCCACAGGTAGACTGCATCCCACCCATACCTGCAGCAAATCCTGCTGACATCTTCATAAGTGTCTCATCATCAACCGGCAGCACATCTTCAAAAACCTTCAGTACCGACTGGGTACAGTTGCACTGTCCCATAGCTTTCAGTTCTGCTGCTTTATCTGCACGTTTCTCTATAGTCATATCACATACCTCATTTCATAAACTTTTCAACGGTCCTATTTTAGCAGAACCGGACATATAAAAAAAGATGCCGGTCTTCAACCAGCATCTCCAGATTCCATATATTATCCATGAACTATCGCAAATATCACAGCCGCTTCAGCATCATCTTTGCAATTGTAGATCTTTTCATCGTCTTTAGACTCAGATATCATGTTTTTTAAGCGCTATGATTGATGGTCTTGCCACTACCGTTTCTGGCGACTGTATCAGCTGTTTTCGTATTGTATGCTACTCCGTTGATATTGTCCTTTGCCATTATAATTTCCTTTATAGCTCTGCATCAGCATGATGTACTAATTATTAATTCACTTACTACGTTATATCAAATTGGATAATGAACGCATTACCAGGTCCACATCCTGATTCTCAAGCTCCTGTATGATGTGCAGATATGTCTTCTGTGTTGTTGTCATGCTTGCATGCCCCAGTCTACGAGCCACACTACCTATTGAAACACCTGCATATAGCAGAATAGAAGCATGTGTATGTCTCAAGCCATGAACTGATATCACTGAAATCCCAAGATTCTTGCAATATCTCTCAAGAATACCATTTACTGTAGAATTATATACCTGCTCATATGCATCATTCTCCTTATGTACAAATATCGGCTCATCCTTAGGCAGATTCTTCGTAAGCTCTGCAAACTGCATCACCGTTCTCCAGTCTATCTGGATCTTTCTGACCGACGACTTATTCTTTGTCGGCGTAAATCCACCAGAATGCTTATAATCCCATGTCTTGCTAATAGATAAGGTCTGGTGGGCAAAGTCAAAATCATCCGGTGTCAGTGCCAGTGCCTCAGAAAATCTCATCCCTGTCTTCGATACAAGAAGGATAAAATAATCCCAATTGACCTCATCGTCAAGAGTGAGGCTTGAAAGAAGCGTATGCAGCTCATACTGGTTCAGATACTTGAGCTTCTTATTAGCAGGAGCCTTGCCTTTTATAATCACCTTTCTTGTCGGATCTCTATCTATCAGGCCTTCATCAACTGCATCAAGGATTGCGCCCTTCAACTGATGATGAAAGTCCATTGTGGTCTGTTTCTCGTGAGTAGCTGCATAATCATTGATCAACTGCTGATAAGCAATTCTTGTCATCTCACAGAGCTTCGTATCTGGCATCAACTTTTCAACCCATGACTGTGTCATATGATACTTTGCAAGCGTCACATCACGGATCGCGCCTTCCTTGTATACCTGCACCCACTGTTTGTAATAATCTGCAAACAGATCTGTATTCTTCATTTCATCAAGCATAATATTGTTCCTTCCTATCATGCTGATGAAGAGCCGTCATTTATCGTCATCGGGTTCTGGTACATCCTTGCCGCCTGACAGAATGAAGTCCATCAGGAATTCGTTCACACGGTTATTGACACGGAACATAGGCATCGTCTTTCCATCTATCTCAGAAAAATAATGTGCAGCCTTTTCCTTTACTACTGTATCTTTAAGAGCTGTGAAACGCCCATATTCATTGATGTTGTCCTTCGTTACATGCGCATTCATAAGTTCTGTCAGTTTTTCCTCTGAAAGCCCTAAGTATCTACCCAGTCTCCTGATCTGGTCACTCTTGCGGTCGTGCTTGTATGATGCGATATAGTCGGAAAGCATCCATCCCTCATGCAGCTTAGCATCGCCAGTCTGTACATCATGCAGGAAAAGATTTGCAAATTTCTGATCC
>JAQXXU010000055.1 GCA_029226225.1 Lachnospiraceae bacterium | reverse complement strand
ATCGAAGAGGGATTCATTCCTCCTACGGCGAACCTGACATACGCTGACCCTGAGTGTGATCTCGACTACGTTCCAAAGACCGGCGTAAAAGCCGATGTGAAGGTCGCTCTTAGCGATTCTCTCGGATTCGGCGGTCACAATGCCTGCATACTGATGACAAGAATTTGAAAAAAGTGAAAAGGGACAGACCCTGCTTTGTACCTAAAAAGGGTCTGTCCCCATTTTTCTTTTGAAAGGAGTGCCATATGGATGGGATAGAAGTCCGTGAAAATCCGAATGTACTGACCTGTGATGATATAGAACGGATCCTGCCGCACCGTCAGCCGATGCTGATGATCGACAGGATCCTCGACTACGAACCGAAGCAGTGGGCGATAGGTGAAAAGCTCTTAAGCAGAAATGATCCGGTCTTTGCCGGACATTTTCCGGGGTATCCGGTATTCCCGGGAGTGCTTTCACTCGAAGCTATAGCACAGTGCGGCGCCTGTGCGCTGATGACCTCCGATGAATTCAAGGGCTCTGTTCCGATGTTCGGCGGCGTAAAAAATGCCCGCTTCCGCACACCTGCCCGTCCGGGAGACACTCTGACTATCAAGTGCCAGCTGACAAACCTGAAACAGAACATCGGAGTCGCTGAAGGGCGCGCCTACGTAGGCGACAAGCTCGCCGTAAAGTGCGAGTTCACTTTTGCGATAATAAGCTTCATACCGGAAAATCAGGATGTTCTGCATAGATGTCCTGTATCAGTTTTATGAAGTTCATCACTATCCATCTCTTATCCGAGCTGTGAGTGTAGAGGGCACAGGGCTAGTCACCATAAGTACAATCTTATCTTAATTAAATGCTTTTAATAACCTTCATATTGTGATAAAATCAGATAGTAATTGGCAGGGGATTTTTCATGGAAGAGTATTTATGATGACTAAAAACAAAGCTCCGAAGAAATGGGGACGGCTCATCTGCCTGGCGCTGCTGGGGCTGTTCAGTGCATTCGGCGGGCTCTGGTGCCTCTGCTCGATGAAGGGCATAGAGCTGTTTTCGCAGGATATCAGGACAGACAGTTTCGTAGAATACATTTCACTATACATATTTGTGATACCGCTTATCGGTCTTGCACTCAGATTTTTTAAAAAGATACCCATAGGACTCAGGGTCGCATTATTCGTTTCGATGTGCCTGAATATCGCTCTGGCAGCAGGCGCGGCCATCATGCAGAAGCTCGACATCGTGAATGTAGACTACATGCTTCCGTTTTTCCATGTACTTCTGGCATTTGACGCAGTAGCGCTCACGTCGATATCGTTTTTCTGCTGGAGAAAGTCATCTATAGCTGAGAAATTCTTCGAAGGCAGTATATTCGCGGCTGCCGGTTTCGGAGTCATTTACATCGCTTACTACTATCTGAGCAGGTGGTGGAGCATGGATCCGAGCATTTTTGATAAGATGATAATGCCGATGGCATTTCTTCTGATGGTGACGCTTATACTGGTCGGCTATATCATAGACGTATATGCGAAGCGGGTAGATGACAGCCAGAGGAAAAAGCTTCTGATGCTGGCATATAAGGACGACCTGACGGGCCTATCGAACAGGACTGTCGGAGATGGCGTACTAAAAAAACTCGATGCCCGGACACAGGACTATCTGCTCGTAAATCTCGACCTGAATTTTTTAAAAAAAGCAAATGACAGCTTTGGACATGCCGGCGGCGACCTGTACTTAAAGAGCTTTGCGGAGATCATGAAAAAGGTCTTCACAGATGCAACGCTCCTATGCAGGATGGGCGGCGATGAGTTCATGGTAGTCACCTGGTACTGCTTGTTAGCATATCGCTGGTGATCTACGGTACGACCGTAAAAAGAGAGGAGCAGTCGAGGGAATACCGGATACAGAACTACGGTATTTTTGTAGTGATAATAGGCGGCACATATGATATCGTGAGGTACTACCTGAGAAATGTCGTGATAGTAGACAGCCGGTTCCTGTACCGCTCGCAGATGCCGTTTATAGCGCTTGTCTACCTGATGATAATGCTCTATGCTTATCTGGCATACTTAAACGACCATTTCATGGAGATAGCGAACGAGCAGGCTCTTGAAAAAATAGCCTACACCGACGTACTGACCGGACTTCATAACCGTGCATGGTGCAACCGTGAGTTTGAGCATCTGGCTGAGAGAAAGGGCGTTGCCTACCAGATCCTGAGCTTCGATGTAAACGGTCTTAAAAAAGTAAACGATACTATGGGACACTCTGCCGGGGATGCGCTGATACGTGACTGTGCGAAGATCCTGTCATCCTGTTTTGAGGACATGGGACACGTGATCAGGATGGGCGGAGACGAGTTCCTCGTGATCATAGTCGGAGGCCGGACAGGATTTATAAAGCGGGCTGTAAGAAAAATGGAAAGAATGGAAGCCTCTTATGGTATGAGAAGGGCCTACGAGATCAAAATAAGCTACGGTCTTTCTTCATCTGGCGAGAAGGCAGATCTGACTCCGGAGATGGTCTACAAGCTGGCGGATTCCCGCATGTATCAGATGAAAAAAGAAACCAGATACTCACGCTAGAGCTTTATCTGACTGATGTAGAGGTCTTCGAAGTCAGGCTCATCCGCAAGAACCACTTCTTCAGAAATGGTTCTTATCTGCGAAAGCCTTTTACGGCTATCAGGGGAGTCTTCATTCAGAAACTTTATGGCTCCGCAAAGCGAAGTATTTCCTGAGGCTATCATGCGGTCTTTGATCTCTTCAGGGAATAGCCCCATGGCTATGGCGTCTTCTACCGAAAGAGCGCTTCCGAAACCGCCTGATAGGTAAACACGTGCTGGGGTGATACCTGCTCTTCTGAGCAGGACCTCTATGCCGCTTCTTACGGCGGCCTTGGCGAGGAGAAGCTCATGGATATCATCCTGAGTCAGGGTGATAGGAGCCTCGCCTCTATTTACTACAGTAGGCTGCCAGAGAGGAAAACCACATTTTATCCATTCATCATTTGTAAAAGTGCTGGTGTCATCTATGATGCCGGCTTTTTTCATGCCAGAGACCGCGCTTATGAGTCCGCTTCCGCAGAGCCCCAGCGGCCTTTTCGACTTAAGCTTTATCTCCGCCTGCATTTTTTCACCTGGTGGTAGATGAGACAGATCATCATTCCAGGGTATCAGGGTAATAACGGGTTTTGCACCTCTGAATTCTACTTTCCGTATGGCTCCCGGAAGTCCCGGAACACCGCAGCTGATATTCGCGGCTTCAAAGGCAGGCCCTGCGGCGGTCGAGGTGACGAGAAAACCATTTCTGTCACCGAGTACCATCTCACCATTGGTACCCAGATCGATGAGCATCTGAGGCTCAGCAGACAGATCCATATCGAGACTGTAGATGCCGCTTACTATGTCACCTCCGACGAATGCAGAAATGCCAGGGAGCAGATACACCTGAGAGCCGTCATCGTAGAACACTTCTGAGATGTCTTTAAGTGTGATGTCGCCTGGATCAAAAGGGGCTTCGCCCAAGGATCTCACCTCACATCCCTCTAACAGATGCTCCATGGTAGTGTTCCCGGCGATGACTGTTTCGGCAGGCCGGGAATTAAGTCCGTGCCTGGCGGACAGTTCAAGAATGGAACTCTGAATAGTGCTTTCGGCAAGACGCTGCATATCAGAGGCCGCCAGTTTACTCTTTGAGGCAGCTTTGATACGGGAGAGTACGTCTGCTCCGTAGCTGATCTGAGGATTGCGTTTTCTGACGCTTCCTATGATCTCTCCATTTTCTCCTACAGCGGCAGTCTCTATGGTCGTGCTTCCGAGGTCTATAGCTGCTTTAAATGGTCTGCTGCCTGAGACCCTTTTCTTACTGTTTTGCTCGTGAAGGAGCAGGCTTTCAGGTATCTCAACGCGGATAAGCTCAGCTTCTTCAGGCGATTCCTCCAGCATGGCAGCTGTTGTGGCCTGACAAGCCAGTACTTCAATTGTTTTAAGTACATGAGAGCCGCTCAGATACTGAATCTTCACAGCGCATCTGCCACAGGTTCCCATGCCTCCACAGGGCAGAATAAGGCGGATTTTCTGCGTGCGCAGAAAATCCGCCAGGGTTCTCGTTTCACTATTCAGTTCTTCAGGCTTTAATTCTTTAACCATTTTACCTATGCATTGAGAATGCATTCATGTCGTAATGCTCGAGGTTTCCATTGAGAGTCCTGTCATCGGCTTCAGAGAGAAGCGTTTCACGGTCTTTGGCGAAGATCTGCTTTTCACGGTAAGCAGATGGGCCGCCTACACATCCGCCTTCACATACCATGCCTTCGAGGAAGTCATCGTTAAATCTGCCAACTTTAAGCATCAGAAGCTGCTTTTTGCATTCAGCTGCTCCATTTGCAACACAGACTTTGGCGTCGATATGCTTGTCGGATTCCTTCAGGGATTCGAGGACAGCCGCAGTCACACCGCCGGACTGGGAGAATCTCTTTCCGTAGATCGAAGCCTCCTGGTATGAGTAGCTTTCATCAGGCTCTAACTCTATGCCTTTGGCTCTCATCATGGCTCTGATCTCAGAGAAGGTGACTACATAGTCAGCATTACCGTCAATGCCATGCTCCATGGCCTCGCTCTTTTTCGAGATGCACGGCCCTATAAATACGCAGATGGCTTCAGGGTCATTCGCTTTTATCATTCGAGAGACTGCGCACATAGGAGAGACAGTCGTGGATATCAGGTCGTCAGCCAGCTCAGGGTAATGCTTTCTTATCATATTTACGAAGGCAGGGCAGCAGCTTGTAGACTTCTTCTGACCATTCTCATAGGCTTCGGCCCATTCCTCGGCTTCTGCCTTGGCAGTCATGTCGCCGCCGAGACCTACTTCTACGAAGTCCATGAAACCGAGCTTTTTCATGGCTACCTTCCAGGAGTTCATAGTGATCTTCGGACCGAACTGACCCTCGGCAGCAGGAGCGGCCATGGCATATACATGTTTCCCTGATTTCAGGGCATTTATGATAGGGACTATGTATGTCTTTGAAGCGATGGCTCCGAACGGACATCTGTGAATGCAGAGCCCGCAGCGGATACACTTGTCGTCGTTTATACGGCAGATGCCGTATTCGTCATATTCGATCGCATTTACCGGGCAGGCGAACTTACATGGGCGCTTTAAGGCCGCGATAGCGTGATATGGGCATGCCTGGGCGCATTTGCCACATTCCTTGCACTTCTGAGGGTCGATGTGGCTCCGCTTGTCTCCCGGATGGCAGGCGTCGAATTTACATGCTGAGACGCAGGCTTTTCCGAGGCAGTTCTGACAGTTGTCAGTCACGACATATGAGGATATCGGACAGTCCTCGCAGGCAGCGTGAAGCACCTGGATGATGTTCCCGTTATCTACAGGGTCCGGCGCCTCTCCGCAGGCGAGCCTTACACGTTCCCTGATGATCTCTCTCTCTTTATAGATACAGCACCTGAATCTCGCCTTCGGTCCAGGTATCAGCTTCTCCGGAAGGAAGTCCCTTTCTTTCTCCAGAGTTCCTTCGAACGCCATCTTCGCGACAGCAGTCAGCACGTCGTGTTTTATCCTTATAACACCTTCGTCAGCATACATAGTCAGTCTCCTTTTTTAAAACATACTTTTTCAAATATAATTCTATCATAAGTGGCGGCTTTGTGTTGTATTTTTTAAGAAAATGTGATTGCGATTTTTGCTTACAAGTGCTAGACTAAAACCAGACTGTAAACTGGTTGGTTTGGAGGAAACAGATGACATACAAAGAGATGACAAAAGAAGAACTCTTAGAAGAGAGACAGCAGCTGCAGAAAGAGTACGATGCGTGGAAGCGCAAAGGCCTCACCCTGAATATGGCCCGAGGAAAGCCGTCAGAAGCCCAGCTGGATCTCTCGAATGAACTGATGGATGTACTGAATTCCAAAAGCTACTTCAACGACCAGACAGGGACAGATTGCCGCAACTACGGAGTAAGTGACGGAATCCCTGAAGCAAAGGCTCTGATGGGTGAGATGAGCGAGGTAAGTCCGGATGACATGATCATCTTCGGAAACTCATCACTGAACATCATGTTTGACCAGATAGCCAGAAGCTATGCGAAGGGTGTCTGTGGAAACACTCCGTGGTGTAAGCTCGACAAATGGAAATTCTTATGTCCTGTACCGGGATATGACAGACACTTCAAAGTCACAGAGTTTTTCGGTGCCGAGATGATAAATATCCCGATGACACCGGAAGGTCCGGACATGGATATGGTAGAGGACTATGTGAATAACGACCCGGCGGTAAAGGGTATCTGGTGTGTGCCTAAGTACTCAAATCCGCAGGGCTACAGCTACTCGGACGAGACTGTAAGGCGCTTTGCAGCTCTTACTCCGGCAGCAGATGACTTCCGTATCTACTGGGATAACGCCTATTCCATCCATCATCTCTATGATGAGCCGGAGAAGCAGGATGTGATCCTCGAGATCCTCGACGAGTGCAGAAAAGCCGGACACCCGGACATGGTATACAAGTTTATCTCTACATCAAAGGTTACCTTCCCAGGTTCGGGACTTGCAGCTATGGCAGCTTCGAAGAAGAACCTGGATGATGTCAGAAGCTACATGTCAGTGCAGACTATAGGACACGATAAGTTGAACCAGCTGCGTCACGTCCGCTTCTTCGGAAACCTGACGAATATGAAGCAGCACATGAGACGCCATGCTGAGATACTTCGTCCGAAGTTCGAAGCAGTATGGGACATCTTCGAGAAGAATCTCGGAGGCCTTGAGATCGGCGAGTGGACAAAGCCGAATGGCGGATATTTCATCTCATTTGATTCGTTAAACGGCTGCGCGAAGAAGATCGTCGCCATGTGTAAAGAAGCCGGAGTTACCCTGACACCGGCTGGCGCCACCTATCCGTATGGCAAGGACCCGGACGATAAGAACATCCGTATCGCTCCGTCATTCCCGCCGCTTGAAGAATTAAAGCAGGCCGCAGAGATTTTTACAGTATGCGTCCGCCTGGTAAGTATTGACAAATTAGTATCAGAAAATGATAATTAGGCAGTAGTGAAATAACATTGAGGAGGTGTACCTCATGAAGAGAATACTTGTAGTAGATGATGATATGGTCACCAGAAAGACAGCGTCATATATCCTTGGCAAAGAGGGATATTATGTGGAGTCTGTCGAGACCGGGCAGAGATGTCTGACGACCCTGGCAAATGAATACTACGATCTCGTCCTTCTCGACATAGAGATGCCAGTGATGGACGGCTTCGAGACACTCCGCTATATCAGGAATAACCCATCTACCAAGAAGCTTCCTGTAGTATTCCTGACAGGAGATAACACAGTAGATTCAGTCATCAAAGCATCATCGCTTAATGCATCAGGATACATAGTAAAGCCATTTATCCCTGAGAACCTGATCGGGAAGGTAAGGGATATTCTCGAGGGGTAAGGCATGAAGCTGAATTACAATATCGACTTTTCTATAGCCGCGGCAATCTTTCTATCTATTTTTATCCTTTTTGTCATTTTTTCATATGACATGAAGGTCAGGAAGAACCGCGGCTTTCTGCTGCTTATGGTTGTCATCCTGGTGGCAGATATCATGGACATAGTAACGGCCTATACCATTAGCAGCGCCGACACTTTTCCGGTAGGCTGGAATATATTTTTAAACGAGATCTATTATCTCGTGCTCGGGGCACTCGGGTATATTTTTCTCAGGTACTCACAGGAAGCAGCTGTGGGCTTCGAGGAAAAGAGAGAGAAGGGGAGGCTTCCTCTAAAACAGGTCTATATTCTTCTGACATTCGTATACATCGCACTTCTGATCATAAATATTCCTACAGGCATCATGATGTCATTCAGGGATGGAAAGTACATACATGGACCGCTCTACTTTATCCTGTTCTTCTATCCGTATCTCGAAGTGGCCTTTGCGTTCACGAGAGTTATCATGAGGGCAGACGAGTACAAAAAGCGTGGTAAGCGGGCCCTGATATGGATCTACTTCGCGTTCTGCGTCAGCTGTGCTGCGATACAGCTGTTCCTGACACCTGACATCCTGATCACCATTTTTTCAGTGTCCATCGGACTTACTTTTCTTTTGATACTCATGGAGACGCCGGACTATCAGAGCATGATGGCTGCGATGGAAAAACTGAAGGACACGCAGCGACAGCTCAGAGAACAGGCAGAGGCAGCTCAGCAGAGGTCGATGTCCAAGACCGAGTTCCTGCTGCACTTATCTCATGAACTCCGTACCCCGCTGAATGCCATAGTAGGCTATTCCGAGGTCATTCTCGGCGATAAGAAAAAAAGGTCCGCGGCAGATGATGTAAAGCAGATCCGTACGGCCAGCCGAAACCTCCTCTCGATAACTGAGAATATCAAGAACTTTATAGAGATAGAGGACGAGGACGTATCGATAGAGAACGACGAATACGATACTGTGAATCTGATCCGTGACATGAAGGGAAAGGTATTTTTCTACAATGCCGATAAGAAACTGAAGGTGAATATCCATGTGGACCCGAACCTCCCGACGAAGCTGTTCGGTGACAGGATAAGACTCCAGCAGCTTATGGATACGCTGACTTCCAATGCGATAAAGTACACAGATAATGGAGAAGTAGACATAGAGGTAGGCTGGAATGTGTCAGGACTTACCTTCTCAGTGGAAGATACCGGTATCGGCATGAAGCCACAGGACTTAAAGCGGATTGGAGAGATTTTTTACAAGGCAAATCCGAAGGATAACGCTTCTGGTCTTGGCCTTGGTCTCGCCTTTGCTACCCGCCTCCTTAAAAAAATGGACTCAAAGCTCGAGTATGAGAGTTCATACCGGGTCGGTTCGCGCTTCTGGTTTACGATAAGGCAGGGAGATGTCTCACACGACCGCATAGGAGCGAAAGTTTCTGAACAGCTATATGAGCTTACCGAGAACACTGTCATAAAGACAGAGGGGAGCAAAGCAAATAAATTCGATATCCTTGTCGTCGATGATAATAAGATCAATATCGACATCACGATGAAACTCCTTTCGGACACCGGCGCTCACGTGGAAAGTGCCATGAACGGAAAAGAAGCTATCGACAGGATACGGGACAGGGAAAAGCCTTACGATATCATTTTCATGGATCATCTAATGCCGGTGATGGACGGTGTCGAGGCTATGGACTGCATCCGAAGAGAAAATCTCTGTCCGGATACTCCGGTCATAGCCCTTACGGCGAATGCCGTGACAGATGTCGAAAGAGAATACACCTCTCACGGCTTTGCTTCATACATACTGAAGCCAGCCACGAAAAACGCGCTTCTCGAGATGATAAACCGCTACTGCAAAGTCACTACGCCTGAGAAGAAAAAGTCAGAACCGGTCGAGTCTAAAGAGGAAAGGGCAGAGGCACTCTACCATGTGCCGGAGACCAGGCCGACAGAAAAGTCAGCTGAAGTGCAGCCTGAGAAGCCGGCTTCGCGCAAAAAGAATAAAATGGAACGCCTCTCAGGATTCCTCAATACTTCAAGCGGCCTGACCTACTGCGCCGGAATGCAGGACTTCTATATCGAGATCATAGGCGACTACATAAGCGGAGATAAGCGTCAGGAGCTGGATAAGGAATTAAAGGAAGAAGACTATGAGAACTACAGGATTGGCGTTCATTCGCTAAAGAGTTCGAGCAGGACCATCGGAGCTGATGCCTTATCAGAGAGGGCAAAGCAGTTAGAGGATGCATGCAAGGCTGATGACAGGGAGTACATCGCCAAGCACCATGATAAGGTCATGGAAGAATACGGCAATCTCTTAGATAAATTGAAGGAAGCTCTTTCAGACGAACCTGAAGAAACAGCTCCTGAAGAACCACAGGCACCTGAGGTAAAGGAGGAACCACTAGCTCCTCAAACACCAGCAGAGAAAGAAGAAACTGCCGATGTAAATAAGCCAAAGATGGCAAAGATCCTTCTCGCTGTATCATTTGGTGTGGAGAGAGACGTACTGTCTTACCTGATCGGAAGGGACTATGATGTCATCGAGGCTCCGGACAGAGAGACCGCATTTGAGAGATATAGAGAGGACATTCCGGATCTGTGTATTTTTGATTCAGAGATGACCAAAGGGCATGAGAATAGTTTCCTCGAGATCACGGCTCCGATGATCTTTCTTACTGATGAAAGAGACAGACAGGCAAAGATACGCGCTATGTCCTGCGGTGCAGCAGACATCATAGAGCGTCCGGTGGATGAGAGATTTATGAGAAAGAGGATCAGAAGCGTCCTGGCCACAAAGGGGGTGGGCGTATGATACAGGAGATATTTTCACATATATCGACAGGGATCAATGTAAACTTCGAGGAAGTCGCAGCTACCTTTGGCGCTATACTCTGCGTGTTCGTTATCCTCGACCGGAAAAATAACCTGAGATCTTTCCGTGTCATGTGTATCGTAACAGTGGCTGCGGATTTCATGGATCTGACGGCGACCTTTGTCACGAAGTCGATAGATCCGGGCACTCCTCATGCCTACTTTATCGTGTTGCTCCTTAATACGATAAACTACTGTGGATTCGGGTGTATAGCGTATTCTCTTTTTAAATACCTGAGAAGCTATATGAGGCCTACGAAGGGACTCCACAGAGCAAATATAGCGATGAATGTCGTATTTTACTTATATCTAGCCATACATGCTTTAAACCTCGTGGTGCCTTACATCATAGACTATGATTTCAGGACGGGAGAATTCATAAGGACACCGTGGTCGTTTATCTTTGGCTATGGTTTCCCGCTGCTCATAGTGACTATGGCTCTGGTCCAGATGGTACAGCATAATAAGGAGTTTACGAAAAGGCAGCAGACGACGCTTACCGTAAGCTATATCATAGTTCTGATCGGTGTAGTGGTCCAGGCGTTCATAAATGCGAGAGTTCTGATAGCTCACGGCACAGGAGTTATCGCAGTCATAGTCGCTTACTTTGCGCTCGAGTCCCCTGACTACAGGCGGATGTCAGAGCTCTTAAAGGAAAGCCAGGAAGCCCAGAAAAAGATCCGCGAGGCGCAGAGAGCCCGGGATGACCTATTTACAGGAATGACGCATGAGATCAGGACTCCGCTTAATGCCGTGATCGGCATAGACCAGCTGATACTTTTGGAGGATAAGGATCCGGTGGTACAGGTTCTCGCCAGGAAGATAAAAAAAGAGGGCGAAACTGTTCTTTCAGTGGTCAACTCTCTCCTGAACCAGGCGGCTGAACAGGCCGGAGACCAGAAGAACGAAGGCGATACTGCGACACCTGACCTAGAGGGCAAGAAGGTCTTAAGCATCGATGATACTCCGATAAACTTAAAGATCATCGAAGGACTTTTAGGACTTACCGAGGCTGAAGTCACTTCTGCAAACAGTGGCCATGAAGGGCTTGAAGCCATGAAGAACGGGCACTTCGACCTGGTACTTATAGACCATCAGATGCCTGTCATGGATGGCATGGCTACCATGAAAAAAATGCGTGAACTTGATCTGAAGGGAAACACGCCTGTCATCATGGTGACTGGAAATGACGGAGAAGAGTATCGGAAGATGTACGCTGAGGCCGGTTTTGATGGCTATGTGACAAAGCCCGTCCGAAAAGATCAGCTCTATGCTATGATCAATTCTCTGATAAAAAAAGGAAAGGAGGATGCCTGATGTTTCATGTACCGGTAAATATCTGGTTTAATCTGGATGCAGCAGTTTTTGACATAATCCTCCTGATCTTTCTTGAGAAACAGTACGGAAATACGACTTCGCACAGCAAGGCGTTTCGCAGATGGCTTGTTGCTACGATAGATACGTCGATTCTCGATGCGCCGCTTCGTATAGTCTTTACGACTCATTTGATCAGCTCTCCGATAAGGATCATCTGTTATATACTGGATTTTATCCTGGTGGAGATAGCGATGGTCATGATGCTGTGCTACGCCTATCTCTACTATAAGGAGAAGAAAAATCCCGGTTCAAAGGTTCTGATCCTGGCGGGAATTATCACTGCGCTCTGCATTTCCGAAGAATTTTTTTCGAAGAGGGCAGTATTTGTGATCTGCTTCTCGTCGTTCCTGCTCTACATCATCTTTCTCGCTGTCGAGTCGAGGGATTACCGTCAGATTAAGATCCTGATGGAACGCGTAGAAAATGAGAATAAAGAGGCTAAGGTCGAGACAGAATCTAAAGAGAAACTTTTCTCTGATGTCTCTGAAAAAATAAGCATTCCGCTTCACATGATAAGAGTTGACGCGATGCACATAGACCAGGTCTCCGGCAGGTCGCAGACCAAGGAATATGTCAGACAGATACTCTCATCGTCTGAGATGCTCGGCTTCCTGATAAATGATATCTTTGATATGGTGGATCTGAACGGGAAGGAGCTGGAACTAAACATCCGCCGGTTTCATCTGTCTGAGATATTAAACGATATCCGCAACATGATGTCCGCCATGGCCGAACAGAAGGGCCTTGCTCTTGAAGTGGTTCGTGCTCCGGGAACGCCTGATGTCTGGGAGGGGGACGATGACCGTCTCCGCCAGATCCTGATAAACATCATAGGGAACGGCATCAAGTACACTGAGGAAGGCGGTGTAAAGGTTCATGCCTCGCAGAATGAAAAGGGTGAGCTTGTATTTGCGATAGCTGATACCGGGATAGGCATCAAAAAAGAAGATCTCCCGTATCTTTTCACTAAGTACAGGAGGTTTGACAGCCAGAAGAACCGGCACATTCAGGGCACCGGCCTCGGACTTTCGATTGTTTCAAGTCTCGTAAAGAGGATGGATGGTAAAATAGATGTCAAATCAGTCTATGGCAATGGGACGAAGTTTACTGTGTCCCTGCCGCTGACTGAAGGGAGCAAGCTCGTGCTGAAGCGCGGCTCCTTCCTCGATACGACTGCGGGACTTTCATACTTCGGTGAAAGCATCGGTGATTACCGTGCTGCTCTCAGTATCTTCTTGGACCATGCGCCGCAGCTGGAGCAGGAGCTCAAAGGGCTCTATGGTCAGCCGGCGATCGACGTGTACAATATCTGCCATCCGCTCGCCTACTTTGCCCTGAATATCGGCGCGATGGAGCTGGCGGACAGAGCCTTTAAAAATCAGCGCGGCGACACTCCGAAGCAGACGATGGATGAGGTGATCCCGGTCTTCAATGAGACCGTCTACCGCGTCCGCGAGTATGTCGATGATAGTAAGTTCATGTGATCAGCCGCAGATCCGGAGGATCGCTTCTGCGTAGACTTCGACTGCAGTAATCAGATTTGATATGTCAATGAATTCATCGGCGCCGTGCATGTGGGTATCGATGTCCGGAAGGACAGCCCCGAATGCGACGCCGTTTTTTATGTCATGGACATAGGTACCGCCACCGATGCCGATGGCTTTTCCTTCAAGGCCGGTCACGTCCTCGTAGGCTGCGAGCAGGTTCTTTACGAAGTCTGAGTCTGATGGTACGTAGTGTGGCGGCACGATGCCAGGAGTTTCGAAAGTAAAGCCGGCGTTCTCGCATTTTTCCTTTGCGACCTTAAGGCAGTTGTCATCGTCTGCATTCAGCGGACTTCTCGAGTCGAATGAGAACGACATGCCATCCTTATCTACGGAGAAAAGGTCGAGGGTGGCGGAGAGTGAGAGTCCCTCTTTGTCAGTCATCGCGATGCCGAGTCCTGCTCCGTCATATACTCCGTATGGGAAAAGTTCGAGCACTTTTTTCAGTAAGCCGTTTCTCCTGTCATCTGCGAGAGGCAGATATTTAAGGAGAGTGATGCCAGCAAGTCCTGCGTTTACACCAAGCTCCGGGGTAGAAGCGTGTGCGCTCTCTCCGATGATCAGCACGTGAGTGTCATCTGCTATCTCGTAGTCTACAGGGATTTCCTTTTTCAGCTTTTCGCAGGCGGTTTCGAGCGTTTTTTTGTCGGTGCCGGAAAATTCCATCCTGCAGCGGTTCGGGACT
>JAQXXU010000054.1 GCA_029226225.1 Lachnospiraceae bacterium | reverse complement strand
CAACGACCCGGTCGGCTTCTGCTTTATCACGATCTGTCTCTTCGGAGTCATCGCGCTCTCGAAGGTGCCATTTTCTTACATGGTACGAGGCCTGAAGTCGATCATCATCCTGCTGCTGATCTGCGGCATTTTTAACCTGTTCCTTACACCGGGAGATGCCATAGTGAAGTGGGGCAAGGTGCAGATCACGATCCAGGGAATCCGTGCCGCGGTGCTGATGCTTATACGCATGATATATCTCATCATTGGCACATCGATCATGACACTTACGACCACACCGAATCAGCTGACAGACGGTCTGGAGACCGGACTCAGATTTTTGAATTATATACATGTGCCGGTGCACGAGATCGCGATGATGATGTCGATAGCACTCCGTTTTATCCCAATCCTAAGTGATGAGACAGATAAGATCATGAAAGCTCAGATGGCGCGCGGAGCATCATTCGACGGTAAGGGCATCGTGAAAAAAGCCAAGGCCATGGTGCCACTTCTGGTGCCGCTTTTTGTATCAGCCTTCCGCCGTGCGAATGACCTCGCACTTGCCATGGAAGCCCGCTGCTACCACGGAGGAGAAGGACGGACCAGCATGAAGCCGCTCCATTACCAGCGCCGTGATGCGAATGCCTACATTTTCATTTTCGCGTTCCTTGCCGCAGTTATAGCACTGCACATATTTTTCTAAGGATAGAAGGGAGAGAGCCGTATGGACGACAAGAAAAATGTAATGGAAGGAGGATTTTACCATGGGACTCATGCAGAAAACAGACAGGAACCATCTCGACAGGAACGGAGGCCTTCCGCCTGAAGCCATTTCAGGCATCGAGGATCTGTTTAATGAATTTTACGGTACTTCTGATGATGAGGAGGAAGATTCAGAAGACGATGATGCTGATAACAGCAAGTCATGAATACCTGAAAAAAGAATATACGATAAGATCCGTGGAATGTACGGAGTAGGATGATTTCCGAAAAGGAGAAAAAATGAAGGTACTTATGATAAATGGCAGCAAGCATCCCACAGCCAGAAAAATCAGCAAAGCAGCAGACGAATTTTATCAGGTGAAGCAACCAATTATTTAAATATTTATAAAACGTGATATTGAAAGAAC
Source organism: Lachnospiraceae bacterium (assembly GCA_029226225.1). GTDB lineage: Bacteria > Bacillota > Clostridia > Lachnospirales > Lachnospiraceae > Weimeria. The sequence goes on along the minus strand of JAQXXU010000054.1, from coordinate 2,944 downwards.
CTTTAAACTGCCATCCCATATAGAAAAAATAAAAAGTGTGCCTATTGGTACGCTTTTTATTTTTGTCCCAAATCATCTACGGAAGTGGAGATCATGCCGGGGTCTATGACCTGCCAATCACGGATCAGATCATCGAGCCGGTATCTCGCATTTGCAGCGGAAGTCGATGGCAGGCAGATGGGCCTGATGCCGTATATTGGGAACTGGTACTTCATGTAGAGCCGGTAAGCAGTTTTGCCATTGACGAAGATGCGGCTTCCGACAGACGTGCCGTTAAGGATCGGAGTCAGGTCGGTCACTTTTACATCAGTGATCGAGCTGTCGGCGGAACCGATTATCTCGCACGAATCGATCACATCATACAGGGCTATGTGGCAGGAGATCAGAAGCTCCTGCTTTTCTTTTATCGCAGCAGGCTCTTTCCTTTGAAAAATGTCCGATATGACCTTCCAGAACCTGTTTGTCGGGTGCCCGTAGTAAAAGCCGACCTCGCGGGATTTGACAGAGGGGAACGACCCAAGGATCAGGATTTCGGAACCCTTATCATAGAAGGGACCGAAGGTGTGGGAGGCTTTTTCAGGCGCAGCATTACTTTTCATTTGAACTCCTTTCATCTGTCGCAATTATATATTTTTTTGGAAAAATAGACAATGCTGTACGCTTTGTGCTATGATTTTCGCATGAGAATAAAGCTGACAGTAGCCTATGACGGCACGGATTACTGCGGGTGGCAGGTCCAGCCGAACGGCATTACGATACAGGAAAAATTAAATCAGGCGGTTTCCGACCTGTTCGGGACCGGGATACAGACTATCGGCGCCAGTCGCACGGATTCTGGCGTACACGCACTCGGGAATGTCGCTGTCTTTGACGCAGAAACCAGAATGCCTGCATCAAAAGTGGCTTTCGCACTAAACGAGCGGCTTCCGAGAGACATAGTGATACAGAAATCCGAGGAGGTACCGGCAGATTTCCATCCGAGGTTTGCGAAGACGAACAAGGTATATGAGTACCGTATATTAAACCGTACGTTTCCAGATCCGCTGCTTTCGAGATACACGTATTTTTTTCATAGGAAGCTTGATGAAGGTTTGATGGATGAGGAGGCTCAGGCACTTGCCGGCGAGCATGATTTCACGAGTTTTGCTTCGATAAAGTCGCAGACGAACACTTTTGTCAGAACTATCCATGAAATCAGGGTTACACGAGACGCGCACGATGTGATCACGATCCATGTCGAGGGAAACGGATTTCTCTATAACCAGGTCCGTATCATCGCTGGGAGCCTGATACTGGTCGGAAGTGGGCAGAGAGAGCCGGGCTTCATAAAGAAAGCGCTTGAAAAAAAAGACCGCGAGGCATCAGGCCCTACGGCGCCGCCTGAAGGACTTACACTTGTGAGAATTGATTATTGATCGCATTATTGGGCAACTGATTGCGCTAAGACTCGGAGATATCTATGGACGATAAGTATGGTATAAATGTAAAAAAATGGGCGAGAGGACATCAGGCGCGGGTCGAGGATTTCCTCTCGAGTGAGCATTCAACAGATGAAGTGGAGAAAATGCTTGGGATTCATCTGCAGAAGCTACAATTCCTTCAACATGAGCGTCTGGTACACCTGATCGTGGTATTTTTTACCATAGTGATCACCCTGTTCGCTCTCGCCGTAGTGCTTTTCCTGCCTGATACGCTGCTTGCTTCTGGCCCGATATTTCTCGTATTCCTGGTGCTTTTAGCATTTTATCTGGCGCACTATTTTTTTCTGGAGAACACTGTCCAGCACTGGTACCGGCTTTATGAGCGACTTTTAGATAAATTGAATTAACAACAGATTTCTGAAGACTAAAATGCTTTAGTTTTTGTGCAATATGAACAACTAATTTTCTCTTGAATTTTATATTCTTGTGCACTATAATGAATTCGAAAAGAGAAAGCAAGGCCTGCTTTTGTGAATTATGCACAAGGCCACGGTGGCTGAGTGTAAGTCAAAAGTATGTAAACGAAAGGAAGTGTTCATATGATAAGCTTTTTCATATGTCTTATCATCCTCATAGGCGGATATTTCACCTATGGTAAGCTTGTAGAGAAGACATTCGGACCGGACGACAGAGAGACTCCTGCGGTACGGATAAACGATGGAGTCGATTACGTGGTCATGCCGGAATGGAAGATGTTCTTAGTACAGCTTCTTAATATCGCTGGACTTGGACCTATCTTTGGCGCCCTTCAGGGTGCTCTCTGGGGACCAGTCGTATTCCTTTGGATCACCTTCGGTACTATCTTTGCCGGTGGTGTACATGATTACTTCTCTGGTATGCTTTCAGAAAGGAACAACGGGGATTCAATCGCCGAGGTTACGGGAATTTACCTTGGCAAGACGATGCAGTGGATCATGAGATTCTTCTCAGTCGTACTGCTGATCATGGTAGGTACGGTATTCGCCGTTGGACCTGCAGGCCTCCTGGTAGAGCTTATCGATCCGAAACACGTCGGAAACGGCGGAGTATTCGCTTCGACAGTTACCTGGCTCATTATCATTTTTGCTTATTACTTTATCGCTACGTTTATTTCAATCGATAAGATCATCGGAAAGATCTACCCGATCTTCGGTATCTGCCTCATCATCATGGCAATCGGCGTAGCTATCGGCCTTCCGACTCATGGCTTCACGACTCCGGAGATCTGGACACACTTCTACAATATGCATCCTGATCACACTCCTATCTGGAGCTTCATGTTCATCACGGTAGCCTGTGGTGCATGCTCAGGATTCCATTCGACACAGTCGCCTCTGATGGCTCGCTGCCTGAAGAGTGAGAAACAGGGACACTTCGTATTCTACGGCGCAATGGTTGCCGAAGGTGTCATCGCCCTGATCTGGGCCGCAGCCGGTGTCTCACTGTACAAGGTGACAGGCGGATTAAACACAGGACTCTCACAG
>JAQXXU010000053.1 GCA_029226225.1 Lachnospiraceae bacterium | reverse complement strand
GAGCAGATGCTGCAGCGGGTCACCGATCTGGTCGACCACTGTACGGTCAAGCTCTGTATCCTCACCAGTCATGACCAGTTCCATCGGCTTCTTCAGTCGACGTGAGAGATCACGGATCATACGAGGGAATTTATTTACTGTGCTCTCGATAGGTACCATTCGTACCTTCATGACTGATTCATGAAGGGTAGTCGTGATACGCTCCAGATACTCTATCTGTTCCTGGAAAGTCTGTCTGCTGCTCGAATCACCAGAAGATGAATTCTCTGTAGCCTGGGCTGATAGAGAAACCAGTGAGTTCTTCGCGATGATAAGCTCTGATACCTGGTTCATCAGGGCATCGAGCTTCTCTATATCCACACGGACTGTCCTTGCTGTAACAGGCTTGTTCACAGTCTGCTTCTTGCTCTTGGTATCCTTCTTCGCAGGTGCCTTGTTTGCTGCCGGAGCTGGAGCCGCAGGCTTTGCGTCTGCTGCCGGAGCAGCCGGTGCTTCAGCTGCAGGTGCCGGAGCAGCCTCTATTTTGAACATATCCGGTGTGACCTTGTCACAGTCTACAGACTCTATCTCCGATACGTTCTCTGCTGCTTTCTTTATCGGATCCAGCTCACCAGCCGCGCCGATGATGAATGAGAATGCCAGATCGAACTTCTCATCCTCCACATCCTGTGAACTAGGGGAATAGATAAGGATCTCACCGAAGTCCTCAACAGCCTTGAATACCAGAAAAGCTCTCGCTGCTTTGAGGAGACAGTCCTTCTGGACATGAACTGTAAATCCGTACAGGTTCAGTCCTGAATCTGCTGCCTGCTTTAAGGTAGCTATATCGTTTTCTTCAAGTCTGATCTGCTTGTATGCATCCTTTGCATCAGCCTTTTCTTCTTTTTCTTTCTCAGCTTCCTTCTCTTCTTCGGCTTCCTCTGCTGCATCGTCAGCTTTCTTCTCACCTTTTGCTTCAGCCAGGAAGTCATTCAGCCTCTTTATCAGGGCTGCATTATCCTCGTCACCTTCGTTCGAAGTCTGCTTTATCGTATCTACATAGGCTTCGATAGCGTCGAGGCAGTCAAAAAGGATATCGATGAGACTCGAATTGACTTTTACAGTGTCATTCCTGATCTCAGAGAATACATCCTCCATGTCATGGGTCAGATGCTGCATCTTCTTGAATCCCATGGTACCTGCCATACCCTTAAGGGAGTGGGCGGCACGGAAGATCTCATTTATGACATCCTTGTTCTCCGGTTCCTTCTCGAGGATCATGATGTTATCCGAAAGAGACTGTATGTGCTCATTCGCTTCATCAATGAAAATGTCAAGATACTGTCCTACATCCATTTGTTAAACCCCCAGTTCTCTACTGATAGATTTTGCTATTTCTGTTATAGGTTTTACTTCGTCCGACAAGCCTTTGTCGTGGACTGACTTCGGCATGCCGTAGACCACACATGACTTTTCATCCTGTGAGATCGTGTATATGTGCTTGGATTTCTTCAGTTCGCCGATACCCTCAGTGCCGTCAGTTCCCATGCCGGTAAGGACTACACAGAGGATATCATCCGTTCTGACCTTACACAGGGATTCATACATGACATCAGCACAGGGGCGGAGATTATGGACCGGCGGTCCGTCGTAGACATGAGCCGTAAGTCTCATTCCTCTGTCTTCTACCACCGTAAAATGTCTGCCTCCGGGTGCTATGTAAACTGTATCCGGCATCAACGGTTCCTGATCACAGGCTTCCTTCACGTGGATCTTCGAATCCTGGTCTATCCGCTCTGCAAGCGAGGCTGTAAAGCCCGCCGGCATGTGCTGGACAACCACCATCGGAACACCTATATGCTCAGGAAGCATAGGTATCATCCTGTGCAGCGCCTGTGGACCTCCGGTCGAACAGGCCAGTGCTACAAGTGAATACCTGCCTTTCCGCTTTGATGACGGAACTGCCTGTGAGATCCGGTCTGCAAATCCAGAGACTGCTTTTCCGGAAGATACAGTCTTAAGTGCAGCTATAAGCGACTGTCTGAACTTCTCTGTACCAGCCTTATCACTGAAAAAATAAGGCCTGACAACCATGTCTACGACTCCGGCATCAAGCGCCTGTACCGTAACTTCACGGTCTTCCCGTACCGCCGAAGTGATGGCGATAACAGGTATCCGGCTCTTCTGGTCCGCAAGGCTTTTTAGAAGCGATACACCGCTCATGACCCCTGACAGATAGACATTCATCACGATACAGCCGTATGTGTTCTCCAGCACTGCCTTCAAAGCACTTTTTCCGTCTCTGCAGATATCAGCGACTTCAAACTCAGGCACTGAGTTGATTATATCACACATGGTTTTTCTCATGAGTGCAGAGTCATCTACAACTAATACTTTTATCATCGGCTCCCCTGCTCCTTTTTTCTCTGCTTTCTCTGCTCATCAAAGACGTACCTGATGATACGCTCGCGGAATCTAGGATTCTTGAAGACGAACATGAGCCTGTATGAGTATTTCTCAGAAGAATCGTTGTATTTTTTCTCGAGGATCTTCGCTAAAAGCTCCATGGTATCGTCGTGATCCTCTAACTTCCTGTCAAAGACATCATCCTTATTCTTCTTCTCCTCTGCCTTAGTTGCTTCATCCTTGAAAATGACCCGGAGCAGTATATAAGAAGTGTCTTTAAAGTCGTAGTCAGTAATGAGCAGTGCTCCTCCGCCGCTTATGTTCGAGATGATGCCGTGAGCTACCTGATAGCCATCCTCTATATGCTCTAACAGAAACTGGCTGGCATCTATTATGTGCTTAGGGTCGAAATCATCCCCGCCTAAGGCTACTCCTATGCTCCTTAGTGAGCAGTCAAGTCTGTAGAACTCTCTTCTCTGGAAATGCTTCAGTGGTGTAGAAAGCCTGGCATCCATAAGGAAGAAGTTGCCTTCACGGTAACGGCTGACTAGCTCACCCTGAGCTATATAGAAGGCTTTTTCGTCATTTTTTTCTATGGTAAAAATGAATGTATAGCGTAGCCCCGTGGAAAGTGCCACGAGCCTCCTCTGTATCATCGGCATTTCCATAACTATAGTGCCATCGGCTTTTATATCGTGAACCTGTGACAGGTAACGTCTGGCCTTGTCACCACCATTCTGCTCCTGTGCATATTCCTGAGTTATTATAATAGTAATCTTATCACCATAGGAAAGAGTTACATCTGCATTATCTTCAGCCATATGTGCACCTACTTTTTAATAAAGCTGTCAAACAGCGTGCGGATTGAAAATCCACGGGGTTTTTCTGTGTCATTGTCGTCGTCCATGAGCTTGTTCGCGATCGACTGGAATGCCCTGGAGCTCTTTGAAGCAGGGTAAGCTATACTTACTATCTTCTGCGCCCTTACTGCTTTTTCAAGGGACGGATCCTGCGGTACCCCTCCGGCAAAGCCTATCTGGGCGTTCAGGAACTGATACACCACCGAATCCAGTTTTTTAAAGACTGCCTCGCCCTCGCTGTCATTTTTAAGCCTGTTGGCTACCAGCGAGATCCTGCTGATCTGGCTGTTATAGACAGGGCTTAAGAAAAAAGCCTTTAGAAGCGAGTACGAATCAGTGATAGAACTTGGCTCAGGCGTAGCAACAAGAAGTATCTCGGGAGATGCCATGACAAAATCCATCACATGGTTGGAAATACCGGCCCCTGTATCTACTATGATGACGTCACAGAGTCCTGAAAGCTGGGTTAGGGAACGGACCAGCAGATGAACCTGGTCTTCACTCAGATCGTTCAGTGAAAGTATTCCAGTTCCCGCTGATATAAAGCCTATGCCCATCGGTCCGGCTGTGATTATATCCGCAAGCGGAATACCCTTGAAAACGGCATCAGAGAGATTGTGCTTAGGGACAGTGTTAAACATGACTTCTACGTTCGCAAGTCCGAAATCGGCATCAAATATGATCACTCTCTTGCCCATTTTTCTGAACTGAACCGCCAGGTTTACTGCCAGATTCGATTTACCTACTCCTCCCTTTCCGCTTGTAATAGTTATAACCCTTGCAGAAGCGACATTCTTCTGGTTTTGGGATTTTATAACATTTCTTAATCCTTCCGCCTGATCCATTATGCTCCTCCAAGCAGGTTCTTGACTAATTTCTGAGGATCTAACACTGCTATGTCCTCAGGAACTTTCTGTCCATTCGTGATGTATGAGAGACTTTTTCCACTGTACTGGCGTATATTGTAGATATTGCCATAGTTCTCAGTCTCGTCCAGCTTTGTAAAGATCAGCGAAAAATCCGTAAATGACTTATACGTGTCTACAATCCTCTTCAGATCACTGTACTTTGTAGTAGCTGAAAGGACCAGATACACCTGCTTTGAGTACTTCGCAGGAACAAGTGACAGAAGTTTCGAAAGATTTTTCTGCTGTTCTTCGTTTGTATGTGAAAATCCGACAGTATCGACGAAGATGATGTCGTTTTCTTTATTCTCATTTAATGCTGCAACCAGATCCTCCGGTGACATGAGCACCGTCGACTTCACGTCCAGGATATCAGCATAGGTAGAAAGCTGCTGGGCTGCAGCTATCCTGAAAGTATCAGCCGTAAGAAATGCCACTTTTTTATTCATAGTGACCTTGAACTGGCTTGCAAGCTTGGCCAGCGTCGTCGTTTTTCCTACTCCTGTAGGACCCACAAGGAAAACAACTGATGGAGCGCCTTCACTCCTTATAGTGATGTGTCTTGGCACACCTACCTTAAGGACCATCTTCTGGTAGACGTTCGAAAGCAGATAATCCATGCTGTTTCCAGCCTCTATCATCTGATCAAGATCAGACAGAGCCTGGTTTACGTACCTCTCGTCCACTTCGTGATCTATCATTTTATTATAGAGCATCCTGGTAAATCCCAGATATGCCCCGGTCCCACGCCCAGAAAATCCGGTATCATCTGTCCCGGCAACAGAAGCAGGCTTCTGTTCTGGTGTCTGTTTTAGCTTTACGTCTTCTTGTGCTTCTGCCTCTGCCTTTTTTTGCTGCTTTGGCGTAAGAGGCACAAACTCCTTCTCCGGTTCTTTTCTCTCTGCGCTTTTTTCATCATGCGCAGGTGCAGAAGGCTGCTCTATGACTTTGCTCACGGCTTCAAAGGCACTTTTCAGCTCGTTGGCATCTATTTCAGCAGACTTTGACTCAGGTGCCTTTGGAGTCGGATTTTTCTTCTTATAGTGGCTTATCGCTGAATCTTCTACAGGAGCATTCAGGTCTATTTTTTCATCAGCTACAGCTGAAAAATTAGACGCCACTCCGTTAGTCTTCTGACTCTCGACTTTATACGGAGGGGTCTTAAAGCTCTCATCCGTTGACTTGTAGTCATCCTCTATCGCAGCCGTGACTTCATATGTACTCTTTTTAAAAATGCCAAAAAGACCTCCAGGACGGACCTCCCGGACGTTCATGATGACTGCTGCCGGGCCTAAGTCCTGCTTGGCTGCCTCTATAGCCTCTTCTTTTGTCTTACCTGTGTATTTATTTATAGTCATGAGTCACTTACCATTCCTACTGACTGAAGCTCGATGTCAGATTCGATCTCGTTATATGATACCACAATAAGGTCTGAATAGTAATCTTCTGTGATCTTCTTGAAATACATGCGGACTATAGGAGAAAGAACGACTATCGGAGTCTTTCCCTGGTCCTCCATCTTCTTTATCTCGTTTCCAAGAGAATCCATGATGGTCTTTACTTTCTCCGGATCCAGGGTGATGTAAGCTCCCTGTTCCGTCTGCTTCACAGAAGCCATGATCTCCTGCTCCACCTTTGGATCTACAGTGATGACCTGATTCGGTACTCCCTGATCGAAAAACTTCGCTGAAATAGCCGGCTTTAACCCCTGTCGTACGTACTCTGTAAGTACGTCTGTGTCCTTGGTGTTTCCTGCATGGTCTGCGAGAATCTCGAAAATAGACAGAAGATCCCTGATAGAAATGCCTTCCGAGAGAAGATTCTTTAAGACTTTTTCTATATCTCCAAGAGACATCTCTGCAGGTGTAAGCTCGTCTACAAGAGCAGGGTTTGTCTCCTTCAGGTTATTCACGAGGTTCTGGACATCCTGTCTCGTGAGGAGTTCTGCTATGTGGTTCCTGATCACCTCAGTCAGATGAGTGGCGATGATAGAAGGCGGATCTACCACCGTATATCCTAACGACTCGGCACGCTCTCTCTGTCCCTCTGTGATCCAGAGCGCAGGCAGATGGAACGAAGGCTCAGTCGTAGGTATACCTGTGATCTCTTCCTCTACGTAGCCCGGGTTCATAGCCATGTAATGGTCGAAAAGTATCTCACCATCGGCCACCTGGACCCCCTTTATTTTGATGATGTACTGGTTCGGATTCAGCTGTATATTATCACGGAGTCTTATGATAGGAACGACAGTACCAAGCTCAAGGGCTATCTGACGTCTTATCATAACTACACGGTCTAACAGATCTCCTCCCTGGTTTACATCCGCAAGCGGAATTATACCATAGCCGAATTCAAGCTCGATAGGATCGACGTTCAGAAGAGATACGACATTCTCCGGACGTCTTATCTCTTCGGCCTGGGTCTCCTCTTCCTGTACCTGGGTCTTTATGTCTTCTTTTCCGATGTTCTTCGACATCTGCCATCCTACTATGAAAAAAATGGCTGCAAATCCCAGGAATATCACCGGATTTAAAGGTGTAAAGAGTCCTAAGAGCGCGATGACAGTTCCTACGACATACATAACACGCGGCATGCCGAACAGCTGCTTCATCATGACTCCTGAGAAATCGGCTGTCTTCGTGCCCTTGGTTACGAGAAGACCTGTAGCCAGTGAGATAAGCAGTGAAGGAATAGATGAAGATATACCGTCACCTATAGTCAGGATACCATATTTGTTCAGGGCTGCCTGGATGTCTAAGTTCTGGTTTACTACACCCATGATGGTTCCGCCGGCCAGGTTGATCACGGTTATGATAAGTCCGGCAGTGGCATCTCCCTTTACATACTTCGTGGCACCATCCATGGAGCCGAAGAATGAGGATTCTTCCTGAAGTTTGTCACGCTGTTTTTTAGCTTCCTTCTCGTCGATAACACCGGCAGACACATCGGCCTCTATGGCCATCTGCTTACCAGGCATGGCATCGAGGGTAAATCGAGCTGTAACCTCAGATACACGCTCGGTACCTTTGTTAATGACTACGAACTGTACTACAAGGATAATGATAAAGACGATAGCACCTACGATAAGGTTACCTCCGCCTACGAATGAGCCGAATGTCTCTATGACGTTACCAGGAGAACCTGTCGTAAGGATAAGTCTCGTAGATGCCACGTTAAGTGAAATTCTGAAAATGGTGGTAAGGAGAAGCAGAGTCGGATAGAATGACATGTCCAGAGGCTCTACGACAAACAGAGCATTTATAAGGACAGTCAGAGCTACGGCGATGTTAAGTGCCAGACAGATGTCAAGGAGCCACGAAGGTATAGGGACAATAAAGAAAATGATGGCAGCAAGAAGATAGGCTGCTACAGCTATATCCGTCTTCTTCAGGCCCGTCTTTTTCTCCAGGACATTATCCAAACTGCTTCTCCTTTCCTGTCATACTACCCTCTTTTGTGTTTTTTATTATAGATCACGGCCAGGACTTCCGCAACTGCCTGATACAGTTCAGGCGGTATCTGGGCTCCTATGTCAACAGTAGTATACAGAGCTCTCGCAAGAGGCTTGTTCTCGACTATCTCTACGTTATTCTCCCTGGCTACTTCCTTTATCCTCTGAGCGACTAATTCCTCGCCCTTTGCCACAACCAGCGGCGCATCGGATTTTTCTGCGTCATACTGGATGGCCACAGCTATGTGCGTAGGGTTCGTAATGACAACATCGGCCTTCGGCACCTGTTGCATCATACGCTTCTGAGAGACTTCACGCATCTTCTGTCTCTGTCTGCCCTTGATCTCAGGGTCTCCTTCAGAGTCCTTGTACTCGTCCTTTACTTCCTGTTTGGTCATTTTGATATCGTTTCTGAACTTTCTCTTCTGATAGAAAAAATCCAGAAATCCGAGTATCACATAGACTATACTGATACGAAGACCCACGTCGATGACTAGATCAACAATCAGGGCGACAGCCTGCATCAGATCAAGCTCATAGAGAATAAAAATCTCATTCAGATGTCCCTGGATGACTGAATAGGCTACGAAAAAAATGATCGCGATCTTTGCCAGAGACAGAACCAGATTCATAAGAGCCTGCTTTGAAAACATCCTCTTGAATCCGTTTACCGGGTTAAACTTATCGAGATTCGGCTTCAGAGGCTCAGTCGATACCTTAAAAGAAAACTGAAGCCCTGTCCCCAATAGAGCTGACAGAAAACCGGCAGCCATAAATGGGATAATAACGGTGAGCATCTGCTTATATACATCACTCATCAGCGTATGCATCGAAGCCACTGTAGGGATACGGCGCTCCGACTTTATATAATCAGGTATCAGTGAACCGATCGACCACCTGTAAATACCTAAAAGCCTGCCTACTGCCCACTGACCGAATACTCTCAGTGATATAAAAAGAACAAGCAGTTCGATAGCCATCGCAAGCTCCTGGCTTCTCGCCACGGAGCCTTTTTTTCGGGTATCACTGATTTTTTTAGCAGTAGGTTCCTCAGTCTTATCTGAGAAAAAAGTCAGGTCAAGCTCTAAAAGAAGGGGCTTCTGACATAATTGATCCGTCAATAGTGCAGCCCTCCGGCAAAGTTACGCATGTTCACCCTTACCTGCTCTGAGATCATATCTACTACTTCCGGGAACAGGAATACCATCAGATACATGATCGCAAAAGCAGCCAGGATCTTGATCTGGACACCTACCGAGAACATATTCATCTGAGGCGCCACTTTTGCCATGATGCCAAGGATCACATTCATGATAAGCATTACAGCAAAAACCGGGAGCATGATCCGAAATCCCAGTACAAACAGATTTCTCATGTAAGAGATCATGGACTGAAGCAGCACATCTCTTCTGAATACCGCCCCACCAAGAGGAATCAGTGAAAAAGAATCAGCTAAAGCCCTAATAAGAAATCTGTGCATCCCTCCGACCAGCATAAGAAGAAGGGTGAAATAATAGTACATATTGGCAGTAATCGTAATCTGCGTATTCATCGACATATCAAACTCAGTGACCATCGCAAATCCTATGTCCATATCCATTACATTACCTGCGAAAAGCACTATCGAGTTCGCTATCGTGGCCGAGTATCCTAACAGCATTCCGGTGATAGCTTCCTTGAAGACGAGTATCGCGTACCCGATCACTCCGGTATAATCAGCCTCATTTGCTGGCATCGTCTCTATCATCATAAGAGAGAGAATAGCCGAAAATCCGATCTTCGTCAGATTCGGCACACCTCTCATGGAAAAAAACGGTGCCGTAAATACAAAACAGCTTATACGTACAAGTACCAGAAGAAAATACTCTATCTGGTACAGGTCAAAGGTATAATTCACCATAAGTACGCTACTTTATATAGACGTTAAAGTTCGACCAGAGATCAGTGATAAAGGTCACCAGCGTCCTCATGATGAATGAGCCGAAGATAAGGAGTGAGATAAAAATAGATATGATCTTTGGCACGAAAGTAAGTGTCTGTTCCTGAATCGAAGTAACGGTCTGGAAGATACTGATGACCAGGCCTACTACCAGGGATATAAGGAGCATGGGTGCCGAACAGACTATGACGTTATAGAAAGCGTCACGCATGATATCTAAAACCTGAGCTTCTGTCATTTTTACTCCTTACTGGAAGGTCTTTACGAGACTTCCGATCACTAAATTCCATCCGTCTGCCATGATAAAGAGAAGAATCTTAAACGGCAGGGATATAGTTGTAGGAGGAAGCATCATCATACCCATTGACATGAGCACTGACGCCACCACCATGTCTATCACGATAAATGGGATGTAAATAAGGAATCCCATGATAAACGCGGTTCTGAGCTCACTTAAGATAAAGCTTGGGATCAACACATGCATTGGCACATCATCATAGTCATCATAAGTGATGCCTGCGATATCACAGAAGAGGTTTAAGTCCTTCGACTGTGTCTGACCATACATGAACTCTCTTATCGGCTCTTTGCCTCTCTGGTAGGCCTGTTCCTGAGTTATTTTGCCCTGATCAAAAGGCACTATGGCGTTGTTATACACCGAAGAAAATGTAGGCCACATGATAAACAGGGTAAGGAACAGTGAAAGGCCAATGAGCACCTGGTTAGGAGGAGAAGTCTGTGTTCCAAGCGCAAGCCTGATAAAGTGCAGTACTATGATGATACGGGTAAAGCTCGTCATCATCACGAGAATAGCCGGTGAAAGCGAAAGAACCGTAAGTATAAGAAGTATACGTACGGTTGCACTTAAAGATCCGGAATCTCCGTTGAAGTTCAGGCTGAATCCGCCTGATCCTGTGCTCGTAGACTCATCTGTAGTGTTAGGTGACTGATTAGTTCCACCATAATCATCATTCACTCTTGCTCTTCCATCTGCACGAGCTCTCTCATTCGTGGTATCGTCTGTCGTAGAAGTGGCATGTACAGTCTGTGTTGTGCATACCAGGAAAATGGCCGATGAAAAAAATACGAGTCCGAGACAGATCAGAATAGTCGTGAATATCTTCAAAAAACGCTTCATCAGTCTCCTGTATTGTCCTTTCCACGTCCTGCGTATTTCATGAACATCTCTTTAAATCTGCTAAAATCAGGGTTCTTTCCAGGTGTTCCGGAACCCGAATCCGATTTAAAGCTGATCTCATCCTTGTCTATTTTGTCCAGAAAGGTGATCTCGTCTTTTCCTACTCCAATCAGATAATAATTATCCTTTCCCGCCTTTACTATAGCCAGAAACTTGTTATTCGCTATCTTCATCGTATCTACGACAGCAAAGTTCCCGACCGACAGCCTTTTCTTCTGATACCCGGCAATAAAATGGGTGGTAAAGTAGCATAGAGCTACCACCACCACAAACATAAGTATCGCAACTAACAGCTGTCCAAAGCTTTCGAGACCGGATGCAAGGAACATCAGCCAATGACCTTTTTAACAGCTTCGAGTACTCGTTCCGCCTGGAAAGGCTTTACGATAAAGTCTTTAGCTCCTGACTGAATAGCCTCGATAACCATGGCCTGCTGACCCATGGCTGAACACATGATGACCTGAGCATTCGGATCTTTGGCACGGATTCCCTTCAGGGCTCCGATTCCATCCATCTCCGGCATTGTGATATCCATGAGTACTAGATCAGGCTTTGTCTCAGTGTACATCTCAATAGCCTTGACACCGTTTTCAGCCTCTCCAACTACATTATAGCCATTCTTCGTAAGGATATCCTTTATCATCATCCTCATAAATGCTGCATCATCACAGATAAGAATATTCTTTCCCATTTTGTCATCTCCTTGTTACTGTTGACTTATTTAACTATCTCGGTAATACGTACACCGAAAGATTCTTCGATGACGACTACCTCGCCTTTAGCTACGTATTTTCCATTCACTAAGACATCTACCGGTTCACCGGCTATTTTGTTCAGCTCGATGATAGTTCCCGGAGCAAACTCAAGGATGTCATGAATGGATTTATGAGTTCTGCCTAACTCTACCGACACCTCAAGAGGAACATCCATTATGAGGTCGATATTTTCATTTGCCAGCTGAGGAGTGATATTCGACACAAATGGTGTGAACTGTGCTCCCTGGACATTCACCGTACTATTTACTACAGGCTGTGATGGCGGTGGAGGCATACTGCCTGGATTCTGCTGCATATACTGTGCCCCATTATCTACTGTATTCTGCGCCGGCTGCGGCTGCGGCTGTGGCTGCGATTCGGCAGGAGGCGGTGTAAAGTTCATATCCTCTGTCGTGGACTTTGAATCTTCCTGCATGTTATTGGCGACAAGCGAACACATCTCTTTTGCAAGGCTGATAGGATACAGCTGCATCATCTTCGAGTCAACCAGATCTCCTATAAGCATCTTGAAATCTATCAGGACAAAGGTACCATCCAGGAAGGAATCTATGTCTCCTCCCTTGACCTGTTCCTGCAGATCAATAAGGTCTGACTGCGGAGGTGATATGTCTACGGTCATGTTCAGCATGGAGGAAAGCGCTGTTGATGCGGATCCCATCATCTGATTCATGGCTTCGGAGATAGCCGAGAGATGAAGCTCTGTGATATCTCCGTCTATGTTCGTTCCATCACCGCCCATCATCAGATCGGTGATGATCTTTACGTCGTTTTCCTTCAGTATAAGGATATTGCTTCCATTCAGTCCCTTGGTATAGCTGATTTTTACCATGACGCAGGGACGTTCGTACATATTGACGATGTCATCCCAGTTCGCCATCGAGACTACCGGAGTGGAAATCTCGACTTTTTTATTTACCAGGGAGAACAGGGTTGTAGCCGCCGTTCCCATGCTTATGTTCGCGACTTCACCGATGGTATCCTTTTCTTCTTCGGTAAGACCTTCAGTCTCTGCTGATGCGTCCGATGGAGCAGTTCCACCGTTATTTGATGCATTCAGGAGCGCGTCGATCTCATCCTGAGATATCGTGGTATCTCCCATCCTAACCTTCTTCCTCTCGTATCACATTTGTTACCCGGACAGCGTATTTATTATCGTAGGTGCCGGGAAGCGCGTTGAATTTCTTTATAGATCCGACGTAGACATCAAGCTCATCATCGGCTTTCCTGTCAAGTCTTATGATATCACCATTCTGCAGTGAAATAAAGTCATTCACGCTTATGGTGGAATTACCAAGTACAGCCGTCACAGGGACCTGGGTGTTTCTGATCAGTCCCTCCATATCATCGGTAGATACCTGTTCATCATGCTCCTGCATGTTCGAGAACCAGAACTTCGTGTTCAGGCGGTCCATAACAGGCTCAAGAGTCAGGTAGGGAAGACAGATATTCATCAGGCCCTCCACATCACCGATCTTCAGGTTCAGTGTGACGATAGAGATCATCTCAGATGGAGAAATGATCTGCGCGAACTGCGGATTTGTCTCGATTCTGTTCAGCTTCGGATGAATGTCTACTACGTTCTCCCACGGCTCACGCAGGAGCTCAACGCACATATTCATCACCCGCTGGATGATAAGTATCTCTATCTCCGAAAAATCTCTGGTCTTCTCAAGCGGCTCACCTTCGCCGCCGAGCATTCTGTCAACTATGGCAAATCCGAGCTTTGTGGCCATTTCCATGATGATGTTCCCTTTTAAGGGTTCCACATCTATGACTCCTAAAAGAACAGGATTGGAAAGGGCATTCGTAAACTCCTGATACGTAACAGCTTCAGAGTTCATGACCTCCACCTGTACGTTTTTTCTCAGGTAAACCGGAAGGTTCGTGGACAGGAGTCTGCCATAATGCTCAAATATAATCTCAAGTGTCCTCAGGTGTTCCTTCGAGAACTTCGACGGCCTCGAAAAATCGTATTCCCTTACAGGAATCTCTTTGGGCTGCGTCATCTCATCGACGTCCACCTCACCTTTGCTCATCGCATTCAGGAGGTTGTCGATTTCTGCCTGGGAGAGGACATCACTCATGATACCACCCCATTCTCTTTACTGATAGATAACATTTGTAAACGAAACACCTACTACAAACTCTTTATCAAAAATCTTCTGAACTGCCTTCGTGCAGGCATCTATAACTGTCTGCTGTTCGTTCTGCATCTGTTCGACCGTATACTGTGATACAGTCTGCTGTATAGCCTGTGATACCTGGCCGGATGCCGAACCGTTCTCATTCGTAAGTGCAGCATAGTTAGTCTTGTAACTCTCTGCCTTTGAATTCATCACCAGCTGCGCCTTGATGACAGCAATGTGGGTCTCTCCGTCACTTGACTTTAAGTTTATCGTAAGTCCATCATCTCCTCCGATAGAAACCATCGTCTGGTTTTCGATAGGTACGTTGGAAGTCTTAGTACCATCACTGCCATCAGCTGTAGCCGCGCCATTTTCATTTAAGTCTATGGCCGACGCTACCTTTGATACCAGGGAGTTTACGTTCTTTACTTCCGGCAGGATAGCAACAGCTATAATGGCGGTAAGCAGAAGGTTTATAAGCACCAGCGCTAAGGTGATCATCGTGAGTAAGCTTTTTTTCATCTCTTATGCTCTCTTTCTTCCTTTATCTCTTTGAATTATAGGAATTATATATCTTTATCTCTACTCTTCTGTTCCTGGCTCTGCCTTCGGGAGTTTTGTTGCTTGCGACAGGATCGTACTGTCCACGTCCCGAACTATATATATGCGAAGCCTTCACAGTAGAATACTTACGGATATCATTCGCCACATTCAGGGCTCTGTATGCTGAGAGAACATTATTATCCTCATACTTGGCCGAGTTGATAGGAACATTATCGGTATGTCCTTCAACTTCTATAAGTGAATCCTTATAGCCGTTAAGGATCTGACTTATCTTTTTTACGATAGGACGGGCTTTTGATCTAAGCTCTGCCTGACCAGAATCGAACAAAAACGCGCCGTTTAGCGTAAGCCGTACATACTGTCCGTTAAAATCTATCTCCACATCATCCTGAATGCCATAGTGCTTTGCCTGCTCCTCTACATCCTGAGCCATCTGCTCCGATTCATCAAGTGCTTCCTTTTCGACTACTTTCTTCGCATCGTCTTCTGACTTGGAAGCAGCCTTTGCATCTCCGCTGGCTGCTGCCTTTCCGTTCGGGTCATCGCCCTCGTCATTCGGTGCCTTGCTGAGAGAAGTACCAAAGTAGTTCGCTACATCAGGGAGCTGTGAGATACCGTTTGATACCATAACACCATCTGA
>JAQXXU010000052.1 GCA_029226225.1 Lachnospiraceae bacterium | reverse complement strand
TGATGGATAGCCCGAAGGAAAGACTTTATAATGGTATCGTAAAGGAAAATCCTATATTCGTCCTCGTACTGGGTATCTGCCCGACTCTTGCAGTCACGACATCTGCCATGAACGGACTTGGAATGGGACTTTCCACTACAGTCGTACTTGCGCTTTCAAACGCGCTTATTTCAGCCCTTAGAAAAATGATCCCGGATCGTGTACGTATGCCGGCTTTCATAGTGGTCGTAGCATCGTTCGTTACGATAGTTCAGTTCCTGATACAGGGGTATCTGCCGAGCCTGTATGATTCGCTTGGTATCTATATCCCACTTATCGTCGTAAACTGTATCATCCTTGGACGTGCAGAGAGCTACGCATCAAAGAACCCGGTTATCCCGTCACTTTTCGACGGACTCGGAATGGGACTTGGATTTACCTGTTCACTGATTTTTATCGGAGCAATAAGAGAGCTCTTAGGTTCAGGAAGTATTTTCGGAGCACAGATCCTTCCGTTAGCAGATAAGGCTGCTGGAAAAGCAGGATATACTCCGATCTCTATCTTCGTGCTTGCTCCTGGAGCATTCTTTATCCTCGCTCTCTTAGTAGTCATCATGAATATCGTAAGAGAGAAGCAGGCTGCTAAGGGTAAACCATTAGCACCTATCGAGAACTCCTGCCTGTGTAATGACGAGGACAGCCTCGAAGCAGCTATGGATTCTGATAACCCGAACGTAAAGGAGGCCGTTTCAAACCTCAAGGCAAAGCAGAAGGAGGCGAGTGGTAAATGACAAATCTGGCACTTATATTTATCGGTGCGTTCATCGTAAATAACGTACTCTTAAGTCAGTTCTTAGGTCTTTGTTCATTCCTTGGAGTATCAAAAAAGACTTCGACAGCAGTAGGAATGGGCGGTGCAGTTACCTTCGTTATCACAATCGCTTCTGTGGTGGCTGGTCTTCTGTACAAGTACATCCTGGTGCCGACCGGATTTGAATACCTCGATACCATCGTATTCATCCTGGTCATCGCTGCCTTGGTTCAGGTAGTAGAGATGTTCCTTAAGAAAAATGTCCCGTCCCTGTACCAGGCCTTAGGTGTTTACCTTCCGCTGATCACTACGAACTGCGCCGTTCTTGGTGTAGCACTTAAGAACGTAACAAATAACTACAGCATTCTCGAGGGTGTTGTCTATGGACTCGGCACAGGCCTTGGATATTTCCTGGCCATCGTGATCCTCGCCGGCATTCGTGAGAAGTACAAGTACAATGATTACCCGAAGTACTTCAAGGGAACTGCCATGACTCTTATCACAGCAGGCCTTATGTCCATAGCATTCTTCGGATTCTCAGGAATGATCTAAGGAGGGTATTCGTATGTTAAGTGGAGTAATTATCGCAACAGTGATAGTCGGTGCGACCGGCTGTCTGATCGGATTCCTTCTCTGTCTGGCTTCTGAGAAGTTCAAAGTAGAAGTGGATCCCAGAGAAGAGGAAGTGCTTGGAGTACTTCCTGGAAATAACTGCGGCGGCTGCGGTTATCCCGGATGCCCGGGATGCGCTCATGCCATCGTCACAGGAGAAGCTCCTGTAAACCAGTGCCCTGTCGGAGGAGCTCCGGTAGCCGCAAAAGTCGGCGCCATCATGGGCGTAGATGCAGGAGAGCAGGTCCGCATGGTAGCTCATGTCAGATGTATCGGTGACTGTGATCAGGCTTCGACGAAGTATAACTACAGCGGTGTAAAGAGCTGCCAGGCCATGGCCTTCGTACCAGGCGGCGGCCCTAAAGACTGTAAGTACGGATGCATGGGATTCGGCGACTGCGTAGAGTCCTGCCAGTTCGATGCCATCCACATCGTAAACGGCATCGCCTTAGTAGACAAGGAAGCCTGCAAAGCCTGCGGCAAGTGCGTAGAAGCCTGCCCGAGAAGCATCATAGAGCTGATCCCTTATGAGGCTTCGGAAGTAGTCGACTGCCGCAACAAAGACAAAGGCAAAGATGTCATGTCAGTCTGCAAGACCGGCTGCATCGCCTGCCATCTCTGTGAGAAGACCTGTCAGTACGATGCCGTCCATGTAGTCGACAACATCGCCTACATAGATCAGGACAAATGTGTCGGCTGCGGCGCTTGCGCCGCCAAGTGCCCTAAGAAAGTCATTACAGTACTTCGGAAGGCAGCAGAAGAGAAGACTGCGTAATAGAAAATTGATGCAAAAAAAACGGCTGTGGAATGCGTCTCCACAGCCGTTTTTTTATACACAAGGCCTTCGGCAAGGATGCTGTCGATAAAGTGATCGGACAGCCGACTTAGTGCACCTCAGCTCAAATCCTCTGCCTCTTTTTCGACTGTGCCTTCGGTTCCATCGGAGGTTTCTGCTTCTACTTCCTTTATCAGGCACTCGTTTCCGGTGATGAGCCAGGTCTCGTCAGAACCGCAGTAGGGGCAGGTCTTGCCGTACTTGACTGTAGGATAGTTTTTCTCACAGTTAGAGCAGAAGGTGACGGCCGGGATGGTCTCGAGTTTCAGGACAGAGTCTTTAAGAAGAGGATGTCTGCTCTTAAAGTAGTCCCAGCATTCGGTGAAGTAATCAGTCATAATGCCTGATACTTCACCTACTGAGAGGGTTACTGATCCGTATTTAGTTATATGATTTTCTTCAGCAGCTTCATCCAGCGTTTTCGCCAGATGAAGCACTATTCCCATTTCATGCATAATTTTTTGTATTACTGCTCACTTGGATATTCGGAATGACCGGTGAGCTTTGTCTTCATGATCTTCATCATACGCTTCGGCACGTATTTTTTCACAGCGTCCATCATCTCTTCGGCGGTGTGCATATCAGAGCAGTGAGGCAGGTCACGTGAGAGGTGAATGGCATCGAATTCACATCTGGTGGTACAGAGTCCGCAGCCGATACACTTGTTGAAGTCGACAGTAGTAGCGCCACACTTCAGACAGCGGTTAGCCTCGGCTTTTACCTGTTCTTCAGACAGCGGAAGTCTCATATCATTAAATGACTTCACAGCTTCCTTTACAGTACCTTTGCTGCCAGGGGTCTGTCTGTCAGCATTATCATAGCTATCAATCCTTATATCATCCCTATCGAGCTCGATAAAATGACGCAGATTTCTTCCGATGGTAAGTGACTGTCCCGGATGAACAAATCTGTTCAGAGATACCATGCCTTCGCGTCCATCAGCGATGGCATCTATGGCAAATCTGGCGCCATGATTGATATCTCCGCCTACGAAGATATCAGGCTCTGCGGTCTGGAGCGTTACAGGATCAGCTTCAGCGGTACCGTTTCTTCTGAGTACGACCTTTGTACCATCGAGCAGATGTCCCCATTCAGCAGCCTGGCCTATAGCCATAAGCACATGAGAGCATGGGATTTCAATCGTGTCATTCTCGTCATATAAAGGATTAAATCTGCCATCGGCATCCTTTACCTGAGTACATTTTTTAAAGACTATGGCCTTTACCGTGCCATCATCATTCTTTATGACTTCCTTTGGTCCCCAGCCATTTTTAAGCTCTATTCCTTCACCCAGGATCTCAGCTACTTCATCCTTTGCAGCTGGCATCTCATCGCGCTGCTCGAGGCAGAGCATAGTGACCTTTCCGTCTGTAGTTCTAAGAGCGGCTCTGGCTACATCGGCTGCTACGTTTCCACCGCCGACTACGACTATATCGCCATCCAGATGCGGTTTCTCTTTTGAGAGGTTTACTTTCTTGAGGAAAGAGACTCCTGATTCTACGCCACTGGCATCCTCACCAGGAACGCCTGCCAGTCTTCCTCCCTGAAGACCTATAGCTACGAAAAATCCTTTATATCCCTGCTCCCTGAGTTGCTGGATCGTCACATCTTTTCCGACTTCAACTCCGCACTTTATCTCTGCACCCATCTGACGGATCAGATCTATCTCTGATTCTAGGACACTTTTCTCGAGGCGGAAATTCGGAATTCCGTTAAGGAGCATTCCACCTGGGCGTGATTCCTTTTCAAAAACTGTGACAGGGTAGCCTTCTTTTCTTAAATACCAGGCTGCTGTAAGTCCTGCTGGGCCGGCCCCGATCACGGCGATAGGGTACTGGACCCATTCTTCGCCATTTGGATTTTCGACAGGTTCGAGAAAAGCCTTTGGATTTTTTCTCTCGTACTCAGCTAAAAATTTCTTGATCTCGTCTATTGCTACAGGGTGATCGATAAGTCCTCTGGTACAGCGGTCCTCACAGCGTCTGTTGCAGACTGCACCGCATACTGCAGGGAACGGGTTATCCTGTCTAATAAGCTTTACAGCCTCTTCATATCTGCCTTCAGCGGCCATCCTGACATAACCCTGGACTGCGATATGGGCAGGGCAGGCTGTCTTACAAGGAGAAGTACCTGAATCATAGCACTGGATCTGGTTATTTTCCCTATAATTCTTATCCCATTTGTCCTCGCCCCAGACATGGTCATCTGGAAGCTCATGAACTGGATACATGACTTTAGAGCCATCGGCGTGGCAGAGTTTCTGGCCAAGCTTGGCAGCACCGGCAGGGCAGACCTCCACGCACTTACCGCAGGCTACACACTTTTCAGCATCGACATGTGCGCGATAAGCTGAACGGCTCATATTCGGGGTATTGAAAAGCTGTGATGTACGAAGACCATAGCAGCTTCCAGGAGAGCAGTTGCAAATGCCTACGATCCTGTTTGGTCCATCGAGATTCGTGATCTGATGTACATAGCCTTTTCTCTCTGCACGCTCTATGATCTCCATACACTGCTCACGGGTGATATAATGCGCATCTTTCCCGGATTCTACAAGGAATTCGGCGATGTCTCCGACACCGATGCACATATATCCCTCGATATCACCGACACCTTCGCCTCTGTATCTCTGGGCTTTGCGGCAGGCACAGACCATCGTGCAGAATTTGTCGTATTTTTTCAGCCAGTGAGAGAGGTATTCGACACTGACAGATGTAGGTTCCGTTTCTATAGCTTTTTCTACAGGGATGACATGCATTCCAATGCCTGCGCCACCTGGTGGCACGAGCTTTGCTGCAAGCTCAAGCGGTTCCTGCGGAGCGAGGTTGAACATCGTAGCTACTTCAGGATGATCATCACAGAGAGTAGGATGCTCTACCATGTACTCGCCGCTTCCTACGACCCATTTCGGGATGATGTACTGGATATGTTGGTCCGCGTTATCACGGTTCTGCTCGATGATCCCGATCCAGAGCAGATGGTCGATGACTTTCTGGGTCTCTTCAACTGACATATGATTTTTCTTCGCCAGCTCTGCCGTAGTATAAGGGGTACGGCGCTTCTCGAAGCTCAGCATGAAGCGTACTTCATCCTTATTAAGAAGCCTGTCGAGGATCCAGAAATCCATATGGTTTTCCTTCATTCCGCCTTTGAGCTTTCTCGGGATAGAATCGGTGATGAGCTGGGCGAGTTTCATTGTAAGTTCTTTTTTCTCCGGGTCATCACAGTGATAGTCCTCTCGGGGAAAATCCCAGTCGTTTACGAAGATATTCTTATTTACTTCCTTTACCATTATAACCTCCACTTTTCCTTAAAAAAACATACTTTTATTACATTATACGTGAACTTGTCTATGAAAAATTTGCAAAAAAAGCCAGAATACTATGATTTTAGTGCTTTAAACTGCATGGTGACATAAACCGGATCATGTGCTAAGATATATAAAGTTTTTAGGAAAAAGAAAGGATTTTACTTATGGCTGAAACTGTAAAAAGGGAAAAGTTTGGCTCCAGGATAGGGTTTATTCTGGTGTCGGCGGGGTGTGCGATAGGTATTGGGAATGTATGGAAGTTTCCGTATCTGTGCGGACAGTATGGAGGAGCAGCATTTATACTGCTGTATCTGATATTTCTGCTCATCATGGGAATTCCGGTGATGATCTGCGAATTTTCTATTGGAAGAAGAGCTCAGCACAGTGCGGCACTGGCCTTTGAGACACTCGAACCGGCAGGAAGTCACTGGCACCACCTGAAGTGGATAAGCATTATCGGCTGTTATATGCTTATGATGTATTACACGACCGTCTGTGGATGGATGCTCGATTACTTCGTGCGTCAGCTGTCTGGCGAGTTTAACAGAGCAAAGCCTGCTGCCATAAAGGCAGGCTTTTCAGAAATGCTTGGAAATCCTGGCGAGATGGCTTTCTGGACTATACTGGTCTGTGTCATAGGCTTTGTGATCTGCTTCTTCGGTGTACAGAATGGAGTAGAGCGGATCACGAAGTGGATGATGCTGGCTCTTCTTGCTCTTATGGTGATCCTAGCAGTTCATTCAGTTTTTCTAGATGGAGCCGGAGCCGGGATCAGATTCTATCTTGTACCTGATTTTAAAAATCTCTCCGAAAAAGGCTGGGGGAATGTAGTCTATGCTGCGATGAGCCAGGCATTTTTTACACTGTCGATAGGTGTAGGCGCCATGCTTATATTCGGAAGCTATTTAGGAAAGGACAGGAGCCTTACCGGAGAGGCCTGCACAGTGACAGCACTTGATACGGCTGTGGCACTGATGGCTGGTTTTATCATAATACCTGCCTGCTTTGCCTTCGGAATCGAACCTGATGCCGGTCCTAGCCTTATTTTTATCACTATCCCGAATCTGTTTGCCAGAATGCCAGGCGGACAGGTATGGGGAGCACTATTCTTCGTGTTCCTGTCGTTTGCGGCGCTTTCTACAGTCATAGCTGTGTTTGAGAACATCATCGCTTTTGACATGGACCTTTTCAAATGGAGCAGAAAAAAAAGCGTGCTCGTAAGCGCGCCTTTAGTAATCCTTCTGTCTATGCCGTGTGTGCTCGGCTATAATCTATGGTCTGGTTTTGAGCCGGTTGGTGCAGGAACATCTATCCTCGATCTCGAAGACTTTATCGTATCGAATAACCTGCTTCCACTCGGCAGCCTGGCCTTTGTACTTTTCTGTACGAGAGACAATGGCTGGGGATGGAAGGGCTTTATAGCTGAAGCAGATGAAGGGAAAGGAATGAAGTTCCCATCAAAGCTCAGATGGTATATGTCATGGATCCTTCCTCTGATAATTCTAGTCATATACTTCAAGGGGTATTATGATAAGTTCTCGCCTATGGGAGCAGGAGCACTGACAGGCTGGCTTATTTTCGCCGCAGTGCTTGTCGTATTCATCCTGCTCTGCGCTAAGAAATCATCTAGTCGTGAAAAATAGAATCGGACTTTTCACCCTTCCAGGAGCGGACCTGCTCCTTTAACCATTCTTCAAAAATACCCATTCCCGCTCCGGTCTTGGCTGAGAGCGGGAATATCTGTATAGATGGATTCAGTCTAGAAGCACGTTCAGCACACTTGTCCAGGCTGAAATCAAAATACTCCAGCGTATCCATTTTCGTGATGACTAGGGCATCTGACTGTTCAAACATCAGCGGGTACTTAAGAGGCTTATCGTCTCCTTCCGGGACTGATAGGATCATGACTTTAAGTCCTGCTCCGGTATCAAACTCCGCCGGGCAGATCAGATTCCCGACATTTTCCAGGAAGATCAGGTCTTTATCTTCATATCCTATA
>JAQXXU010000051.1 GCA_029226225.1 Lachnospiraceae bacterium | reverse complement strand
TGCTCATCAGGCTGCGGTTCTTTCATCGAAACATTCGCGAAGTCATTGAATTATAATGTCATCGATTTTGCCAAGGAGGCGCTTTTCGCAAAGCATCCCATAGATCTCGGAACCCGCTGTACCGTATTCATGAACTCAAAGGTAAAGCAGGCTCAGAAAGAGGGCGCTTCAGTCGCTGATATCTCTGCCGGACTTGCGTACTCAGTCATAAAGAACGCACTCTTTAAGGTAATAAAGCTTTCTGACCCGAAGCAGCTCGGACAGAATGTCGTCGTACAGGGCGGTACTTTTTACAATGACGCAGTACTTCGCGCCTTCGAAAAAATCGGCGGACTCCATGTGACCCGTCCTGATATCGCAGGAATCATGGGAGCTTTCGGTTCAGCGCTCATCGCCCGTGAGAGATACGAGGACGAGCAGTCCACAACGATGCTTCCGATAGACGATATCCTGAAACTTACCTACACGACGAACATGACACACTGCCAGAGATGCACGAACAAGTGCATGCTGACTATAAATAAGTTCTCCGACGGTCGCCGTTTCACGACTGGAAACCGGTGCGAGAGAGGACTCGGAAAACCGAAGAACCCGGACAATATTCCGAACCTCTATGACTACAAGTACAAGAGAATCTTCGGATATGAACCGCTTAAGCCTGAAGAGGCAAAGCGCGGAGTCATAGGAATCCCTAGAGTCTTAAATATGTACGAGGATTATCCGTTCTGGGCTACATTTTTTAAAGAATTAGGATTCTCGGTAGTGCTTTCTCCTGATTCATCGAGAAAGATCTACGAGCTGGGAATTGAGTCAATCCCGTCAGAGTCTGAGTGCTACCCGGCAAAGCTTAGTCACGGCCATGTACAGTGGCTTATAAATAACGGAATAAAGACTATTTTCTACCCGTGTGTTCCGTATGAGAGAAATGAGTTCCAGGATTCGAATAACCATTACAACTGTCCTATAGTTACGTCATACGCTGAGAATATCAAGAATAACGTCGAGGACATCACTGATGGAAAAGCCCGCTTCTTAAATCCGTTCATGGCTTTTACGAACGAAGAAGTGCTCTCGGATCAGCTTGTAAAAGTATTCAAAAAGGAGTTCGACATCGATGAGAGCGAGGTAAAGGACGCTGCTCACAAGGCGTGGTTCGAGCTCCAGAGAACCAGAAAAGACATAGAGAATAAGGGCGAGGAGATAATCGAGTACTTAAAGAAGACGGGACGCCACGGTATCGTTCTCTGCGGAAGACCTTACCATGTAGACCCTGAGATAAACCACGGAATTCCGGACCTTATCACAAGCTACGGCATGGCAGTGCTCACAGAGGATTCGGTTTCCCACCTCGGAAAACTCGAGCGTCCTCTTATCGTAATGGATCAGTGGACCTACCACACGAGAATGTACTCAGCCGCAAACTTCGTAAAGAAGACTGATTACCTCGATGTGATCCAGCTGAATTCATTTGGCTGCGGACTCGACGCCGTAACGACAGACTGTGTATCTGATATCTTAACCCACAGCGGAAAGATCTATACCTGTCTTAAGATCGACGAGGTAAATAACTTAGGAGCTGCCCGTATCCGTGTGCGTTCCCTGCTAGCGGCCATCCGTGTCAGACAGAGAAAGCAGCAGAAGGAAGAGGAAGCGAAGAGAAAAGTAGTACCTTCATCATACAAGAGAAAAATCTTCACAAAGGAGATGAAGAAGAACTACACCATCCTCGCTCCGCAGATGTCTCCTATCCACTTCGACATCATAGCTCCGGCCATGTCGTCTGCTGGCTTTACAGTCGTGGTGCCTGAAGTTCCGGCAAAGGACTGTGTGGATAACGGACTGCGTTTCGTAAATAACGACGCCTGCTATCCGTCACTTCTTGTCGTAGGTCAGTTTATAGCAGCCCTGAAGTCAGGAAAGTATGATCTCGACAGGACAGCGCTTCTTATCACCCAGACAGGTGGTGGCTGCCGTGCGTCAAACTACATCAGCTTCATCAGACGTGCGCTGGCAAAGGCAGGCTTCGAGAAGGTTCCGGTCATCTCTCTTAACCTCGTGGGACTTGAGAAGAACCCTGGATTTAAGCTCGGACCGAAGGTCATCCAGCACGGTCTCTATGGTCTTGAGTTTGGAGACATCTTCCTGAAGTGTCTCTATCGGATGAGACCTTACGAGAAGGTAAAGGGCTCTGCAAATGAGCTTTACGAGAAATGGAAGAAGAAAGTCATCGACTTTCTGTCACAGCCGAAGATGCTTTCTCACAGAAAGTACAAGCAGATGTGCCGTGACATCATCCACGACTTCGATAATCTGCCTGTAACAGATGAAAAGAAGCCTAGAGTAGGAATCGTCGGCGAGATCATGGTTAAGTATTCAGTCGTGGCAAATAATCATCTCGCGGATCTGCTCGAGTCAGAGGGAGCAGAGGCAGTGATCCCTGACCTTACAGACTTCCTGCTCTACTGCTTTATCAATGAGAGGTTTAAGAACGAAAATCTCGGCACACCGAAGAGATCAGTCAAGCTTTCAAATCTCGGGATCAAGTTCTTCGAGTGGATGAGAAGCGCTGCAAGAAAGGCTTTTGATGAGTCAAAGCATTTCACAGCGCCGGCTTACATCGATGATACAGCAAAGCGGGCTACGAGTGTCGTATCGCTCGGAAACCAGACTGGCGAGGGATGGTTCCTTACAGGTGAGATGCTTGAGCTTATAGATGAAGGCGTAAAGAATATCGTCTGCATCCAGCCGTTTGGCTGCCTGCCTAATCACATCGTCGGAAAGGGCGTTATCAAGCATATCCGGGCGGATTACCCGAAGGCTAATATTGTGGCCATTGACTATGATCCGGGCGCTTCGGAGGTAAACCAGCTGAACCGTATTAAGCTGATGCTCAGTACCGCCAACAAAAACCTGGGCAGTACGGCGTAAAATGATTGGGCGGAATGTAAGGCCATACGAAAAGAATAACATACGAAAAGAATAACATACGAAAAG